>CAMOVW010000069.1 GCA_946627725.1 uncultured Clostridia bacterium
GATACACAGAACCGTCCCGCCGTACCGCCTGCCGCGTCGCAATAGTAACACAGCGATAAATTATTATTTTATACTTCTACTTTTCCGGCGTAATACCAAAGCCGATGGGGTACAGGATTTGGTCGGAATAGGTGTAATCCGCGGTCAGCTGCGGGATGGAAACCGGAAGCTTGCCCTGCGGGCGCTCATCGGGAGACAGGGCAAGATAAACGGCTGCCGGGATATTCGGCCCGTACTGGGTAACGTCGCCGCCCTGTACGCGGGGATCTTCGCTCATGCCCTTATCGGACCAGCAAACCAGAATCGCGTCGGCAGTCTGGTAACGGGCCACGTCATAGGGCAGATTGGCGCTCACCAACACGAAACGGCCGTTGTTGCTGTGCACGGTACGGATGATCTCATCCAGAGCCGCGCCGTCTTCACCTTTATCCGTACGCGGATCCAGCGCGCTCATACGGTACAGCTCCGAAATGGCGATCACGTAATCGGCGTCAGCGATCTCATCCAGCACGGCATCCAATGCAGTGGAAGTATAGCAATCGCACACCACGCTCGTGCCCGCGGGCAGCTTGCCCTCATCCCGCAGACGTTCCACGCCGTAGCGCATGCTGAGCACCTCGTTGGAATAGGCGGCGAGCAGCACGATCTTTTTATTTTCCGCACGGATGGGCAGCGTATTGTTATCGTTCTTTACCATGGTAACGGCGCGCTTGGCAAGCTGCCATTCCGCCTCGTGGTGCGCCGCGCTGCCCACGGTTTTTTCGGCGGCGGCAACTGCGGCAGCCTCAGAGATACCGGCATATTCGTTAAACAGGCCCTTATCGTATTTCAGCGTAAGGATCCGGCGGACGGCGGCGTCGATCTTCTGCCGCGAGATCGCCCCCTGCGCGGCAAGGGCGGTAAGATTCTGCATATAGGTTTCCGCCGCGGCGATCTCTTCGTCGGTATGGGTGGAAAACGGCATCAGCAGAATATCCACCCCCGCGTTGATCGCCATCACGGCGGCGTCAAGCGGATCGAAATGCTTTGCGATGGCGTCCATATTCATGGCGTCCGTTACAACAACGCCGTTATAGCCCATATCGCCGCGCAGGATCTGCGTGATCATTTTTTCTGAAAGCGTGGCGGGGATGGCGATCGCTTCGCGGGTGCTCTTGGATACGTAGGTGGTTTTTTCGATCTCGGGGTACTGGATATGGGCGGTCATGATCATCTCTGCGCCTTGCGCAATACCGGCGGCGAAGGGGATCAGCTCGTTTTTCTTCAGTTCATCGTAGGTTTTTGCGATCATGGGCAGGCCGGTATGGCTGTCGGTGCCCGTATCGCCGTGGCCCGGGAAGTGCTTGAGCGCGGAGATCACATTCTGATCTTGCAGGCCGCTGATATAGGCCGCGCCCATTTTTGCCGCAAGGTTGGGATCGTCCGAAAAGCTCCGCACGCCGATCACGGGGTTGGCGGGTTCGTTATTCACGTCCATTACCGGGGCGAAATCCACATTGATACCGATGGCGGCCAGCTCTTCGCCGATGATGTTGGAAGCTTCCGTTGCGGCGGCCGGGTCGCCGATGGCGCCGAGCGCCATATTGCCGGGGGTTTGGGTACCGGTGGCAAGGCGGGTGATCTTGCCGCCCTCCTGGTCAACGGAAACAAGAAGCTGCGTTCTGCCCTCACGCGCGTTCGCCTGCTGAAGCGCGTGGGTCAGGCGAAGGGTCTGCGCTGCGGTCTGCGTATTCTGCGCAAAAAGGATCACGCCCGCAAAGGCGTGCCGCCGCAGCAGATCCGCCATGGCGCCGTTCAGCGTTTCAACGCCATCGCCGTTATAATAACGCACGTCGGGCATCAGCATCTGTTCGATTTTTTCGGAAAGGGACATGGAAGCAAGTTTGGCTTCCACCGCCGCGGTCGCTTCGGCGGTATAATCGGTCAGCTCCACAGACATACGCAGAATGGTACGGGCGTCCGCCGCGGTGATTTTACGGGCGCCGGATACGCCCGCCGCCGCACGCTGGCGGGGCGTGAGGTTTTCAAGGTCAACGGCGCAGCGAAGGGCAAGACGCGCATCGGCGGCGGTTACTTTTCCGTCGCCGTCGATATCGCCCTTAAGGGAATTCGAGGCAAAAACGGCAGGCGCCTGCATCAGCAGAAGCAGACAGATAAGAATAAGCGAAATTGTTTTTTTCATCAGGGATTCTCCTTTCTTTGCGTGACGTAAAAACAATAACAGTTACAAAAGAGCCGTAATTGACATGCCGACTTAATGTATGATAGAATTATAACACAAACAATCGTTGAATGCCATTAAAAAAATGAAAGCAATCATATCTTTTTTGATATCAACATAACCGGAGGATCAACACGGCTGAATATGAAACAAACAAAGACGTATATCCAGAATCAGAATCTGCTCTCGGAAGGACGCCTGCCCGCCCGCGCAATGCTGCTGCCGGCGCAGAAACGGGGCGTAACGCATAAAAACGCTGCCGCGTCCGACCGGATACGGCTTCTGGACGGAAATTGGAAATTCCGCTGGCTGGCGGAAGATACCGATCAGCCCTTTTATGAGCCCGCCGCGCCCGACGGCGATTGGGATACGATCCCCGTGCCGGGCATGTGGCAGTTTTGCGGCTACGGCAGCTGCTGCTACCCCAACGTGCGCTATCCCTTCCCCTACGACCCGCCCTATATCCGCAGGGATAACCCGGTGGGGCTGTACCGCCGCGCCTTTACCGCAAAAAAACCGGAAGAAGGCCGCGTATACCTGCGTTTTCTGGGCGTGGACAACGCTTACTTCGTATGGCTCAACGGGAGGTATATCGGCTTTTCCAAGGGCAGCCGCATCCCGGCGGAGTTTGATATAACGGACGCTCTTGCCGACGGCGAAAACCTGCTGGCGGTGAAGGTATACACCTATTCGGACGCCTCTTATCTCGAAAATCAGGATATGCTGATGGCCAGCGGCATCTTCCGCAGCGTGATGCTGCTGTATACCGGCGAGAACGCCCTTTGGGATTACACCCTGCTGCCGGACGCCGCCGGTTTTACCGTAAAATACAACTGCAAGGCGGGCAACACCCCCGCCGCGCTGCGCTTTACCCTGTACGACGCCGCCGGCACGGCATGCGCCGAAGCGGAAAAGCCCCTCGCCGAAGCGGGAGAGGTATTTCTGCCGCTGCAAAACGCGGTATTATGGAACGCGGAGCAACCCTACCTTTACACGTTATATATTGAAATACTTGAAAACGGCGTTATCACCGAAACGCATACCAAGCGGGCGGGCGTCGCAAAAAGCGAGATCTCAGGCTGCCGCCTGCGCTTAAACGGCAGCCCCATCACCCTGAAGGGGGTAAACCGCCACGAAAACAACGCGAAAACCGGCCGCGCGATCACCGCGGCGCAGATCGAGGCGGAGCTGAAGGATATCAAGGCCTGCAACCTGAACGCCATACGCTGCTCCCATTACACAAACCACCCGCTGTTTTACGAGCTGTGCTCCGAGCTTGGCATTTACGTAATGGACGAGGCGGACTGCGAGACTCACGGCGCGGAATGCACCGGGGATCAGGGGGCGCTGAACAAGGACGAAAGCTGGTTCGGCGCATTTTTCGACCGGGTATCGCGCATGTACGCGATCAACAAAAACGAGACCTGCATCAATATCTGGTCGCTCGGCAACGAATGCGGCACGGGCGAAAACAACGTAAAGAGCGCGGATTGGCTGATGCAGCAGGACGCGAAAAAGCCCATAAAGGATATGAGCGAATGCCGCCCGGACGCGGCGTGGCGCTTCTCCCCCACCGGCTATATGCCGATGAAAACGCTGCGTGATTCCGAAGCGGGCCCGAAATATCCGCTGCTGATGGTGGAATACGCCCACGCCATGGGCAACTCTCCGGGCGGGCTGGAGGATATCTGGAACTGGGTTTACGAGCACGAGCACTGCTGCGGCGGCTACGTGTGGGAATACAAGAGCCACGGCTTTTACACCGAGGGCAGAAACGGCAGGCCCCGTTACCTGTACGGCGGCGATTTTACCGGCGACGTATATCACTGGCAGAACTTTTCGCTGGACGGCTACCATACCTCCGACGGCACGCCGAAGCCCGCGTGGGGCGAGCTGCGCGAGGTGAGCGCGCCGATATACGCGCGCTTTGAAAAGACCGGCGTTTTGATAAAAAACACATACGACTTTACCCCGCTGGAGGGCGTAGAGCTCTGCTGGAGCCTGAACGCGGACGGAAAACCGGCGCGCGCCGGGCAGATATCGCTTGCGCGCCTTGCGCCGCGGGAATGGAGACGCATCGATCTGCCCACGGACACTTCCGGCCTTACGGGGATGATCACGCTGGACTGCGTATTTATGCAAAACGGCAGGCAGATCGCCCATAAACAGAAGATATTGGCCGATCTGCCCCGCCCCGCGGAAGAAAAAAAGCCCTTCCCGCATACGGTGCGGCAGGAAGGAGAGAACGTGACGGTTGCGGGGGACGGCTTTACGGTACGGTTTGCCGACGGGCTTCTGTGCGGGCTGGCCTCCGGCGGCTGCGAACGGCTTGCCGCGCCGATGAAGCTCAACTGCTTCCGCGCGGGCACGGATAACGACGGCGCGATCTTTGAGCCGAACCATAAAAGCGAATGGGAAGAGCGCCTTGTGCGCACGCTGCGCTTCGGCTGCAATACCGTAACCGTTGCCGACGCGCCCGCGGAGGTTACGGTAACGGCGGCGGGAAAGCTGCTGCCCCTCAGCCACAACTGGGGCTTTGATACGCAACTCGTTTACCGGATCGCTTCCGGCGGCGCCGTGGATATAACCGTTCACATGACGCCCTACGGCCATACGCCTGCCATACTGCCCCGGGTGGGCGTAATACTCACGCTGCCCGCGGATTTTGAGCGCTGCCGCTGGCTTGGCCGCGGCCCCGGGGAAAGCTACCCGGACTGCAAGGCGGCCGCCCCCGTGGGCATATATGAGGCGAACGCCCGCGATATGCACTTTTGTTACGACGTACCGCAGGAAACCGGCAGCCACGAGGATTGCCGCCGGGTAACGGTATCCGGCAAAGACGGATCCCTGACCGCCGAAGGAAAGCTCTGCTTCTCACTGCACGATTTCACGTTGGAAAACCTTGCGAAAGCGCGGCACTGCGATGAACTGGAGCAGAGCGAAAACAAGTATCTGTATCTCGACCACCGTATGCGGGGGCTCGGTTCTCATTCCTGCGGCCCGGAACCGGAAGCGGAATACGAGCTGCCCACAGGAGAATTTCAGTGGACCTTCCGGCTGACGGCAGATTAAAAAAGGAAATCCCTGAGCGGTTTCGTTCAGGGACTTTTTCTTGGTTTTGCACGAAAAACTTTGTAAACTGCAATTTGTTTTACTACACAAAAATCCGTAAAGGACCGGTTTTTGTCGGGGTTTCAGCGATACGCCTTGCTCAGGTGATCCTTCAGCGCGGAAATCTCCGCGTCGGTCAGGCCGATCGATTGCAGGTACGTTTGGGCGCATTGGGCAAGATCGATGTTTTCACCGTCGAGCGCTTCGATACCGAAGGCCTTGCAAAGGGAGGCTTTGATATTGCTGTCGGCAATAAAAGCATACTGATCGTCGCCGGACGCAACGCCGTAAAAATTGCGGTAGGTGAGCATATAATCCGCAACCGCCTCATCCGCGGAGGCTCCCATCAGGCATTCGAGAATACCCGCCGCAAAGCCGGTGCGATCCTTGCCCTCTTTGCAGTGGATCAGATACGGGCCTTCGTGGGATGCCATAAACCGGAAGCCTTCCGCCAGCTTCTCTTTGAAGGCGTCGGTAAAGAAATCCATCTCCATATTCAGGGCGATCACGTCACATTTTGCGTAATTCGATTCCGCGTAACCGGGGTAAGCAAGCATTGTTTCCTGCGAATCGGTCATATTCACAACGGTGCGGATGCCGCATTCGGCAACGGCGGCGTCCGCTTCCTGATTCCGGTTCAGATCCGGATCGATGGGAGAAGAGGAGCGATATAATGCGCCCGCGCCCATGCCGGAGGTGATCACCGCCCTGAAATTGGCGTATTGGGCATCGTTGAGATCGGCGTAATCTTCCCGGTTATCCGTACGGGTGGCGGCAAGCTGATGCATACGGTAGCCTTCCGCATAGCCCTGCGGGGTTACCATGGAGATGCTGACCTTGGAATCCGCGCCGAAGCCGTCCGCCCAAAGGCATTCGTAGCCGGGGTCTTCTTCAATGCGGTTGATCTCGGCAATACCGAGGGTGGAAGCCATATTGCCCGCGTTGACGGCCAACACCACCTGATCGCCGTCTTCATCATCCGTTTTAAACCGGCATACGGGTTCGCCGCTGTCCACGTCGGAATAAGCGGTGCCGATGGGCATTTGAAGCTGTTTTTCGCCGATCTGCACCAGAATGACATCGGCGGGCACAAAGCCGAGGGCCCTCATTTCATCGGGCGTTGCGGTAAGAATGATATTGCCGTATTTGTTTACGCTCTCAATGCCGGTTTGCAGCGTTTGCGCCGGGGTGGCGGCGTCCGTAGAAGAAGCCGTATCCGCAGGCGGCGTCTGCTTTCCGGCGCATGCGGAAAGCATTACGGCGCATATCAGAAACAGCGGCAGCAGTGTTTTTATGATTTTCATAGGGTATTCCTTTCCTTTGGGTCTGAAATCTAAGCGGATAAGAGAAAATTTTTTTCTTTGTACGCACAAATGCGCACACGTCAAAGCGCGGCAAATGCGCTGAAGTAACGTTCGCCCAGGGTATAGAGGGCGTTGCGGCAGAAATGGATCGTATCGTCGGATGCCTGTCCCCGGGTTTCGGCAAACTGTTTGTTGGAGAGCAGCCCCTCGGTTTCAACGAAGGCCGCAAAACCGATATCACGGCACACGGCGCGTATGGCTTCCACCACCGGCGCGCAGATTTCGGCGTTTTCGCCCTTCCACTGCTGCACAAAATCACCGGCGATAAACGGCAGCGAAGGCGCGTTGAAGGCCTCACGCACGCTCTGAACAAACGCGATGAGGTTACGGTAATGGGTTTCGTACGTCGCGCCGCAAATGGCGTCGGTCTCGCCCTGATGCCAGAGCAGCGCCACAAGCCGGTTTTCTTTATTCAGCGCCAGCGCCGTGCGGACCATTTCCGTCATACGGGCGCGGTGATCGTCCTCCGGCCCCCAGTGGTGATCGAGGAATCCGGTGCCGCCCATGGCGGAACGGATGATCAGCAGCCGCCGGCCTTCGGCAAGCCGCCCCTGCTGCAGATACTGCCGGGCAAAGCCCAGCGCAAAATCCGAACGGATCTGATTCCCGTCCACGGTTTCCGCCGCGCGGGTGATCGTAAGATCCCGGTTCAGATACCATACGTTATCGTTGGGCGTCCAGGGCTTTTCGGCGTCGCCGAAGCCGCTGCCCTCGGCGTTGGATTGCCCCGCCTGCAGAAGAAGGTCAAAGTTTTTTTTTGCAAAATCTTTCAGCATAGAATGCAGCTTCCTTTCACATTTCGTTTATCAGAAGAATTCAGTTTTCACAGAAAAACGTGACCGTTGCGGCGCTGCCGCCCAGCAGAGCGGAAAGCGCGGCCTGATCCAGCCCCTGTATTTTACCGAGGCGGGTATAGCTCCATGTGTTCGACCCGTAGAACAGCACGATCTGATTTCCGGCGTACAGTACGATATCGCCGGGGGCAGTCGTTACGGAAACGTCGCTCCGCGGCAGGCTCGTTCCCAGCGGGCCTACCTGCTCAAAGCCGCCGTAAGCGGCGGTTTGCACCGTAACGGGGCCGTTGGCAGCCAGTGTTTTCAGCGCCGATACCGCAGCGTTATCCTCCCACGCAACGTTGAGCGCGGTACCGTTCACCGTAATTTGCAAAGCGTTTTCCTCCTTTTGTTCCGTATGCTTCAGGCCGATCTCCGTCAGCCACTGTTCCATCTCATCCCGGGCGGTTCCGATGGCGAACCGCTTTCCTTCTTTCCAAACGGCGGCAGGCGCAAGCGGATGCAGATTCAATGCGCTGCTGCCCAGCGGGCTTGAGGCCGATGTACAGAAGGGCACAAGCGTTTTTCCGGCGAGATCGAAACTTTCAAGAAATGTGTAAATAATTTTGGGCGCCTGCCCGTGCCAGATCGGGTAACCGAGCAAAACGGTATCGTACCCGCTGAGATCCGGCAGCGGACCGGCGATCTCCGGTCGGGCGGCGGGGTCGTTCTGCTCTCTGTCTGCGCGGCAATCGGTGTAATAACGGATATCCTCATCGGTATATGGGATTTTGGCCTGTATCTCATAGATATCCGCCTGCAGCGCTTCGGCCGCGTATCCGGCCAGCGGACGGGTATGCCCGGTGCGGGAGAAATATACAACAAGCACGCCGCTCTCTCCCTGCGGTTCGCCGTCGGTTACCGGCAGAACGGGTTCCAGCCCCACGGCAAAGCGCAGCACAAGACGGGCGTCCGCCGCGCTCACATTTCCGTCCGCGTCCGCGTCCATCGTCAGAGGGTTGGCGTTTTCCAGACCGACGCTTGCCCGCAGCACAAGACGGGCATCGGCCGCCGATACGCTGCCGTCGCCGTCAACGTCGCCCACAACCGCCGCAGCAGCGGAAAACGCACGGCAGATTCCCGCGGCGAATACCAGCGCGCATACCAAAGCAATAAAAAAGGACTTTTTTTTCATAAGCGTTATCCTTTTGAGTATCTCCTGTTGAAAATCAGAGGCCCGCGCCGCGTTATACTTCGATCTCTTTACAGATCTCAGGCACAATAAAGCGGATATCGAGGTGGTTCTTCGCCACCTTTTTCTGCAGGCGTTTTACGCTCACGGTTCGGGTGACGGGCGGGAAGGCGTTATCGAAGTGATCCACAAGGATCGCTTTGGGCTTGTATTTTGCAATGAAGCCGGCGGTTTTTTCCGGCACGAACACGCTGCCGCCGTTGGCGAGGATCAGCAGATCTATATCCCGCGGGTATTCTATGGAAGGCGTATCGCGGAAGGAACCGGTAAGAAAGATCTTTTTGCCGCCGTTGGTGATCTCATAGGCCACGATCTCATGGCCTTCCGGCATTTTGCGGTTCATATACGCCTGCCAGAACAGCCGCGGGAACATCACAACGCACTTGGGGACCACGGTGAGGATATAGATGGGATCGAACACGATATGGCGGAATTGCCACACCTTTACGGTGAACGCGCCGAATTGCAGCGTATCGCCGGGGGAAATCAGATGGATGCGGTCTTCCGGGGCGCCCCGGGAGACCATTGTTTTTTTCGGCGTTTCGGTGCAGTACACCGGCACGTTCGGATCTGCCTGCATCAGCGCGGGGATGCTGTAGATATGGTCCAGATGCCCGTGGGTGACCAGAACCGCGTCAAACCCGGAAAAACCCTCCAGCGGCGTGGTTTCCTGCCGCCGGTTCATACGCACAAAGGGATCGAACAGCAGCTTTGTTTCACCGTCGTCCAGACCGACGGTGGCCGTACCGTACCAGGTCAGCTTCATGTTTGCTTATCTCCTTTTTATATTCTCTTCTCTTATGATTCAGCTCTGCCGGCCGAGCCACCATTCGGTGTAGGCGTCCGGGTAATTGGTTTTGAAGCCGGTAACGCCCATATCGCAGATGGCCTGCCACCATTCGGGGTAATCGCCCAGGTTTGAAAATACCTTGATCCCCATACCGGCGAGCATATCCACGTCCGCCCTGGTAAAGGCTTCGTTGTTGAGGCCCACCTCCCACAGATCGGAACGGCGGACGAAATCCATGGTTTTATCGTTCAGATAGCGGATGTTCGCGCCCAGCCGCAGGCCTTCGGGCTTGCCCTTTTCGCGGTAATGCGCCTGCATCTCCTCCAGTACCGCCCAATCGCCGGAAAACAGGATATAGCGGGAAACGTTGGGGGACGAAGCAAGGATCTCATCCATGCGGGGGCACATGCCGGTGGTTTTGAACTCCACCTCCACGGTCAGGTCGTAATCCACCGTGGCAAGCCAGGCGTCAAATTCAGGGAAGGTGATCAGGTGGGTCACACGGTCCTCAACGTAATCGGGCGGGGTGATCATGCGGCGGCCGCCGTAGTGCTCCGTCCACGGATAGGGCGGGTACTTCAGCTTCAAAGCGTTGCGGTAAGGGATATCGAACCGCTTGATCTGCTCGGCGGTGAGATCCGCCAGCCGCTCTCTGTGCCGCTCAAAGGTCATATAGCCGAGGGTGCCGTTATGGGTGACGATGATCTCGCCGTCGCCGCTGGGCTGGATATCCAGCTCTATCCCCTCGCAGCCCAGCTCCGCCGCCTTCTGAAAGGCCTCAAGCGTGTTTTCCGGCGCGAACTGTGTTACGCCCGTGTGCGCAAAGCGCATCGGCATGCCGCAATATTCTTTTTTCATGTTTTTCTCCTTTTGTGCTTGATACGCACGTTAAATATTCAGTTTACGGTAACGGTGAAATCGCCCGTAAAACCGTGCCAACGCATATATACGCGGGTGGTGCCCTGCCCCACCGGATACATACGCCCGCCCACGATCTTCACAACGGAGGTATCGTACCCGTCGTATTTTACGCCGAACAGCACGGGGAACGTAAAGCCGTCGGAATCGTACGCCATGGCCCATAACTGTTGGCTTTTGTTCTCAAGCGTATAGCTCTGCCGTTCCGCTTTCACGGTAAGTACCTCCGGCACAAGGTGAAGGTTTCGGAAGGTCACGTTGATATCCGCGTTGGAAACGCTGTCGGGATCAAGCCGGGCGGCATCGGCAAGCGTCAGTTTTACGGTGTGCAGGCGCGTCGCCCAGTTGCCCCAGGAGCCGTCCGTCCCCTCGTAGGCGTAAGAGAGATACACCGGGTCACCCTTGCCGATATGGCCGTCCGCACGGCCGGAAATGCCGCAGTTGTGCAGCTTTTTCGCGGTGTGCTCCTTCACGAAGCCCGACGGGCGAAAGCTGATACCGTCAAATGATTCCCATACGGCAACGTAGCTGTCGTCCGAAAAGCGCTTTTCAGTAAACACCGCAACAAAGCGGCCGAATTCGTCCACGTATTTTACGTCGGCGGAATCGCCGCCGTTTTTCGGCGGGATGCACTCGCCGCGGTACTGCAGCGTGGCGGGCCAGTTTTCATCCGCGGCGTCCGCAGTGGCCACACGGGTTGCGACGCCGTTCTGATTTGCCCAGCTGTAATACACGTAAAGCGTGTCGCCCACCACAACAAAGGCCGGCTCCCCTGCGCCCCAGCATTCCGGGTCGTCCGTATATTTTACAATGGATTCCGGTTCCGCGCCCCAGCCGCTGCCGGTCCATTTTTCGTAAGGGCCGCAGGGATTTTTGCTGCGGCCCACGCACAGCTCGTTGGCAACGCCCCGTTCATCCAGCGTGGTGGTGTAGCCGATATAATAGTAGCCGCCGAATTTGATCACGCCCGGGTCGCAGGTCCACTTCCAATCGAAGCTGCCGGAGGTGGGCTTCAGGGCGACCACCTCTTTCGTGCTCTTGCGGCCCCCGTCGGAAAGCCGCTTATAGGTGACCACGTCCACAAGATCGCCGGGGCCGTTGGCGGCGCTCCATACGTCGAGGCTGCCGTCCGTATTCAATATCATAGAGGGGCCGTAGCGGTAGCCGCCGCGGTTTTTTACGGGATTCCAGGTATCAAAGCCCTCGTTCTCGGCGGTAATCTGCAGATAACCGGTTTCGTCTCCCGGCGCCGCAGGCTGAGCAGCCTCAAAATCGCCGCCCGCAGGTACGTTTTCAACCAACCCGCTCAGAAGAAAAAAGACGACGAACAGCATTTTTACGATCTGAATCACAACGTCCATTGATACAAGCCCTCCGCAACGCATCGTTTGATAACGTAATTATATCAAACGCCCGCAGCTTTTACAAGGGCCGTTTTACGGTTCGTGCGGAATTCTAAGAAACGTTTTCTTCTCACAGCGAAAGAGCATTTTCCGCATAAAGAGTGTTTCTGTGCTTTTTCATGCACAAACCTGATATTTTTGAAAGTTTATGCTACACTGAACATTTTCGCTTGACCCCGGAGCGGAACGCTCCTACGACGGCGTTAAATCGGGAAAACTGATCGAGTGGCTGCCCGCGTTTTCCGCCCCGTTTGCTCCGGCGTTGACTTTCGGGCAAAAATCTGTTATCATCAGAAAAAAGCACGGAGGATGAAACTATGAACAAAAACATGATTCAGCGCAACGAGCTGTTGGCGCAAACCGTGATCAAGGGGCTGAAATCCCGCAATATGACCGGCTATTACGCCGCGGATAAGGAAGCCGCGCTGCAAACGGCGCTCTCGCTGATCGAAGAGGGCAGCAGCATTGCCATGGGCGGCGTGACCAGCGCATGGGAGATCGGCCTTGTTGACGCCGTAAAAAACGGCCCGTACCGCTTTATCGACCGGGACGCGGCGGAGGACAAACGCGCTGCCATGCTGGCGGCTTACGACGCGGACGTGTTTCTCTCTTCCGCCAACGCCATTACGCAGGACGGCGTTATGATCAATATCGACGGCAACGCAAACCGGGTATCCTGCATTGCGCAGGGGCCGAAAAAGGTGATTTTTATCGTAGGCATGAACAAGGTTTGCCCCGATACGGACAGCGCCATGAAGCGCGCCCGCAATATTGCTGCCCCGGTGAACGTACAGCGCTTCGGCCTGAACACCCCCTGCGCCAAAACAGGCGCCTGCATGGACTGCAAAAGCCCCGACACCATCTGCTGCCAGTTTTTAATCACCCGCTACTCCCGCCACCCGGGCCGCATACACGTGATCCTCGTAAACGACAGCCTCGGCTTCTGAGCGGAGAGCGGGAGAAATCGTTAAATTATAATTTGTCGAGAAGCATTGAGCGTTGAGCAGCCGTAACAGCGCGGGACGTGCAACGGTAGGGCGGCATTTCATGCCGCGTTAATTATTGTGTCTGCGAGTTCTGCTATGTTAATGCGACCAGCTATATCAGACACAATAATTTTATAATCATTATAACCTTATTTTGAAAACCTGAAGTGCTGCAAAACGCTTTTTTACCTTGTTGATATAAGGTACGCGCCTGCGGCGCAATTGAA
>CAMOVW010000070.1 GCA_946627725.1 uncultured Clostridia bacterium
ACTGCGCAAGCCGGGCGACCGGCTTGCCTTTTTTTGAATGGCCTGTTACGGCGATCAGGCGGAATTTGCCGTAGCCCCGCACGGAGAAGGCGTCGCCCTCCTGCAGAAGCCGGTCCGGTTTTTCGCAGACGGCGCTGTTTACAAAAACCTTTTTCTCGCGGAACAGCTCCGCAATGCGGGTACGGCTCAGCTTTACGGCGGCGCCGGCGACGCAATCCACCCGCAGAGAGGAAACGGTGAGCCGCAGCTCCTTCGTTTCGTACAGGCTGCCCTCCGGCAGGTCGGCACAGGGGGTGAGACGCATCTCCGTATTGCGGATCTTGTGCAGCTCGTCCGCGATATAGGGCGCCAGCTTTTCGGTGCAGAAGATATATGCGCAGCTTTCCCGCACGATGATGTCTCCCACGCCGGAGCGGTCCACGCCCAACGCCATAATGCTGCCGAGATAATCTCTGTGGCTCAGTTTTTCGGCAAACCGGGGGTTCAGCGGCTCCGCCTTCAGGCAGATAATGGGAAAGGGCTGCTCGTAGCCGGTACTCTCCTCGCTGCCAAAGCGGGCCATATTGCGCTCCGCGCCCTCGACGCCGCCGAACAGGGTAAAAGGGGAGAGCTCACGCCGTCTTTCCAGCAGCTTTGCCTGCTCCTCCGGCGAGAGAAAGCCTGAAAACGTGTATATGTTTCTGCCTGCGGCCCGGCTTGCCAGATCCGCAAGGTGCTCTATCGAAAAGTTGTCCATGGATGAATCTCTTTCTTGAATGAATTTGGATATATATAACAGAGAACCGGTTACAATCCGTCTTTCCTCAGCCCAAAGTCGTCCCGCAGTTATTTTGTAAGCTTGGAGGTCTGCCTCTGGGCCATTACCAGCTTTGCATAAATGCCGTTTTGCGCGAGCAGCTCTTTGTGGGTGCCGGTTTCGGCGATGCGCCCCTTTTCGATCACCACAAGGGTGTCGGCGTTTTTCAGCGTGGCAAGCCGGTGGGCGATGGCGAAGGTGGTGCGGCCCTTTACCAGCTTTGCGAGGGCCTCCTGAATGCTCTGCTCGGTTTCGGGGTCCAGCGCGCTGGTGGCTTCGTCCAGAATCAGGATCTCGGGGTTGCGCAGCACGGCTCTGGCAATGGAGATGCGCTGCCGTTCGCCGCCGGAAAGGTTATGCCCGTTTTCGCCGATGATGGTATTGTACCCGTCCGGCAGGTCCATAATGAATTTGTGTGCGTTGGCCGCTTTCGCCGCGGCGATGATCTCGCCGGGCTCCGCCCCCGGGCGGGCGTAGGCGATGTTGTCGAAAATGGTGCCCGCAAACAGGAAGGTCTCCTGAAATACCACAGCGGTCTTCTGCCGGTATTTTTCCTGCGGGATGGTGCGGATATCGGTGCCGTTTACGGTGATCACGCCGCTGTCGGTCTCGTACAGGCGCAGTATCAGGTTGATCAGCGTGGATTTGCCCGCGCCGGAATGGCCCACAAGGCCCACCATCTGCCCCTGCCGCACGGTGAGGTTGATATCCTTCAGCACGGTTTCGTAGGGCTTATACCCGAATCTTACGTTGCGGAATTCGATATCCCCGGGGGTCAGCGCCGCGTTCGGATCCGGCTGCAGGGTGTTTTCCGGCTTTTCGTCCAGAATCTCAAAGATCTTTACAAGGCTGGTGGTGAATTCGCCCAGCCTGCGGGGCAGGGTGGAGATCCAGCGCAGCGGCTGATAGATGTAAACGAGGTACAGCGTAAATTCAAGCAGCTGCCCCACGCGCATATCGCCGTTCAGCACGGCGCGGCCGCCGAAAAACAGCACCAGAAATTCACCCGCGCCCATCAGAAAGGTGAGATAGGGGAATACCATCGCCCAGAACTGCTCGTTTTTGACGCATACGTCACGCAGCCGTTTGCAGAGCGCGTCGAACTTTGCCACCTCGCGCTTTTCGGTGCCGAAGGATTTTATGACCCGTATGCCCTTTACGATATCGTGCAGCACGCTGTTCACGCGGCTTTCGCAGCGCCATTGCCGGTCGTACCGCACGCGGATCGTTTTCCAGAACCGGTAGATCGCAAAGATCACAATGGGCACCGGTACCAGCACCAGCAGCGTCAGCAGGGGGCTGATGCACATCAGTATTACAAATACGGCGATAAAGCTGATCAGCTTTTCAACGGCGTAAAGGCCGTGCTCGGTAATGAAGTTCCGCACGGTTTCGGTATCGCGGGTGACCCGCTTCATCAGGTCGCCGCTGGTCTTTTTTGCCATGCTGGTGAGAGAGAGCCGCTGCACCTTATCGTAGATCATACGCCGCAGCTCGTCCGAAAGGGAACAGCTGATGCGGTTTGCCCGGCGCTGGCTGATGATGCGCAGCACGGCGGATACGGTTTGCAGCGCGCCTATGGCGCATACGGTGGAGATCACGCCTCTGATCACGGCCTGTGCGGGCAGGCCGGCGGGGTTATAAAGATAGTCGTCCACCAGCCGCGCGTTGAAGATCGGCACAACGGCGGAGAGCAGAGACGCCGCCGTGATCAGCAGGCTTGCAAAGAGCAGCTTGCCCAGATACGGCTTTACCAGCGCGGCGGTGTGGCGCAGCACGTAGCCCCGGTCTACGCAGAACAGGCAAACGTCAAGCCCTTTCGGATAGGCGCGCCCGCACTTGGGGCACACCCGAATCGTCTCCTGCGGGATGGCCGTCTCTTCGCCGGTTTCAATGTAATGGTTCACCACCTTGCAGAATTCGCCCACCTCGTTGAGCCGGGTCATGGAAAAGCGGCACAGCACAACGCTGTCCGAAAAATCCGGCTTGCCGTTTTCGGGCACCAGCTCTATGGAGGAGCAGCCGGAATAGGTGCGCTGCGCCAGCTCTTTTACGCCGGTAAGGGAATACCTGCGGGGCGTTTCGTTTTCATAGATCACAAAGATCTGCCCGTGGGCAAACCGCAGGGTACCGGCGCAGTATTCGTTATCGTCCGTCAGGTCGAACTGCACCTGGGTGAGCGCAGCGGTCTGTTCGTTTGTGGCGTTCATGGGAATTCACCTCGTATCAATAGAGATAGGGCTCCAGCTTGCGGCGGCTGCGGGGCGCAATGGAACCGAAATCCGTAATGCGGTAGCGGTTGCCGTCGATATCGGTGATATCGATATTCTCGCCGTGGGAGCGCACGTTTTTCGACAGATCCTTCACCGTAAAGCTTTTCTTTACCCCCTGCACGGTGGCGTCGAAATAAAAGTGGCCCATCTTTTCTTTAATGGAAAGGATCTCGGTGATCACCGGTATAAAGTAACGCAGAGAGAGCTCCTTCTTGATCAGCGTCTGCTGCTCCTGCGAAAACGCGCCGACGTGCTCTATGATGCCGAGCTCTTTGTTCTCCACGTCGGTGATGCAGATATAGTCGTCCGGCGCGCCGAAGGGGAGCGCCCGCTTCAGGATCACCCGGTTGTGCTTCTCCCCGCGGATCTCTGCGCCGGTGAAGCCGCCGTCCCCGGTGAAAAAGACGCAGTCTTCCGGCGATACGTATTCCGTTTTCAGGGTTTCGGGAGAAATGGAATTTGTATTCATTCAGTTGTCCTCCTCATGGTCCCCGCCGTTTTCGGGGGCGGTGTCCAGTATGCCCGCGCTTGCCAGCGCCTCGCTCTGCAGCTTGAACTGCTTGTAAAATTCGCCCTTTTTGCGCAGAAGCTCGTCAAAGGCGCCGTATTCGATCAGCGTGCCCTCGTCGATCACCGCCAGCACGTCGGCGTCGCGCAGGGTAGAAAGCCGGTGGGCAATGGCAAGGGTGGTGCGCCCCGCCTTCAGCTTTGTAAGGGAATTCTGTATGTTGCGTTCGGTTTCCGTATCCATGGCGGCGGTGGCTTCGTCCAGGATCAGGATCTTCGGGTTCTGTATAATGGTACGGGCGATGCTCACCCGCTGCTTTTCGCCGCCGCTCAGCTTCTGCCCGCCGGAGCCCACCCGGGTTTCGTAAGCGTCCGGCAGCTTCATAATAAAATCGTGGGCGTGGGCCGCCTTTGCCGCGGCGATCACCTCGTCCATGGTGGCCTCGGGCTTTGCGTAACGGATGTTATCCGCCACCGTGCCCATAAACAGGTAAATATCCTGCGATACGATGCCGATGTTTTTGCGCAGCGATTCAAATCCGATCTCGCGCAGGTCAACGCCGTCCAGCCGGATGCTGCCCTTCTTCGGGTCGTACAGCCGGGCGATCAGGCCGGCGATGGTGGATTTGCCCGCGCCGGTACGCCCCACGATGCCCAGCATCTGCCCCGCTTTGACCTGCAGATTGAAGTTTTTGATGATGGGGCGGGCGGGCTCGTATTCAAAATCCAGATCCGCGATCTCGATATCGCCTTTGAGCTCCTTCATCTGAACGGCGTTTTCCGCCTCCTTCAGCTCCGCGTCGGAATCCACGATCTCAAACACGCGCTGGGCGGAATCCGCGCAGCGGCTCCACCAGTTGGATACCCAGCTGAGAAACTCAAAGGGTTCCCGCAGCATTTCAAGATACACGATATAGCTGAGCAGCGTGCCGGTGGAGAGTTGGTTGTTTGATACCATCACGCCGCCCATGCCCAGCACCACGGCGGTGAGAATGATCACGCCGATCTCCGCCAGCGGGAATACGGTGGCTTCCGTAAGGGCGAGCTTCAGCTCCGCCTTTTTGAAATCGCCGCTGGTTTTGGCAAAACGCGCGTATTCGTCGTCTTCCTTTGCAAAGGCCTTGATCTCGCGCTGACCTGAGATGTTGTCGCTCACCATAGAGGAAACGCGGGAGTTATAAACCCAGGTTCTGTGGTGCATATTGCGAAACAGCTTTTCGCCCAGATACAGCAGCGTAAAGATCAGCGGCGTGATCAGCAGCACCACCAGCGAGAGACGCGCGTTCATAATGAACATTGCCGTCATCACGCCGATCACGGTGGTTACCTCTATGATAATACCGGGTACGCCGTCCACAAAGAACCAGTAAATATTGTTGGCGTCCCGCATCACCCGCTCCATCAGCTGGCCGGTCTGCTTTGAGGAGTAGAACCCCACCGAGAGCCGCTGCATGGCCTTGAATATCTTTACCTTGATATCGTATACCACGCCCGGCATCATGGAGCCCTGTATATACTGGCGCAGGGAAGAGAAAAAGGTGTTCAGCAGCCGTATGCCGAAAATGGAGAGCACCAGCACGCCCAGCGCCTTCATCAGCTCCGCCGGGTCGGTAACGCCGTTGTTGGCGGAGAGAACGTCGTCGAACAGCCGCCGGGTGCTGAGCTGCGGCAGAAACACCGATACGGCGGAGCCGGAGAGCATGATCAGCAGCACAACGGCGATCTGGGGGATATACCCGCCGAAAAAGCTGAACAGCCGCACGGCAGTGGCGCCTTTTTTATCGTGTTTTCTGCAGAAGTCCTTATCCGGCGGGCAGGGTGCGCCGCATTTTTTGCAGCGGCCTTCTTTTTCGTCCTTTTCCGGCGGAAGTTCCGCTTTGCCGGTTTCTTTCCATGTGTTGAAGGCGGTGGTCAGCCGGTCGAACTGCCCGATCCTGCTGATGGAAAAACCGATGGCAAATACCGTGGCGTTATCGTCCTTCAGCAGCAGCCGACCGGTGGAAACATAACGCTCGCAAACCAGCTTTTCGATCTGCTCGGCGGGGAAGTGTGTTACCTCTGTGATCACGATCTTCGGTTCCAACCGTTTTTTTCTGTTTTTTGAGGGTATGATCTCTTCCGTGCCGAGCGCGGCGGTAAAACCTTTTTCGTCGAACCACAGCCAGGCGTCGCGGTATCCGCAGGCGCTGTCCATATCGCCCCGGCAGGCGCATATCGCGTGGGACGGGTCCGCCCCGGCGGCGGCAAGGGCTGCGATCTCCGCCGGGGTAAAGCCGCCTTTTTTATCCGGCGGGGGAATCGGTTTTTTATCTTTTTTCATAAATTTACCTCATAGTTTGTAAAACACAAAAAATCGGCGCCGCGGGGGGGGTCGCGACGCCGTAAACGGATAGTGATATTATGCCTCAGGATAACAGACACAATACCGTCGCGCGGGGTATGATCATTTTCATTGCCTTATTTGCCATTGTGCCTGCCTCCTTTCTGTTGATTATCGTTGGTAGTATAGCAGTAAAAATGCGGAAAGTCAATATGATTTTGCAAAATTTATATTATAAAACAAAGGTTTCTTCCGTTTCCACGGCAATGCCGCTTTTTATAAACAGCTGCGCCGTTACGCCGTCGCCCGGTATTTTTGCGCCGGTAAAGGTGCCGTCGTAGATCAGTCCCTTTCCGCAGGAGGGGCTTTTCGCCTTCAGTATCGCTTTTTTCACGCCCAGCGTTTCGGCGATGCGCAGCGCCTCTTCGGCGCCCTTTTCGTATGCGGCGGTCACGTTTGCGCCGTTGTTCATAAAAACGCCGCCGTTTCTGCGTTCGGCGGGGTTTCGGGGCGTGGGCAGCCCGCCCAACTGCTCGGGGCATACCGGTATCAGTATATATCTGTCTCTCAGCGCCAGCACGCGCGCGTCGGCGCAGCTTTTGCCGTCGTACCGGCAGCGGCAGCCCAGCAGGCAGGCGCTTACCAATATCTTTTCCATTTGCATCCCAACCTTTCCGCCGACTATTTTAGCATGTTCCCCGCACACGGTCAAGCGAAAAGAAAACAACCGCTTGACTTTCGGCGAAAAAGAATTATACTATAAATCAGAAATCACACAGGGGGAAAGAGATATTATGACGGAACATAAAAATTTAACCATCTTCGATCATCCGCTGATCAAGCACAAGGTGACGCACCTTTGCGACGTGCATACCGGCTCTAAGGAATTCTGCGAGCTGGTAAACGAGCTGGCCGTGCTGATGGGGTTTGAGGCGCTGAAGGATCTGCCCACAAAGCTGGTTGAGGTACAGGCCCCGCTGCAGAAGATCATGAGCCCGGTGCTGGCGGAGGATTTTACCATCGTGCCCATTCTCAGAGCCGGCCTCGGCATGGTAGACGGCCTCAGAAGCCTGCTGCCCACGGCAAAGGTGGGGCATATCGGCCTTTACCGGGATGAGGAAACGCTGCAGCCCTGCCAGTATTATTTCAAGCTGCCTGTGGACGCCGCGGACGGGGAAGTGATCATTGTGGATCCCGCCCTCGCCACCGGCGTATCCGCCGACGCCGCCGTAAAGCTACTGAAGGAAGCGGGCTGCAAACGCATTAAAATGATGTGCATCTTCTCTGCGAATCAGGGCGTGAGCCTGCTGGAAAAGAACCATCCCGACGTGCATATCTACACCGCGAATTATTCCGACGAACCCTTGAACGAAAAGGGCTACATCCTTACCGCCGCGGGCGACGCGGGCGACCGGGTGTGCGGCACGGTGAGCTACAAACCGCACGATTGAGTCCGGTTTTTGCCGCCCCCGCGCGCACAGGCGAATACGTAAAAAATATATACAAATTAGCGCAGAAAAGGGAACCGTTCTTTGGTTCCTTTTTTTTGTCAAATTTTGTTGACGGACCGCAGTAAATATGCTATTCTATTAACAGCAAAACGCATATAGATCTTTAATCCAATACAGAGAGATTGGCAAGATGGCGAACGCTTCGCTGCATTTCCGCCTTGGGTTACTCCTGCCAATACAGGCAGGCATTTTTTGTGTTTTGCAAAAAAAACAAAGGAGATAAAACGTATGAAACTTATCTACGACGTTCATGACAAGCCCAGGTGGAGTCAAACCATCGTGTTTGCCTTCCAGCAGATGATCGCCATCATGGCGGCCACCCTTCTTGTGCCCATGCTGGTTTCCGGCTTCGGCCTTGAGGCGGATCCCGCGGCCGCGCTGTTCGGCGCCGGTATCGGCACCCTTGTTTACATCCTCTGCACCAGAGGAAAGAGCCCCGTGTTCCTCGGCTCCTCCTTTACCTTCCTCGGCGCATACGCCGCTTCCATCGGTCAGAATTACGGCTATTGGGGCATGCTTATCGGCGTGCTGTTCGCAGGCCTTGTATATGTGGTAATCGCTCTGATCATCAAAATCGTAGGCTCCCGCTGGGTAAACAAACTGATGCCCGCCGTGATCATCGGGCCCATCGTTACCCTGATCGGTCTTTCCCTTTCCGGCACCGCCACGGGCTGGACCGCAAGCAACGGCGGCTCTCACGCCATCGAGCAGGCCGCGAAGCTTCTTGACGGCACCGACGTTGTGGTACAGGGCAGCGCAAGCGATTACAGCCTTGTATATATTATTGTGGGTATCTTTACCTTCCTTATGATCGTTATCGCCTCCGTAAAGGGCACCAAGGGCATGAAGCTGATCCCCTTCATCGTAGGCATCGGCGCGGGCTACGTGCTGGCGCTCATCCTGACCCTTATCGGCAACGCCGCAAACGTTCAGGCGCTGCAGATCCTCTCTTTTGATCCCTTCAAAGAAGCGTTCAGCCCCTTCGGCATCACGTCCATTGTGGATTATCCCAAGTTCTTCTTCCTGAAGGCGATCCAGACCAACGGTACCTTTGCTCCCATCGACGGCAAGGCCATTGCCAATATCGCGCTGATCTACGTGCCGATCGCCGTGGTTGAGCTGGCGCAGCACATCGCCGACCACAAGAACCTCGGCAACATCATCAATAAAGACCTTATCACCGATCCCGGCCTTGATAAAACGCTTATGGGCGACGGCCTCGGTTCCATCGTGGGCGCGGCCTTCGGCGGCGCTGCCAACACCACTTACGGCGAATCCATCGGCTGCGTGGCCATCACCGGCAACGCTTCCATCCGCACCATCGGCGTGGCGGGTATCGGCTGTATGCTGCTCAGCTTCTTCACCCCCTTCGTTGCGCTGATCAACTCCATCCCCAAGTGCGTTATGGGCGGCGCCTGCATCGCGCTTTACGGCTTCATCGCCGTATCCGGTCTGCAGATGCTCAAAAGGGTCGACCTCGGCGAAAACAAGAACCTGTTTGTGGTATCCGCCATCCTTGTTACCGGTATCGGCGGCCTCACCCTCGATTTCGGCTTTAATAAGCTTACCGGCAGCCCCGTGCTTCAGATCACCGCCCTTGCCACCGCGCTGATCGTTGGTATCGTTACCAATCTGATCGTAAACAACGGCAAGCTGCAGGAGGACGAGCCCTCTTCCATCAGCGAGCACGTGAAGAGCATGAGCGAGGTCGATATCCCCGACGCGCCGAAAAAGGCCAAAAAATAAGTGATAAATTTCACCCGGTAATAAATATATTACTGTGAGCGGAACGCTCCGAAACGGTGCGTTCCGTTTTTTCCGATACGGGAGACATTTTGATTATTTGATCCCGGAGGAATGCTGTTATGAAATATGATCTCTCCGCCGCATGCGCCTGTGTGACCGGGCGTGTGCGGAAAAACAATGAGGATAATTTTTTGTTTGACGGCAGGCTGTTGGAAGAAGAAAACCGCGGTCTTCCCGCCCCTCTTACGGCTGTTTGCAAAAAGGCGGAAGACGCCGTCTTCTTCGGCGTTTTCGACGGCATGGGCGGCGAAGCCG
The DNA here is from genome assembly GCA_946627725.1 of uncultured Clostridia bacterium. Classification (GTDB taxonomy): domain Bacteria; phylum Bacillota; class Clostridia; order Oscillospirales; family Acutalibacteraceae; genus RUG806. Next base: position 9,469 of record CAMOVW010000070.1, read on the forward strand.
ACGGGCAGGTGGCTTCTCATCTGGCGGCGTGGGAAATGAAGCGCATGCTGGAGCAGAGGCAGCCCGGGGACGATCCCATTGATCTCCTGCGGGAGACCGTTGATAAAATGAACAGGGAAGTGGGTTCCCGCGCCGAAGCGGAATTCACCCGTATGGGTACCACGGCGGTGATCGGCTGCTTTTTCGACCGCAGCGTTATCGTTTGCAATGTAGGCGACAGCAGAGCGTTTCTTGTTCACAGAAAAAAACTGAGTCAGGTGTCAACAGATCATACGGACGCCGCGTTTATGATCAGCCAGGGTATCACAAATCGCAAGCCGAGGCTTACGCAGTATGTGGGCATGCATGAAGAAGACGGCGCTCCGGTGGCATCTTTCTATGAAACGCCCGCTGTAAGAGGCGACAGCCTCCTTCTGTGCAGCGACGGCGTTACCGATATGGTGCCGGAGTCTGAGATCGAGCGGATTATAAATACTTTCTCTGCGCCGAAAGCAGCGGTGGAAGCGCTGATCGACGCCGCAATACGCAGTGGCGGCCGTGATAATGCAACCGCAATTCTGGTGCGAATCGGTCTGCGGGAGAGCCATTCTTTTTTTGGTTTTAAACGAGAGATCGTTTAATATTTCATTGAGGAAACCTGTTTGCAGCAAAAATCAGTTCGGAGGTAATTATTATGTTGGAACACAACGCATGGCCGGGATGGCAAGCAGTGCGTGTGATCGGAAAGGGCTCCTACGGTACCGTGTTTGAGATCCGGAGAACGGAATTCGATAAAACCTATGCCGAAGCCCTGAAAGTGATTTCTATCCCCTTCGATGAATCCGACGTCAGCGCCGCCTACAGCGAGGGGCTTGACGAAGCGAGCGTCACCACCTATTTCAGAAGCGTGGTGGAACGGATCTCCCGCGAGTTTGCGCTGATGTCGGAATTAAAAGGTTTTACAAATATCGTATCGTATCAGGATCATATGGTAATCCCTCACGAGGTGCCCAATAACTTCGGATGGGATATTCTGATTCGCATGGAGCTGCTCACCTCGCTGCCCGATTACTGCAAAGATCATGCGCTCAGCGAAGAGGACGTGATCCGCATCGGTATCGATATCTGCAAGGCGCTTGAAGTGTGCGAAGACAAAAAGATCATGCACCGCGATATCAAACCCGAGAATATTTTTGTAAATTCCCACGGCGATTATAAGCTGGGTGATTTCGGCGTTGCCAGAACGTTGGACAGCGACCGTACTGCCGGTACGATGGCGGGAACCGAGACTTATATGGCTCCCGAGATCTATCACGGTAAGGCTTACGGAAAAACCGCGGATCTGTATTCTTTGGCCATGGTGCTGTATCGGTTCTTGAACAATAACCGCCCTCCCTTCCTTCCCGAAGGCAGCTTTGTTGCCGGCGATAAAGAGCGGGCAAAAGAAAGACGGATGAAGGGCGATATGATTCCGGAACCCAAAAACGGAAGCGCTATGCTGCGCGAAACGATTTTACAGGCCTTGTCTTTTATGCCGGAGTACCGTTTTCAATCGGCTTCCGCTTTCAGAAAAGCCCTTGAGAGATGTCTTGCAGCCGGCGCATCTGAGGATGAAGATAAAACAAGGCCGGTGGAGCGGCAATTTGTGCCTCCTGTAAAAAATGAAGAAAAAGAGCCGCAGCCGCAGAAAAAGGCCGATCCCGTTGATCCGCCAAAACCGCCGATAAACGAAAAGCCTGAACCGGAGAATAAAGAAGAGCCCAAACCGCGGAATAAGTGGATTATCCCCGTTGCAATCGCAGCCGCCGTTCTGATTGTTGCCGCCGCCCTTCTGCTTTGGAAACTGCTTTCCAAAAAAAAGGACGATAAGCCTACCCAATCCAACCCCGCCGTGTATACCGCCGAATCCACTTCAGAAAGCGAAACGCAATCAACAACGGAAGACGCAACAACAGAGGCGTCCACCACCGCCGCCGGTACCGGCAGAATCGTAGCCGACGCCTCCGAGATCGCCGTAGGGGAAAAGACCGGTCTTGCTTTCCATGTGATTATAAACGGTGAAGAAAAGGTTTACGGCAAGCATGAAGATCTGATCTGGTCCAGCAGCGATCCCTCCGTGGCCGCGGTGAACGTGGAAGGCGTCGTGGCAGGGCAGAAAGCAGGTAAGGCTGTGATTACTGCGGAAATGAACGGCGTTACGGCGCAGACCACCATTACCGTAAAAGAAGCCGCCTCTCAGCCCTCAACCACACAACCCACCGAAACGCAGCCTTTCAGCGGTAAGGTTGAGATCAATCTTGATAATACGCTGTTGCTTGGGGACCGGATCATGGTCAATCTGCTTGTGGACGGTAAGCTGGTCAGCGCGAATTCTCCGGACGTTAAGCTCTCTTCAATAGACAATTCCATTCTGTTTGTGGACAGCGAAGGGTACGTTTCCGCAATGAAGGCGGGTTCCACCACTTTAACGGCAACCTACCGAGGAAAAGGCGCCGTTAAAGATATAAAGGTTCTCGACGTGGGCGGTGATTCTTCCGCTTCGATCACGTTGGAGGAGACCCATGTGGTTCTCTCGCCGGAGGGAGAAAAAACCATCCGCGTCAAATTCGAATACGGTAATGAAACCAATGTTTGGATCTACTATTACAGTTGCGGCGGTATCAATCTTGACGCTGAATTCGGCAAGCGTGACAAAGAGGGCTATACGCCGATCACGATAAAGGATCTCGGTTCCGATGTAAAATCCGGTGAGCTTACGCTCTTCCTGTATTCTCTTGATAAGTCGGATTCTCTTCTTGCGAAAGCAAAGGTAGCCGTGGATATCTCATAAAGTTCAGTATCTTTTATAATCAGCATTAAAAATCAGCAGCGGGTATGATACATATCTGCTGCTGATCTCTTTTTAAATATTGATACGGTTTGAGGAGCTTTATCTGTATTCTTCCCGTTCCACCAGCGCGCGCAGGCGGCAGGCGCGTTTGTAGGCTTCGGCCAGGTACTGCGCGGGGGGCATGGCGGCGTAGACGTCGTTTTCATGGCGGTCCGGTTTTGATTTTGTGTTCAGCTCAAAGGTGAGCGGGCCTGCGTAATGCTCTCTTACAAGGCGGCGGGCGGTCTCTTCCCAATCGCGGATTCCGTCGAAGGGCAGCAGGTGGAGGTCGTCGTGCCAGGTGATCCTTCCGCCGTTGTCTTTTACGCCGAGGTTATCGTTGATGTGGGTTGCGATCAGCAGCTTCCCCCAGCGGGCGAGCAGATCTTTTCCGCCGTTGTAGCACAGCTCATGGCCGGTATCGAGGCAGAAGCCCGCATGCGGAAGGTCGCCGAAACTGTCGAGCACGGCGGCAAGGTATTCTTCTCCCTCCGTGTTTTCAAAGGCCAGCTTCATGCCGCGCCGTTCCGCCGCCCGTATCAGAGTGAAATATCTCTCAAGCCCCTGCTCCATCGGGATGGGCGGGATATCGAAGCCGATAAACACGTGGGATACCGCAATGGGG
>CAMOVW010000071.1 GCA_946627725.1 uncultured Clostridia bacterium
TAGCTGTGCGAAGCACAATTTAGCTGTCGCGCCTGCGGCGCGACAAACTGCAATTATCAATTCCCCTCCTACCGCAAAAAAAGCTCCCGAAACCATACCGTTTCGGGAGCTTGCGTTGATCATAAGATTACAGATGTTAGTACGGCCTTTCATGCCCCGCGGGCACAAATACGGTTTTATCCGGCAGGGATTCCAGCGCCACGGCGGCGCGCAGGATCAGGCGCGCATCCGATGCGGTCACGGCGCCGTCCTCGTCAACGTCGGCAAGCTGCTGCAATACGGCGTCCAGCGCCTGCAGTTCCACGGCGGCGCGCAGCGCCAATCTGGCGTCCGATGCGGTAACGTACCGATCCAGATCGATATCGCCCGGCGAATAATCGCCGTCTGCTTCGGTCGGCTGCGGAGGATCTGCAGATATCCGCCGCCATTGCGCGTAAAACACGGTGGTTTTTTTTGTGATCTGCGCTTTATCCAGCGCGCGGTACTGCTTCCCGCTGCCGTCCGCCGCTGTGTTCCACCCGGCAAAATAGTACCCATCCGGCGCGGTGATCGGCGTAACTTTATGGTTGATCTCACGCAATACCACCGTATCCCCCACCGAGAGCATCGTGCCGTTGAATATTGTTCCGTTTCCGCCGTTGGCGTCGTAATAAACCATTGCCGCGTCCGCGCCGAAGCCTTTATTCAGGGCGGTGCGGCGTGCGGCGGTAAAGGTACGCAGCTTATCCGCGGCTTTGCGGTAAGAGGCTTCCTTTTCCTCCGGCGTATTGCCGGAGAGCAGATTCCAGCGCAGCGCGTTCATCACGGCGCTTGGCGCGGCGGCGTCCGTCATCTGCGGCAGCAGGGCAAGGGCGTCGTCGATCTTCGCCGCCAACGCGGGCCACTGCTCGCTCACCCGCGCGCGGAAATCCTCGTGCCGGTACAGCAGCGCGAATACGGTTTGCGTCTGTTCTTCCGAATCATAGCAGAACAGGGAATTTGCCCACCAGCTTTCGGCGTTCCCCACATAAAACGGAAGCCCGCCGCTGTAATTGATGTTGCCCAGAGAGAGATCGAAATCCCACGCGGGCCCGGCGTGAAGCGTATCCTTGCCCGCATCCTTATAGAAATAGCAGCTCGACAAGCCCGCGTCCCGGTGGAAGGTGTATTCCATAAGGATATACATCTTCACCAACTGATCCATATCAAAGTATTCCGAATAATGCTTTCCCTCGGTGTTATACCCGTCCGGCGCGTACAGCGCCCGCTCCATCTCTTCGTAAAGCTCCGCAATGTAGTTTACCTCGATCCGTGACGCGTATTCCGGGCTTTTCAGAACGATACACTGCCCCTTGGGTGTAATAAAGCCGCTCGCTTCGTACTTGTAACGGTCGGGGAATTCCGCCTCCAGCAGATAGCCGCCTGTGATATCCTCCGCGGGATAGATATCCATCCACTTCCGCGCGTTCGGTATGCCGTTTACGGTCCGGCTCAGCGGTTCCGCCGCTTCAATATCCTCATCGGGGTTCGCTTCCTCGTTGGCGGCTTGAAGATCGGTGATCTCCACCCGGTTGTCGCCCACCTCCACGCTTTCCACGATCAGGTAATTGCCCTGATATTCGCCGTTGGCATACAGATCCGCCATGCGGTATTCCGAGGTAAAGGGCAGCCCGAAGGCCTTCGCGATATCCAGCGCAACGGAGTTGCGCAGCAGGGAATCGTCAAAGTGGTTAGCAAGCAGCGTCCATTTTTTCGCTTTGGCCATGCCCAGAATGCTTGTTTTCTTTTCAAATTTGATATTGTACGGCTTCTTATCCGCATGCCAGGTGGAATTGCCCCGTCCCTTCACGGATTTCAGCGCCGCGTTTTCGATCACCGCTATGCCGTTTTCAAAAACGGTGATGCTGCCCGGCTCTTTATAGTCCTTGTCCGCCTGAATCTGATCCAGAGAACCGGATTCCGTTTCAATAAATACCGAGGGCAGCGCGGCGGAGCGCAGTACCGTTAGGGGGTATGTTTTGCCGTCGCAGGTAAGGGTATGCTCGCCCACGCTGAATATGCCGGTCGTTTCCCCGTTTGCAAGGGCCGTACCGTCAACCGATATTCTGTTCGCGCCTGAGAAGTGCACCGGAAGGGCCGAGGTATCGCACTGCGCCGGTAAAAACAGCCGCAAACAGCCCTCTTCCGCATCAAACCAAAGATCCACCGTTGTTTCGGCTGCCTGCGGAAATACCGTTACGCGCAGCTTGAACGAGGGGCTTTCTTCTGCCGCGGCGGGCATTATAAGCCCCGCAATGCCGAGCGCAGCCGCCAGAAAACACGCAATGATTTTTTTAACTTGCTTCTTCAAAAGTCCGCTTCCTCTCTTCCTGTAAAAGTTTACAGCGTAAGGGATAATATCAGATCCATGATTTCATCCATATCCGCTCTGCCGTTGAAATGCGCCTGATACGCGAGCCCGCTTTTTCCTGTGGGGTAATAGCCGATCCTGAGCTGATCCCCGTTGAATTCCGGCGTGTGCACGTAAAACGTTTCGCCGCGGTATTCATACGCATTTCCCGTGGGCGTGATCTCTCCCGTTCTCGCCTGATCCCTTAGTTCAACCGATCCGTTCGTGAACAGATATGTTACGGACAGGCATTCCGTTCCGCTTTCGTTCAGGTTTCCGTTTCGGTTGACAAGAAGCACGCTGTAGCCGTTAAAGCCGCCGCCCGCATAGGGCAGGATCGGATACCCGAAGCTTTCTCTTGCCGTATCATAATCCACGGCCAAATCCCGGTATACCGCGGTTCCGCCTTCAGAACCGTCCGCTGTGGTCGGCAATACCGACGAGGGTTCCGGTGCCGATTCTGCGTAAGTGCTGCCCTCAACCGGCGGCGCGCCTGTTTCCGCGGTTTTTGTTTCGGCAGGCGCAGCCGTTGTGGGCGGCTGAACGTCGGTTTCTTTTGTTGCCGTGAGATCCGCAGAAACGTTTTCCGTGTAAGGTTCCGCGGTCGGTTCCGCTGCGGTCGTCGCCGTTTCCCGCGTATACGTCTGTGCGGGGGGCTCGTCTTTTTTTGTTGTGCCGTCGGCTGCGGACGACACCCCGGGAACCGTGCTTGCGGCGGAAGTGTTCTGCGTCGTTGTATGTATGGTTGCGGAATCGGTCTGCGTTACCGGTTCCGGTGGGCGCGGCGCAAACTTTACCGCGCCGAAAACCGCGGCGCATACCGCGGCGGCAATGCCGACGGAAGCAATACGCAGTTGGGTTCTTTGCCGCTCTTTTTTGATTTCCGCTGAAACGTCGGAAAACCGTTCCGATTCGCGGATATACGCTTCGTCCGCCTGTGCAATGGCGTATAACAGATCTCTGCCGGTCATAGTGAAACTCCTTTCAGGTATTTTTTCAGCTTTTTCCGGGTGCGCATCAGTATCGTTCTCACGTATGCGTCGCTGATCCCGTATGCGTCGCTGATCTCAGAAGCTTCTTCAAAATAATAATATCTCCGGATAAATACGGCTCTGTCCCGTTTCGACAGGGCGGTAAGAAAAGCGTTGATCTCCGCCTGCAGATCCGCCGCGTTCATATGCGGTTCCGCCGGGATACAATCCTCCAGCTCTTTGGTGAGGATCCGATCCTTATCGAATAATACCTTAACCTCAACCTGAAACAGCTCTGCGAGCTTCAGTATCATCTGATAATTCGGTTTACTCTTTTCCGTTTCCCATTTTGAAACAAGATCCCGTGACACAAACAGCAGAGAAGCCAGTTCTTCCTGCGTCATGTTTGCCTTTATCCGAAGTGCAGCTATTGTCTGACCGGTCTTCAATATGCGACACCCCCAGTTACATATTGATTATAAAATACTATTCCTTATTGCGCAAGGGAAAAAATGTATCATCTGCAGGGGGGGCTTGCCAAACCGCCTGATTCGTGTTACTATAATTCTATACCGTAAAAAAGGAATTATAAATATGGATATAAATAGTGATCCGCTTGTAAACCGTTCCCGGGGGCGGGGCGCCGTGATCGTGTGCGCGGTTCTTTCCGTCATCCTCGCGGCGGCTGCGTTCGCCGGCGTGTGGCGTTATACCTCAGCCGAAGCCGAAAAAAATCCGGTGCGGCTGGCGCAGGAGACCGTTATCCCCAATATCTCCGAAAATATGATCCGTGCCATCGATCCGTCGGTGATTGAAAATTACCGTGCCTCCCATGATATGGATGCGAATTACGGCCGCTATCTCTTTGATCCGGCGGACGGTTTTGACCTGTCTTTGTATATGAATACGGATCTTACGGAGGATTGCGTCTCCGCCGTAACTTCGCTTTCCATCGACCGGAAGCAGAACGCCGATCTCACCGCGCTGCCGTATTTCAAAAACCTGAGCGTGCTCAGGATCTCCCATGCGGAATTCCTCACCGACGCCGATATCGCCGAGATGAACCGGCTGAACCTGTCCGAAGTGGAGTTCATCATGGACCGTAAAGAGATCTCAAACACGCAGAAATTTGCCGATTTCTCCGCCTGCACCGCGCCAAACAAGCACATCACCCTCAACAACGCCGATTTCATCAACGAAAACACCGCTTACGCCATTTATCATATGTTCGGCAAATATTATCCCTCTGTGATCTGCACAGGTCTTGATTACGATCTTTACAAAAAGCTGGACGATAAGCTGCAAACCCTGATCGACAAGGTGGATTTTACCAACTGCCGCAACGACCGCGAACGGCTGCTCAAGTGCACGGTGGTGGTGATGAAGCACCTGTATTATGACGACGTGGTGTCTGATTTTTCCATGTATAACACCGAGGTTACGGAGGATAGCTCCATCTACGATCTTGTGGTGTTTTACAACGATTGCCAGCTCTCTTCCAACCTGCTTACGGAGGGTATCGGTTACGGCTGCTGTACCAATTTTTCGTCGCTTCTGCTGGCGGTATGCGTCAAAATGGATTACGAGGCCTATATCATTAACGGCAAGCGCAGCGCAGCCACCGGCTTTTTCCACGATTGGGTCTACGCCCGGGCGGACGGCGCTTACTATAACATCGATATGACCGAGATCAACCGCTGGTTCAAGCGCATGGCGGGTATGTTCTACGGCTATAAGGGCGTGTATATTGAGGGTGACGGCGATATTCTGGACGATCCCGATTTTCTGGAGCGCTTCAGCAAGCAGGTCTTTGAAACGTATCAGCAAAAGATCTTATCCGATTATGTGTTTCTTGACGAGCCCGCCGAGCAGCTACCGCAGATCGATCCGGAGATCACCGCTGTGGTCTATAACGTCTCCGATACGCCCGTTGTGAAATACATCCCGGATTATGCGCCCGGCCGCCGTGCCGCGCTGATAAAATCCGCCGCAGCCGGCGCGGCTGCGCTGCTGATCGGCGCCGCCGTAACCCTGATCGTCGGCAAAAAAAGCCGCCAAGCAACCCCGGCGGCAAAAAAAGAATAAAAGCAGGTATGCCGGTTGCATCTGTGAAAACCGGTTACGCTTTTTCGGTTTTTCCGTATTTATTTTAACGTCATTTCAGCAAGCCCCGCAAGGTTTCGTTCTGTTCCGGCGTCAGCGCTTTCATGTTGTCAAAATATCCGCTGCCGAGAAAGGGCTGATACAGGATGTTTTTCATCCGGCACCCATTGTAAAAACGGATCTCCAGCGTGATATCCTCCCGAACGCGGCCCTCGGGGTTTGCCTTATACGCTTCCCATGCTTCGGTATACCATTTGGGGGTCGGCGCGCGTTCGTCCTCCGGCGGGTCCTCCGGGGTAAGCTGCAGCAGCGCCGCGCAAAGGGCGTTGATTTCGTCCGTTTCGGTCAGCGTTCCTGTTACGGCTTCTCCGCCGTTATTTTCCGTTTCGGTCTGAATCGTATAAGCTACGCTTTCGATCCCCTCCGCGGAGGGTTCCGCGCCGAAGAACGCGCAGCTCTCTTTAAACGATAGGTAAGCGGGCCACTGCAGCATGGCGAAAAGGCCGCATTTTCCGTTCTTTTCCGCAATCAGCACCGCGCTGCCGTTCGCTGTGCCGTAAAAGAAAACCTGCGCGCCTGCCAAAGACGGTTCCGGAGAAGATACGGCTGCATTGGGTTCCTGCCCCGGGAAGCTTTCCACCACAGTGCCGATCTGCGCGCCGAACGCGGAATCGGGAATACTTTCCGAAATGCCGTATTGTGCGATCTCCTCAACGCTCAGTTGCTCATACCTTATACCCTGAACGGACAACCGCACCTGATGGATCTCATCCTCGCCGTATGCGTCGGCGTCGGGATCGTTCTTTGCGGCAAAAGGCAGGATGCGGTGTTGCCCGCCCTCCGCAGGCGGATCGGTAAGATTCGCCTTGGGTTCCGTTTTCTGCGGATCAATGATTTTTGCTGCGCCGACGATCCCGAAGATAAAGAGAAAGCAGACGCAAACGCCGATCATTACAGATCGTTGTCTTTTCTTTGTTCTCAGGTTTTCAGCTTTGATTTCAGCCATGTTTTCCGTATCGGCAAGATACGCTTCATCGATACCGGCCACGGCTGTATATATATCGATTCCGTTCATGTGTATTCCTCCTTCAGATACTTCTTCAGTTTCCGCCGCGTCCGCGCCAGAATCGTGCGGACGTGATTTTCTTTCAGCCCGTATTCCTCTCCGATTTCAGCGTATTCCTCAAAGAAATAACAGCGTCGGATAAAAATACGTCTGTCCCTCGCGCTGAGCGTGCCCAGAAACAGATTCAGATCTTTTTTCAGGGTTTCTCCGTTTGCGTCGTACTCTTCCGGCAGAAGTTGGGACAGCTCCGCCGAGAGTATAGAATCCTTCGGTAGAAACCGTTCGGGATCCACGGAAAACAGCTTTGCCATTTCCAGAATCATTTGATACGACGGCAGCCGTTTTCCCGTTTCCCATTTCGATATCAGATCGCGCGATACATACAGTTTATCGGCGAGCCCGGCCTGTGTCAGCCCCGCCGCGCTTCGCAGTTCCATAATGATTTGACCGGTCTGCATTTCGTTATCACCCCTGTCTGCGCTGTTATTGTATTCCGGTTTCCAAAAAAACGCAAGGGACAGAATGCAACCGTTCCGTATGCAGTTTGAAACGTGAAAGCGGCCGGGGGACCGATGCTCCCCGGCCGCTTCAAATGCGGTATCTGTTATCTCCATGCCGGAGTACTCGTGGCTCTCCCGCGCCAAACGCATCGGCGTCGTGATCAAAGATACAAAGCAGTAAAAAGGGAAAATAAATCAATGATAAAGCCCGATCTTACCTTTTAAGAAGCGCAGCGCCACGATGCGCAGAAACAGCTTGAAGAAACGCCCTGTTCGTTGCGCTGAATATATATTTTTCATCTCGTTTTCTTCTCCTTGACTTTTTTCAAACCCGGGCGTAAAATAAAAGAACAATGTTTGAAAGGAGTTCCGTGAATGAAAATATTATATAACGACGGGCATGTGGATGAATGCCCCGAAGCGCTTGAGGTTGAGGTGCTGCGGCACTCCGCCGCCCATATTATGGCGCAGGCCGTAAAACGCCTGTACCCTGAGGCGCATTTCGCCTACGGCCCCGCCACCGAAAACGGCTTTTATTACGACGTCGATCCCGGCGATAAGGCGATCAGCGAAGAGGATCTGCCCGCCATCGAAGCGGAAATGCAGAAGATCCTGAAAGAGAACCTTCCCTTCAAGGTTTACCCCCTGCCCCGCGACGAGGCCATCCGCCTGATGGAGGAGCGCGGCGAGAAATATAAGGTGGAGCACATCGGCGATCTGCCCGAGGACGCGGTGATCACCTTCTACCAGCAGGGCGATTATATCGATATGTGCGTGGGCCCGCACCTGACCTATACCAAAGCGCTGAAGGCCTTTAAGCTCACAAGCGTTTCCGGCGCGTATTGGAAGAACAATTCCGCCAATAAAATGCTCACCCGCCTCAACGGCGTCGCCTTCCGCACCAAAGATGAACTTGCGGATCATCTGCGCCGTCTGGAAGAGGCGAAAGCCCGCGATCACCGCCGCATCGGCAAAGAGATGCGCCTGTTTATGACGGATGATCTTGTGGGCAAGGGCCTGCCCATGTTCCTGCCCCGCGGCTATACCGTATGGCAGATCCTTGAAGATTATATCAAGGGCAAAGAGCGCCGCCTCGGGTATCAGCACGTGCTTACTCCCTGCGTGGGCACCGTGGGCCTGTACGAGACCAGCGGCCACTGGACGCATTACAAAGAGAATATGTTCCCCGTGATGGAGGTAGAGGACGAAAAGTTTGTGCTGCGTCCCATGAACTGCCCCCACCATATGATGATCTACGCCAACCGCCGCCATTCCTACCGCGATCTGCCCATCCGCATCGGCGAGATCGCCCACGATTTCCGCTTTGAGGCCAGCGGCACCCTGAAGGGCATCGAGCGCGGCCGCCACTTCTGCCAGAACGACGCGCACCTGTTCGTCACCCCCGAGCAGATCAAATCCGAAGTGAGCAGCGTGGTGGATCTGATCTTTGACGTGTACAGGGATTTCGGCATCACCGATTACCGCTGCGTGCTCTCTCTGCGCGACCCGGCAGACAAGGTGAAATATTACCCGGACGACGAGATGTGGGAGCATGCCGAAACCGCCCTGCGGGACGTGTTGAAGGATCTGGGCATTCAGTTTACCGAAGAGATCGGCGAGGCCGCCTTCTACGGCCCGAAGCTGGATGTGAACGTGCGCCCGGCGGTGGGCGCGGAATATACCCTTTCCACCTGCCAGCTGGATTTCTGCCTGCCCGCCAAGTTCGATCTGAAATACGTGGACCGCGACGGCGTTGAGAAAACCCCCGTGGTGCTGCACCGCGCCATTCTCGGCAGCCTCGATCGCTTTATGGCCTACCTGATCGAAGAAACCAAGGGCGCCTTCCCGGCGTGGCTGGCCCCGCTGCAGGTAAAGGTGCTGCCCGTTTCCGAAAAGAGCATGGATTACGCCCGTACCGTATACGAGGCGCTGGACGACGCCGGCTTCCGCGTGGAGCTGGACGACCGCAACGAGAAGATCGGTTACAAGATCCGCAGCGCCCGTCAGGACGATAAAGTGCCCTATATGATCATCATCGGCGAAAAAGAAGTGGCCGAAGGCACGATCTCGGTACGCGACCGCGCCACCGATCAGACCGCGGTTTCCACCGTCGCCGAATTTGCCGAAAAACTGCGCGGCAAGGTGGCGGCGCATAAATAAGCAATAAAAATCATAAAAAAGGGAGAAGATACGGAACCTGCCGTTTCTTCTCCTTCTTTTATTGCAAACGTGTTCTCCGCAGGCCCCGAACGGAACGGGTCCCCCTTCACGCGGCGGCGTTATCTGCGTCGGCTGCGGATCCTCTCAAACGGTTTGGCCGTTTTTATTGTGCGTCTCGGTTTAATATCGTATAATCGCCGCCGCGCAGCGTTTCAAGCAGGTCAGTGTTGGAGCGGATCTGCTTTTCCGTAACAATGCCGCCGCAGATCGGGTCTTCGGCGGTGTGGGTGTCGCTGCCGCTGATCATGGGCTTGTTGTGCTGCCGCGCCCAGCGCAGCGCGGCCTCGTTTCCGGCGGCGTCCGTATGGCCGTTGAACACCTCAATGCCGTCCAGCAGCGCTGGATCGCACCGGTATATGAATTTGCGGAACGGGTGCGCCTGATATACAAGGTATCCCGCTTCACGAATGCGTTTGCTCATCTTCTTTTCGCCCCACAGCAGTATATTGGGCTGCCGCAGAAGCCAATCTTCCTCCACGCCGTAAACAAGGTAATCGTTGGCGGTGGCGTAGTGCCGCAGCTCCAGCCCCAGCAGCACGGTAAAATCATCCCCGGCGCATTCCAGCATACGGCGGTAGGCGGAAAGGTACATTTCCACCTGTTTTTTCGTTTGCAGCATGCCCGCCCGCCAAAAGGTCATGGGGCTGAAATGGTTTGTGAGCACAAGGCCTCTGTAGCCCGCGTCACGGTAGCGCCGCAGCAGATCCTCCGGCGATATTTTCGCGCACAGAGATACGTCTCCCGTGTGGCAGTGAAGTTCGTATTTATACATTGCATTATTCCTGAAAAAGTAGTATAATGCATTTTAACACAAAAGAAACGAAAATTAAAGAGTTTCGTATATAAAAAGATACGATTGGAGATATGCATGATAAAACGCGCCCTTTGCATCGCCGCAGGCTATATTGCCATCATTTTGTGCACCGTTATCGCCGTGATAATCTTCGGCAGAAGCTATTCGCTTTACGTGCCGAATCCCTACGGTTCCGATAAAGCCTCTTTCACCTTTTCCGAAGAGGGTGTGATCGAAAATACTTCCGTACGCAGGTGCGGCAGCTATACCCGCTTTACCTTCAAAACGGCGGGCAGGGGCGAGTGTATCGTTACCGCTATGGTAACAAGCGAAGAGAACGAAAACAACTGTACCATGATGCGGGCGGATTTTACGGTGCTGCCCGCCGGGGTATTGTATCTCAACGGCTACGATTACGGCGGCTGGCAGTTTACCCTGTTCGGCATGGGGCTGCTGACGCTGTACAGCTTTGCTCTCAGCCTGCGGGCGTTTTTGCGGCAGAAGAAAACCCAGTTTTTCTCTCATAAAACCATGCTCGCGTTCGCCCTCGCGGTATTTTTCGGGCTGCAGAGCCTGATGTATCTCGGCCTGATCGGCGCAACACCGGTCCGCCCCGATATTTTTGACAGCTGGCGGGTATTCAATCTCAGCGGGTTTATCATGATGCTTCTGTTTATCCTGTCCATCCCGGCGATCGTGCTCTTTGCGGCGTTTATGTCGGTGAGCAATCTGTCGCTGATCCGGCACGAGGGCTTCGGCAAAAACAATCTGTTTGGTATATTGATCAGCATCGCGCTGTTCGTGGGCTCCTGCTTCTGCGCCGCAGCCGCGCTGCGCAACCCCAATTCAACCGATTTGGAGTTGAGTGAGATCCGCGCCGCAGTTCTGCGTGTCGTGATATCCACCGCTTTTGTATATTTTGAGTGCATTTTGCTGTCCGCCATGTTCTGTACGCAGTTCGCGGCGCGGCACGAACCGAAATATAATCAGGATTTTATCATCATCCTCGGCTGTAAGATCGGGTCGGACGGCAAGCCTCTGCCGCTGCTGCGGGGCAGGATCGACCGCGCCATCGCTTTTTACCGCCGCCAGCTGGAAGAAACCGGCAAGCAGGCCTGCTTTATCCCTTCCGGCGGGCAGGGCGTTGACGAAGTGATGAGCGAAGCTGAATGCATGAAGAATTATCTGGTGGAGCAGGGGATCGACGAAAGCATTATTTACTCCGAAACGCGCTCCACCACCACGCTTGAAAACATGCGCTTCTCCAAACAAATCGCGGATGAACACAAAGAAAACGCCAATATCCTGTTTTCCACCACCAATTATCACGTCTTCCGCAGCGGTACGTTTGCCGCAAAGGCCGGTATGCGGGCAGATGGCGTCGGCGCGAAAACGAAGTGGTATTTCTGGCCCAACGCGCAGATCCGAGAATTTATCGGCCTGCTTGTCAGCGAATGGAAGGTCAATCTGCTGATCCTGCTGTCCATTGTAGCCGTATCGACCCTGCTTGCCAACATCAGCGCCGTTATCCACTGGATCATCCGGTAAATAAAAAAAGGATCCCGCCGTTTTGCAAGAACGGCGGGTCTTATTATAATGCTGAAAAAAGCGGATGCTGCCGGGCTTATTCGATGCCGTAGCGCTCTTCCATAGCGTCTACCCATCTCTGGGCCGCGCCGCTCAGTTTGAATAGGGCGATGTTGATCTTAATGATCTTAACAAGAATTTTGATCAGCGTTACCACTGTATTCACCTCCTCGGCTGAAAATGATTTCTTCCGTTTCTATCATACATCGGATCAGCGAAAAAAACAAGCAGATCCGTGTTGAGAAAATGTGAAATATTTGCGAAGGGGAGATGTGTCTGCGGTCATTTTGCCAGCGCGTAACCCGCGTCAAAGGCCTTTTTTCGCTCCTGCGGAAATACCGTATCGTGGCGTTCCTGTTTTGCCTGCGGGTCGAACATGGTCCAGGGCCAGTCCGTTTTGCCGTAGTCTTTCAGCTGCAGCGTATCGCCGGAAACCAGCGCCTTTGCGGGGCCCACAAAACCGTTCAGCGTCCGCCGGTAGTTTTCCAGTAAACCGGCATACGTCGTATCCGGCGCGTTGCTGGTCATGATCAGCAGCACCGGAATCGGTCTTTCATTGCAGCAGGGCTGCTCCAGATTGTACGTCAGGTTCTGAAAGATCAGCCGTTCGTACAGCGCACGGAAAGAGGCGGTCATCTCGCTGAGATAATTCGGCGAACCGATGATCAGCCCGTCCGCCGCCCTTATCGCGTCCAGCACGGGCGTGAGGCCGTCTTTGCACACGCAGCGACCTTTGAATTTTTCCTTTTTGCACCCGAAGCAGGAGATGCATCCGGTGTATTTTTCCAGCCGGAACAGATCAAACCGTTCGGTTTGCGCCCCGGCGGCCTCGGCGCCGGCGGCAGCCTCGGTAAGAAGGGTATCTGTATTCCACCCCTTGCGCGGCCCGGCGTTCACAATAATGATTTTCTTTTGATTCATTGCTTCGTACACCGTTTTTTACGCTCTGTTGAATTTTTCTTTCGGCTGCTTGCAGCGGGGGCACTTCCAATCTTCCGGCAGGTCCTCAAATGCCACGCCGTCGTGCTCGGCGGGGTCGTAAACGTAGCCGCAGATGGAGCAAACGTATTTGCCGCTGGCCTGCTGCGCGGTGAAATGTTGTACTATATTATTGTAACAAACCGATGTGCGGTTCGTCAAGGGGAAGGTAAATTATAATTTGGCGAGCAAAAGCTCGACAGCTAAATTGCCGAAGGATCGGCAGCTAAATTATTGCTGACGCAATAGCTAAATTGCTCCGGAAGGAGCAG
>CAMOVW010000072.1 GCA_946627725.1 uncultured Clostridia bacterium
GCTGCATGTTCGCGCCCATCAGAGCACGGTTGGCGTCGTCGTTTTCAAGGAAGGGGATCATAGCCGTAGCGACGGATACCACCATTCGGGGCGAAACATCCATGTAATCGGCATACTCGGGCGGAACGTCAAGGAATTCGTCTCTGTAACGGCAGATGATACGGGAATTTTTGAAATAACCGTCGTCGGTAAGAGGTTCGTTCGCCTGCGCGACACGGTATTCGTCTTCCACATCGGCGGTCATGTATTCCACCTGCTCCGTTACGCGGCCGGTTTCTTTATCCACCTTGCGGAAGGGCGCTTCGATAAAACCGTATTTGTTGATGCGCGCAAACGTGGCCAGGTAAGAGATCAGGCCGATATTGGGACCTTCGGGAGATTCGATGGGGCACATACGCCCGTAATGCGTATAGTGAACGTCGCGCACTTCGAATCCGGCGCGGTCACGGGAAAGACCGCCGGGGCCCAAAGCGGAAAGACGGCGTTTGTTGGTAAGTTCGGCAAGCGGGTTGGTCTGATCCATAAACTGCGACAGGGGCGAAGAGCCGAAGAACTCACGGATCACGGCGATCACAGGGCGCACATTGATCAGCAGCTGAGGCGTAAGGCTCTCGGGATCCTGCGTGTGGATGGACATACGCTCGCGCACAACGCGCTCCATACGGGTAAAGCCGATGCGGAACTGATTCTGCAGCAGCTCGCCCACGCTGCGCACGCGG
The DNA here is from genome assembly GCA_946627725.1 of uncultured Clostridia bacterium. Classification (GTDB taxonomy): domain Bacteria; phylum Bacillota; class Clostridia; order Oscillospirales; family Acutalibacteraceae; genus RUG806. Next base: position 720 of record CAMOVW010000072.1, read on the forward strand.
CGGTTGCCGAGGTGGTCGATATCATCAAGATTACCGACGCCGTGGGCAACGCAGTTCAGATAATTGATGGTGGCAAAAATATCGTCGATGGTGATGTGCTTCGGGATCAGCTGATCACACTTCTCTTTCAGCAGATCAGAGAGCAGATCCTTGTCTTCGCCGGCTTCATCCAGAATACCGCAAAGAACTTCAAAACTTACGCGCTCATTGATGCCGAGTTCTTCAAGTTCTTCCTCTGTAAACTGGGGAAGGTAGCCCATGGGATCCACCATGCCGTTGGAGATCACCTTTACGATCGTGCCTTCAGCGTCGACCCAGGCCACTTTCACGCCGGCCTGCTCGATCTCGGCTGCAAGTTTTTTATCAACCTTTGCGCCTGCTTCCGCAAGGATCTCGCCCGTGTATTCGGAAACCACGGGTTCCGCCAGGATCTGGCCTCTGAGGCGATCGGAAATACCGAGCTTCTTATTATATTTATATCTGCCCACGCGGGAGAGATCGTAACGGCGGTCGTCAAAGAACAAACCGTTCAGGTGCGACTGCGCGGTTTCGATCGTGGGAGGCTCGCCGGGACGCAGCTTTTTATATACTTCAAGCAGCGCTTCCGCCGTATTCTGAGAGGGATCCTTCTCAAGCGTGGCTTCGATACGGTCGTCGTCGCCGAAGAAATCTCTGATCTCGGCGTTGGAAGAAAGCCCAAGCGCGCGGATGAATGTTGTGATGGGCAGTTTTCTGTTTTTATCGATTCTTACATAGAATACATTCGCGGGATCGGTTTCATACTCCAGCCATGCGCCGCGGTTCGGGATCACGGTGGTAGCGTAAAGACGCTTACCGATTTTATCGCGGCTCATTTCGTAATACACGCCCGGAGAACGCACAAGCTGTGAGATAATAACACGCTCGGCGCCGTTAATAATAAACGTACCGGATTCGGTCATGAGCGGGAAGTCACCCATATATATATCGTTTGTTTTGATTTCGCCCGTGGACTTATTAAGAAGCCTTGCCGTAACTTTTAACCGGGCGCTGTAGGTGGCGTCGCGTTCCTTGCATTCTTTTACCGTATATTTGGGCTTGGAATCGATCTGATAGTCTGTGAAATCGAGCACAAAATTGCCGGTGTAGTCCGTGATCTCATTCACGTCCTTCAGCACTTCTCTGAGCCCCGTGTTCACAAACCACTGATAAGAATTTTTCTGTACTTCAATAAGGTTCGGCATCTGCATAACCTCATTGATCTTAGAAAAACTCCGTCTGGTTTTTCTGCCGACCTTTACGGGTTTCGTTTGCACCATAGAAACAAATCACTCCGTTCTTTTATTCTCCGCATAGCTGAAATGAAGCTTTTCCGCGTTCTGACAAATATTAAATCGCCGCTTGACAAAAACGAAACTATCAGTTATAATAACATCGTTAAAAGTGAAGAGGATATTAATATCCATCATATATGCAGTATAGCATTATATCAAACATTTTCAAGCTTGTCAAGAATTATTTTCCTGTTTTTTTGCATTTTTTTGTTTTTTTGCAAGGATCATGATCCTTGCTTTTTTGTTTTGAGAAAGAAACGCACATAAAACTTCAGATCACAAAAAAATGTAACATATTTATAAGCCTCCCGTAAAATGTATTGAAGTTTTCGGATTTCAAATCTTTTTACCGGAGGTTATTTTATGCCTGATATTCCAACCGCAGCAGCCGGGCTCAATACCGGAACGCAAAACTGCCAAAATACGATCACCGAGGCTGTTTGCATTGACACCGCCAGAGTGTATGATTCCTGTGCGGATAAAGACTGCCTTTCGGATCTTCGCGTTTACTTCACCGCGCCGGCGCAAAACGTGATTGATGAAGCTGCCAGCGTACGCTGCAGAAGCTGCGACGTACTGAACGTTTTTTCCGAGATCCAGAAGGTGCCCTTCAGCGCGGGCTACTACAGCGTGGACGCAACTTTCTTCTTTATGGTGGCGCTGGACGCCTACACCTCCCCAACGCTGCCGCCGCAAACGGTATACGGTCTGAGCGTCTATTCCAAAAAAGCCATTCTTTACGGCGCGGAGGGCAGCGTAAAAGTATTCTCTTCCGAATACTCCCCTTCCATCGACACACAGTCTGCGGCCACGGCCACCAACCCAAGGGCTAAAATACAGGTAGCCACACCCATATGCCTTGATGCGAAACTCTGCTGCGCATGCGAATGCAGCAACAACCTGACGGACGCGGTAAATGGCATCCCGGCATCCATCAAAAACCTGTACGCCGGCGAATTCGTAAACGGAACGGACGGCCGCGCCGTAAGGGTGACGCTGGGGCTGTTTTCCATCATCCAATTGGAGCGCGACGTACAGATGCTGATTCCCGCCTATGATTTCTGCTTCCCGAACAAGGAATGCACAAATCAGACGGAGGATCCCTGCGCCGCCTTCAGCCGTATACAGTTCCCCGTGGCGGAATTCTTCCCGCCTGAGGAAAGCGAAGCGCAGGAAAACGGATCAAATAACGCACCGTTGTTTTCCGGCGGGTGCGGATGCGGCCGATAAGCGAAATCCGAACCGGAAGGATAAGCGCTTTCTGACGCCGCACGTCTCAAATTGCGTGTATAAAAAGGCTTGCGCCGCTGCAGCAGTGACGCAAGTCTTTTTCTGATGTATACATATTATTTTGTGGCGTCCAGAATAATCTTTTTCATCTCGTCCATTTTTTCTTCCATATCCGCCACCAGTTTGAACTGTGTACGACAGCGGATCAGGTTGTGATCAGGCGATTTTGTTTTGAAATACACGTCTCCGTCGAGATAGTCCGTAAGGAAACGGATACCGCATTCCAGACTCATGAGCTTTGCAGAGAACGGCAGATACCGGATCTCGGTCTCGGTAAGGCTGTCGCCCGCAGCGGCAAGATACCCTTTTGCATACGCCGCAAAAAGCCCGATATCCATCTGCACTTTGGAAAGATCCGTTTCATCCTCTTCCGCAGTGCTTGCGCCGGAGCGGATCGCGTCGCCGAAGTCGTAAAGCGAGAGGCCGGGCATCACCGTGTCCAGATCCACCACGCACTTGGGTTCCAGGGTATCTTCATCAAAAAGAATATTGTTGAGCTTTGTATCGTTATGGGTCACGCGCAGCGGAAGTTTTCCTTCGGCAAGAAGATCCGTGAGGATATGCGTATCCTCCGCGCGCTGTTTTGCGAATTCAAATTCCGGCATACAGGTTTCAAGCCTGCCGCACACGTCCTTCTCCGCGCTGGAAAGCAGCGCGCGGTATCTTTTTGCGGTATCGTGGAACCCGGGAATCGTCTCTCCCAACGATTCGATGGGGAAATCGGCCAGCAGCTTCTGGAATTCACCGAACGCTTTGCCGGTTTTATAGAACAATTCCGGCGAAGAAAGCGTATTGTAACATACGGAATGATCTACATAATTATAGATCCTCCAAACCAAACCGTCGTTATCTATATAATGTTTTTTGCCGTTTTTGCACGGATAGCAGTACAGGCTGATCATTCCCCCACTGTCTGAAAGCTTATTGCCGAGAAAGACACATACGGCGTCAACGTTTTTCATAAGCGTTTCGGTATCTCTGAAAACCGTAGTGTTGATACTCTGCAGCAGGCACGGCGCCGCGCCTGCAAGATCCAACCTGTAGGTGCCGTTGATATTGCCCGCTTCTATGGGGGTGAAGGAAGAAACCTCTCCGTCCAAAAGGAATTGCTGCGCTATGATCTGAATGTCTTTTAATGAAAGCATCGTATGATCCCCTTTCGTACAAATGATTATAGCAGACACGTTGATATGCGTCAAGAAAAGAATTTTTATGTATTTTTGAAATTCATCTTTACAGAAACGGAAAAATAAGATAGAATTACAATGTATAACCATATGTGAGGAGGAAGTTATGAAACCTGTTTATAAACGTATACTTCTGAAAATCAGCGGCGAGGTTCTCGCCGGAGAAAAAGAAGCGGGCTTTGACTTTGATAAAGTAACCGAGATCTGCAGCGTGATCAAGGAGTGCGCCGATATGGGCGTGCAGATCGGTCTGGTCGTCGGCGGCGGCAATATCTGGCGCGGCCGCAGCGGCGGAAACATGGACCGGACCCGGGCGGACCAGATGGGTATGCTGGCCACCGTGATCAACGCGCTTGCAGTTCAGGATACGCTGATCTCCCTCGGCACGAAAGCCGTAGTGATGAATGCGCTCGACATCCAGCGGATCGGCCAACCCTTCAACAAATTTGAGGCGGACCGCCTTATGAACGAGGGCAACGTTGTTATTTTCAGCTGCGGTACGGGAAATCCGTTTTTCAGTACGGATTCCGGCGCAGCCCTGCGCGCCGCCGAGCTTGGCGCAGATATCTATTTCAAGGCGACCAACGTAGACGGCGTTTACGACAGCGACCCCCGCAAGAACCCCGACGCAAAAAAATACGATGAGATCACATTTGACGAGATTCTTGAAAAACGCCTGAATGTGATGGACAACACCGCTGCGGCGCTGGCGCTGAACAGCCACATGCCCATGCTTGTGTTCAATCTGACTTCACCCGGGAACATAAAAAAAGCCGTTCTCGGTGAAAATATCGGCACAGTTGTAAAATACTAATTATATATCAGGAGGATCATTATGGATACTGTTATTGCAGCTGCAAAAGAAAAAATGAAAAAGACCATCTCGGCGCTGAAATCCGAGTATAATTCCATCCGCGCCGGCCGCGCGAACGCCGCCGTGCTGGATCCCATCCGTGTGGATTATTGGGGAACTCCCACGCCCATCAATCAGATGGCAGCGATCTCCGTTACCGAAGCCCGCATTCTTGTGATTCAGCCCTGGGACAAATCCGCCCTGAAGCTGATCGAAAAAGCCATTCAGGCTTCCGATCTCGGCATCAATCCCCAGAACGACGGCACCGTGATCCGCCTCACATTCCCGCCCCTTACCGAAGAGCGCAGAAAAGCCCTTACCAAAGATGTGAAAAATCAGGCGGAGGGCGCAAAGGTTGCCATCCGCAACATCCGCCGCGACGCCATTGAAAAACTGAAATCCATGAAGAAGGCCGGCGACCTGACCGAGGACGACCTTTCCGACGCCGAAAAAGAAGTTCAGAAAGTAACCGACGACTTCATTAAGCAGGTAGACGGCGTTGCTTCAGAAAAAGAAGCCGAAATTATGGCCATCTGATGACAGGGTCTGATTTTTCGGTACTGCCCCGCCACGTTGCGGTGATCATGGACGGAAACGGACGATGGGCAAAGAAGCGAGGCCTTGCAAGAAGCGAAGGCCATATTGAAGGCGCAAAAACCTTTCGCAGGATCGGCGAGTACGCCGGCAATCTCGGGATAAAACACATTACGTTTTACGCGTTTTCCACCGAAAACTGGAGCCGCCCCGAAAACGAAGTGAACGCCATCATGCACCTCTTCGGCGATTATCTGAAAGAGGCGCTGGACAGGTTGGACGAAAACCTTAAAAAGGGCATCCGGCTGCGTTTTCTGGGCGACCGCACCGGAATTGCGCCGGAACTGGCCAATCTGATGGACACGGTGGAAAAATACACCGAGAACATGACGAAAATAAATCTGAATATCGCGGTAAACTACGGCTCTCAGCAGGAAATCACGGGGGCCGTTCAAAGTATTGCCGAAGACGTTAAGGCAGGTTTACTGCAGCCCGGGCAGATCACCCCGGAGCTGATCGCATCGCGCCTGTACACCGGAGATCAGCCGCCTGTGGATCTCATGATCCGCCCCAGCGGAGAACAGCGCATTTCAAACTTTTTGCTGTGGCAATCCGCCTATGCTGAATTCTGGTACTCTGACGTGCTGTGGCCTGACTTTACAGAGCGCGACTTTGACGAAGCGCTGCGCTCTTACGAAAAACGCAACCGTCGTTTCGGCGGCGTATAACAAAAAAAGGAACGGGCGAAACGCCCGGAAGTACGAACATGAAAAAAAGATTACTCACCGCCGTTGTCGGCGTTTCCATCGCCGTGGGGTGGATGTTTACGGTTTACACCCCCGCTTTTGCCATCATTATGGCCGCGGTAGCGGGCATCTGCGTATACGAGATGCTGCGCGTATTCGACGTAAAAAACATTCCTTTCTTCGTGCTGTGTGAGGCCACAGGCGTTTGCACGGTGCTCTACGCCGAGTATAAACCGAAACTGGATCTGCCTCTGTTCCCCGTGATTACGGGCATTGTGCTTGTGTCACTGATCCTTATGGTGGCGGATCATAAACGGCTGCATTTCGATCAGGTGGTATGTTCGCTGTTTTCTTCGCTGCTGATCCCGGCGGCGCTTTCTACCGTAGTACTGTTCCGTGACGTATACCTTACCTGGCCCGCCTTGTACAGCCGGAGCGACGGCATTTTCTTTATACTTTTCGCGTTCTTCTGCGCCTGGTGGACAGACGGCTTTGCTTTGTTTGCAGGTAAAGCATTCGGCAAACATAAGCTGGCGCCGAACATCAGCCCGAAAAAAACCGTGGAGGGCGCCATCGGCGGCGTGATCGGCAACATTCTCATGTGCATAACACTGTGGTATCTGTTTCAGACTAAATTCAATCTTTCCGAATATATTAATATCGTATGGGTCATCGTTTCAGCGATTGCGCTGTCAGTGATCAGCATGTTCGGCGATCTTGCCGCATCCACCATCAAACGCCATCGCGGCATCAAGGATTTCGGCAATCTGCTGCCCGGGCACGGCGGCGCGATGGATCGTTTCGATTCGTCCGTATTTGTATTTGCCGCGCTGTATGCTGAGATCATCGTTACCGCGAAGATCATCGGAGGATAAAACAATTGAAAAAGAATATCACCGTATTGGGCTGTACAGGTTCCATCGGGGTACAGAGCCTTGACGTTGCGGAAAAAGCCGGGTTCGGCGTGATCGCGCTCACCGCGCATAAGAATGTGGCGCGAACGGAAGAACAGATACGCAAATTCCGCCCCAAAGCGGCGGCCATGGCGGATGAAGCCGCAGCAAAAGAACTGCGCGTAAAAGTGGCGGATACCGGCACAAAAGTGTATTCCGGCCCGGAAGGCGTATGCGAATGCGCCGCAATGGAGGGCGCGGATACCGTGATCGACGCGATCGTGGGATTGGCCGGATTAACCCCGGCCCTTACCGCAGTAAAGGCCGGCAAAGACCTTGCGTTGGCAAATAAAGAAGCAATTGTGGCGGGCGGGCCGCTGGTGCTGCGGGCCGTAAAGGACGCAGGCGTTAAGCTGCTGCCCGTAGACAGCGAGCATTCCGCTATCTTTCAGTGCCTTCAGGCGTCGCCGCCGAACAAAGCGGTAAAAAAGCTGATCCTTACCGCATCCGGCGGGCCGTTTTTCGGCAAAACAAGACAGCAGCTGCAAAACGTTACCGCTGCGGACGCCTTGAAACATCCCACATGGGATATGGGCGCAAAAATCACGATCGACTCGGCCTCTATGTTCAACAAGGGGCTGGAACTGATCGAGGCCCATTTTCTTTTCGGCATGGCGCCGGAAGCGATCGACATCGTAGTGCATCGCGAAAGCATTATTCATTCTCTGATCGAATTTGACGACAATTCCGTACTGGCGCAGCTGGGCGTATCGGATATGCGCATCCCGATCCAGTACGCGCTCACCTACCCTGAACGCTTCCCTTCCCCCGTAAAGGAGCTGGATCTTGCTTCCATAGGCAGATTAACGTTCTTCAGGCCGGATTACGAAACGTTCGATTGCCTCGGCATATGCCGCGAAGCGGTAGCCAAAGGGGGGCTGTTCCCCGCCGCCGTCAATTCCGCCAACGAAGAAGCGAACCGGCTGTTCCGTGAAGGCCGTATCGGTTTTTTGCAGCTTGGCGAACTGATACGCACCGCGTTTGACGTTACGCCCGAAAAAGAAGATTTTACGTTGGAAGATATCTTTGACGTGGATAAGGCCGCGCGTGCGCGTGTGCTGGCGGCAGCCGGCGTTTAACGTGCCTTTGTTAATTCTATTATCTCAGTGACGATTGGGGTGTTTTACTATTTTATTACCATCCGTAACTATGTTATCCGTCAGCATCGGGGCGATTTGGGGCAAGGTTTGGCCGATCCTGTTTGCCATACTTTTTTTCGGCGTCATTATTGCGCTGCATGAGTTCGGGCATTTTATCACCGCAAAAATCTTTAAGATCCAGATCAACGAGTATTCCATCGGCATGGGACCTGCCATCCTGAAGAAGAAAAAGGGCGAAACCCAGTATTCCTGGCGGCTCTTCCCGATCGGCGGGTATGTATCGATGGAAGGCGAAGACGAGGAATCCGAAAATCCCCGCGCATTCAACAATCAAAAAGCATGGAAACGTTTCATCGTGGTCGCGGCCGGCGCTACGGTAAATATCATCCTCGGCCTGCTGCTCACCTGCGTGATGCTTGCTGCCGACAAGGATATGCCCACCCGCGTAGTGAGCGACGTTTCCGACGCTATGATGGAAGTGGAAGACGGCATTCGCCCCGGAGATGAAGTGCTTCGCATCAACAATTCAAAGGTCTTCTCCGCAAGAGATCTGTATTACGGTTTATTCCGCGAAAGCGACGGCGTTTACGACATCCAGATCAAACGCGACGGAGAAAAAATACTGCTGAAAGATATTCCCGTCACCTACGATGCGGAACAGGGATTCTGCGATTTTGTGGTCGGGTACAAAAAAACCACGGCGCTGAATATTCTTCCCGGCGCGGTAACACAGACGGCCTCCATGACGAAACTGGTATGGCTGAGCCTGATCGATATGGTTCGCGGCAGATACGGGCTGAAGGATCTCTCCGGCCCCGTGGGCACGATCGGCATTGTGGCCGAAACCGCAAGCGACGCGATACAGGCCTCGAATTACTCCGGGATCATTTTTATTTTGGCTTTTATAACGGTAAACATCGGTATTGTGAATCTGCTTCCCCTGCCGGCGCTCGACGGCGGACGGCTGCTGTTCATTCTGATTGAAATGATCTTCCGCAAACCGGTACCGAAGAAATTCGAGGCGTGGGTACACGCAGCCGGTTTTGTTCTGCTGATCGGCCTGATGATCTTGATCACCTTCAACGACATTGTAAACCTGATAAGGAAATAGCGATATGGCAAGTAAAAAGCAAGTGAACGCCGGCGGCGTTCCGATCGGCGGCGGCGCGCCCGTTGCGGTGCAGAGCATGCTGAATACCCCGGCCGACGATATCGAAGCCTGTGTGAAACAGGCAAAAGCCCTTGAAGCGGCCGGGTGTGAGATCATACGAACCACGGTACCGGACGCGGCGGCGGTAAAGACCGTAGCCGCGCTGAAGGAGGCTGTGAAAACGCCGATCGTGGCGGATATCCACTTTGATTACAGAATGGCGCTGGAGGCTGCAGAGGCCGGCGCAGACAAGATCCGCATCAACCCCGGCAACATCGGCGCTGACGACCGGGTAAAAGCCGTAGCTGATAAGTGCCGTGAAAAAAATATCCCGATCCGCATCGGCGTGAATTCCGGCTCCGTAGAAAAAGAGATCCTTGCAAAATACGGCGCGCCCACCGCGGCGGCGCTTGTTGAAAGCGCCATGTACCACGTGGGGCTGCTGCAGAAGCACGATTTTGACGACATTGTGATCTCTTTGAAATCCTCCTCCGTACAAACCGCCGTTGAAGCATACCGCCTGATGGCGCAGAAAACAGACTATCCGCTGCACATCGGCATCACAGAGGCGGGAACGCAGCATATGGGCATACTGAAGTCCGCCATCGGCATCGGCAGCCTGCTGCTTGACGGCATCGGCGATACCGTAAGAGTATCGCTGACCGCAGACCCCGTACAGGAAGTATATGCCGCTTTTGATATCCTGAAAGCCGCAGGGATAAGGCAAACCGGCGTGAATCTGATTTCCTGCCCCACGTGCGGACGCACAAAAATCGACCTGATCGGTTTGGCGTCACGTGTGGAAAACGCACTCAGAGACTGCAAGAAGGATATTACCGTGGCGGTAATGGGATGCGCCGTCAACGGCCCCGGAGAAGCCTCCAACGCGGATATCGGCATTGCAGGCGGCAACGGGTACGGCCTTGTTTTTTCGAAAGGTAAGATTCTGAAAAAAGTCCCGGAATCGGCTTTATTCGACACACTATTGGAAGAAATAACCAAATTATAGTCCATTCAATCGGCAGTTTTGATAGTTCTGCCGGTTTTTTTTATTCAGTTTTTACAATTTTAATTCATAAACGCATTTTTCTCTTTATATTGCGCTCAATATATAGTATAATAAACAATAGATTATTTTGACCGTTTCATTACCGGTTTCAGCATAACGATTTGGGAGGGAAGGATTCATGCGTCTTTACCGATTCAAAAAAACGGTTTCCGTAATATGCCTTCTTGCGCTGCTGTTTACAGCGGCAACGGTACCGGTTCATGCCGCCAACGGCAATACATACAAAAACACCGGCAACCAGCGGCAGGATATCATCGGCGTGGCAAAAACCCAGATCGGCTATACGGAAGAAAGCAACGGCATCACAAAATACGGAACATATCTCGGTTTTCCGCAAATCGAATGGTGCACAGCTTTTATTATCTGGTGCGCGAACCAGGCGGGCGTCAGCACCGCGATCATCCCCGCAAAGACCACACCCACCGCAATGAAAGATTTCTTTAACAAAAACGCGCTCTATTTCTTTTCAAAAGGGCACGGCGGAAGCTATCTGCCGAACCCGGGCGATATCGTATTCTTCTCCGCCAACAGTTCTCCCGCTTCAATCACACAAGCGGGATTGGTGGTTTCGGCCACGGATACCGCAGTAACCACGATCGAGGGCGATTACGGAAATAAGGTGGTGCAGGAAACCTACAGCATTGATGCGCAGAAGATCGTGGGCTACGCCACACCAAACTATACCAGCTCATCTTATACAACCGGATATTACAGAACAGACGACGTCATGCGCCTGCGTTCTACCCCCACAACGGAGATATCAACAAACATACTGACGCTGATCCCGGACGGAACCACGTTGAAGATCACTTCCGTATACGGCGTTTGGGGCTATGTTGTATACAACAACTACAGCGGTTGGATGAGCCTTGACTACAGCACTTACCTCCGTCCGCTTGAAGCCGCGCAGGATCCCGACGACGATCCCGACATTCCGGATCCGCCTGTTGTGTATCCCGAACTGCCTGCAAATGTAAAATTCCTTGTTGCGGATATCTCTGTATTCAACGATGAAGACAATTTCAATTGGAGCAAGATGAAAGCGTCCGGGCTTGAAGCAGTGATCATACGTATCGGCGGGCGGGGATACGGCTCAGGCCACGCTTTATATCAGGATTCCCTATTTGCATCGCACTATAAAAACGCAAAGGCCGCCGGGCTGCATGTGGGCGTGTATTTCTTCAGCTATGCGCTCAACAGCGCCGAAGCGAAAGAGGAAGCGCAATTCACCATCAACATACTTCAGAAGAACAACTGTGAACTTGATATGCCCGTATTTATCGATATTGAAGACTACACCGAACGGGACCATTGGGATTCTCAGCATGTGAACGCCGGCAAAGACGCCTGCTCTGAAGTTGTTAACGCCTTCTGTACAGAGATCGCCGCCGCCGGTTATTACCCCGGCGTTTACTGCAATAAATACTTTGCGGAAGAAATGCTCTACGATTCCGTTTTTACGGGCAGGGCCGTATGGATCGCGCATTACGGCGTTTCGCAGTGCGGTTATAAGGGAAGGTATGATATGTGGCAATATACCGGCTCCGGCTCGCTGAGCGGATATTACGGCTCTATCGATCTGAATTACTGTTATGTTGACTTCCCTTCTTATATCGGTTCCTACGGAACCGGCGGCAATTACGGCGAACATAAGATCGGCGCCGAATGGACTGTAACCAAAGCGCCTACCTGCACAGCCGAAGGGGAACGCGTCAAAAAATGTACGGACTGCGGTATCGTATTGCTGCGTGAAACGGTAAAAAAATCCGGCCACACCGCAAGCGAACCATATCTGCTGCCTTACGATACGTCCGTAAAACCCGGGGATACCGTTGTTACGGCGATCCAATCAAAACTGTACAGCAGTAAAGATCCCGACAGACTTGCAGG
>CAMOVW010000073.1 GCA_946627725.1 uncultured Clostridia bacterium
GCAAAAAAATTTCACTTTATAATTTGTCGCACCGAGCGACAAATTATAATTTACCGTTCCGCCTTTTCCGCTTTCATTTCTTCTTCCTTCCCATGTCCTTCACGCTTACCATGCGGATGGTGTTTTTCTTTTTGCGGCGTTTGGCGGGCATTACGATAAACAGGATCACGAACCCGGGCAGCACCACAAGAAAGATCACGGCCAGCAGAATGCGGAAGGGCCAGCTGCGCACCATACGCAGCAGCAGATCGCCGATGTATTTCACGGTGCTGCGCTTTACGTCGAAGGCGGCCACAAGATTGACCTCGGCAATGGTTTCGCCCGCGTATTTGATGGCGCACCTGCCCACCACGTCGCCCTTGCGCACGGGGGCGTCCAACACGGCGGCGGTCTGATCCGGATAGGGCTCGTAGAGCACGTTTTCGGCGTTTACGCCGGTGGGCACAAGAGCCGTAATGGAAACCTCCGGCACAAGGCTAACGTAGTCGAATTCCTTTGAAAGCCGCACTTCGGCTTCACACACGTATACGGAAGGGCTTGCCACCTCGCGGATGCGCAGGTTCTTAAAGGCCCATTCGTACAGCTTTTTGGACTCCACAAACGCCATATTCTCATCCACGTTATCCTCGTCCACGTCGTAAAACTTGGCGTTGAGCACCACGCAGAGGTAGTTATAACCGTCGTAAGAAGCGCTTGAGATCACGCAGCGGCCGGCGTTGTCGGTGGTGCCGGTTTTGCCGTTCTTTACGTATTCGCAGTAATAATCCGGGATGCCGGGGTTCATCAGCGAATTGGTGTTTCTCAGATAACGGGTATAGTCGTACATATTCGTGGGCGGGATCTCCTCTTCAAAGGTACCGGCGATCTCGCAGAACATGCTGTTTTCAAGGCAGTAAGAATAGATCTTTACCAGATCCCGCGCGGTGGTATAGTGGTCGTCTTCATCCAGACCGTGGGCGTTGGCAAAGTGGGTGTTTTCGCAGCCCCGCGCTGCGGCGAACTCGTTCATCATCTCAACAAAGGCGTCGATATCCCCTTCCCCCACATAATCCGCAAGGATGTTGGCGGCGTCGTTGGCGCTCTGCACCAAAAGGCAGTATAACAGCTGGCGCACGGTAAGCTCCTCGCCGGGGCGGATATCCGCGGTGGAGGAATTGGTGCCGTCCAGCAGGCGGATGCAGTATTCCGGCACGGTGACCACCTGATCGAAATTTGTGCAGTTTTCAATGGTGAGGATGGCGGTGACGATCTTGGTGATGGAGGCCATCGCCACCTTTTTTTCGGAATTGATATCGCAGATCACGGCGCCGTTATCGAGGCTCACCATATAGATCACGTCCGCCTCCTGGGTTTCGGGCGTGTAAAGAACCGCATTTGCGGGAAAAACGCAGGAAAATAATATCAAAATTGAAAAAATCAAAGAAAAAATCTTTTTTTTCATAGACAAACCTCATCTTTTTTAGTATAGTAAGGTAGTAATCAATTCAACAGAGGTAATCAAAATGCTTTATTTCACCGGCGACACCCACGGAGAGCAGGAACGGCTCTCAAAAGCCGCGCTGCGGGAGCTCTCCCCCGGCGATACGCTGATCATCTGCGGCGATTTCGGTTTCATATGGGATCACTCCGCAAAGGAACAGAAATTTCTGGATAAGCTGACCAAATACAGATTCAACATCTGCTTTTTAGACGGCACCCACGAAAACTTTGAACTGCTTGAAACCTATCCCGTGGTCAATTTCTGCGGCGGCGCGGCCCACAGGATCCGCCGGAACGTATTCCACCTGATGCGCGGCCAGATCTACGAGATCGAACACAAAACCCTGTTTACGCTGGGCGGCGGCGAACCGCCGGAAAGCCAGATGCAGGAAGACGAAGAGCTGGACGCCGTACGGGCAGAGATCCCGGATAAGAACGAAATGCTCTTTGCCGTGGAAAACCTGCAGAAGCACGATTATAAAGTAAACTATATCGCAACCCATGAACCGCCGGCGTCCATACGCGATTTTCTCGCGCTGTCCGAAATGAACCGGCGCGAGATGAGCGCTTTGGGGGCGTTTCTGGATGAGCTCTCAAAATCCGCCTCGTTTGAAAAGTGGTATTTCGGCAGCATGCATATCGATAAGCATATCTCCCGCTCTTATACCAGCGTGTTTCGTGAGCTGATACCGGCCTCAGAGGGCGAAATCTGAGCAAAACTCCGCCAGCGCGGCGCGGGCGTCGTGGGCGGTAAAGCCGCCGGGGGTGCGGCTGAAGTTTTTGATCGGCAGCCTGAACTCCGCCTTGGCAGCCTCCTCCGGAGATATCTGCACGCCGAAGCGCACGTTTCTCGCCAGCACGGCGATCAGGGTATCGCAGCGCATATCCAGCGCCTTTTCCATTGCTCCGACCCGTTCGGGGCAATATTCTTTTGCCCGGGCAAGCAGCCGGGGCAGAAAAGCGATGCAGGCAAGCCCGTGGGGCACGCCGTAGTTTTCCGTAAGATAATAGCCCACCGTGTGGGGGAAGCAGGTGCCTGTAATGTTGATGGCAAGCCCCGCGAAAATCGAGGCCAGATACATCGTCTCCCTTTCGCCGTCGGTGGGGATATAGTCCGCCGTCAGCCGGGGCAGCACGTGGCGCAGCAGCGCCATGGCCTTTGCCGCGTATAAAACGCTCATCTCGTTGGCGGTGGAGGCAAGGTAACTCTCCAAAGCGTGGGCAAGGGCGTCCAGCGCGGTGCTCTGGGTCACGCCGCCGGGCATGGCGCAGGTATAGCCGTAATCGCAGAAAGATACCGCGGCGTAGCAATCCGGCCCGGAAATGCTCTTTTTCTTTCCCGTGGCGCTCAGTGTGAGCACGCTTACGCCGGTCACCTCGCTGCCCGTTCCGGCGGTGGTGCCGATCAGAAGCACCGGCAGCGCTTTGGCGGGTAAAACGCGGGCATAGATATCCGCCTCGCCGAAATCGGGGTTTGCCGCGTATATGGCTGCGGCCTTCGCCGCATCCATGGGGGAACCGCCCCCGATGCCGATCACAAACTGCGCGCCGCTCTCCCGCGCCAGCCTTCCGGCGGCATGGCAGGCCTTTGTTTCGGGGTTCGGCCCGATGCCGTTAAAAATCTCGTATGATATCTCATACCGGTCCAGCGCCTGCAGGCAATCGGCAAGCGCGCCGCATTTTTCGGCGGAGGCCCCGCCGGTGACCACAAGGCATTTCCGCCCGTATTCCGCAAATACCGCGGCGTTTTCCGCCACCGCGCCCCGGCCGGTATAGAGCCGCACGGGCATATAAACATCGTATTTCATAATAAATACTCCGGATTTCCTGTAATATTTTTTTCCATTATACTATTTTTAACCGATGATGTAAATTACTTTTTGATATTTTCTTGACATTATTTCTCAATTGGTTTAGAATAAATTTTAACAAAAAATTGAAAGGCGGTTTCAAAATGTTCAAATACATTTTAGCCCTTGACCAGGGAACCACAAGTTCCAGAACCATCGTTTTCAATAAACAGGGAGAAATTTGCGCCAAGGCTCAGTATGAGTACGAGCAGATCTACCCCCAGGCCGGCTGGGTGGAGCATAACCCCGATTCGATTCTGAAAAGCCAGCTGCGCAGCCTTGCGGACGCGCTGATCGAAGGCCAGATCGAGGCAAAAGAGATCGCCGCCATCGGTATCACCAACCAGCGCGAAACCACCATTCTGTGGGATAAGCGCAACGGCAAGCCCGTATATAACGCCATCGTATGGCAGTGCCGCCGCACCGCCGAAATGTGCGAAAAGCTCAAGGCGGAAGGCCTTGCGGACTATATCAAAGAGCACACCGGCCTGATCGTGGACGCCTACTTCTCCGGCACCAAAATCAAATGGATCCTCGATAACGTGCCCGAAGCCAGAGAGCTGGCAAACGAAGGCAACCTGCTGTTCGGCACCGTGGATACGTGGCTGATCTGGAACCTGACCGGCGGCAGAGTGCACGTAACGGATTACTCCAACGCCAGCCGCACCATGCTGTTTGACGTAGACAAGCTCTGCTGGGATCCCTACCTGTGCGAAAAGCTGGATATCCCCATGAGCATCCTGCCCCGCGTGGCCCCCTCAAGCGAGGTTTACGGCGCCGTGGCGCAGGGCATTCCCGGCATTGAAGCCCTTGCGGGCATTCCCATCTGCTCCGCCATCGGCGACCAGCCCGCCGCGCTGTTCGGTCAGGCCTGCTTCAAGCCCGGTCAGGCGAAAAACACCTACGGCACCGGCTGCTTCCTGCTGATGAACACCGGCAAAACCCGCGTGCGCTCCGAAAACCAGCTGGTAACCGGCGTTGCCTGGGGCCTCGGGGGCGAAGTGATCTACGATATCGAGGGCTCCGCCTTCAACGCGGGCTCCATCATTCAGTGGCTCAGAGACGAGCTGAACATCATCGAAAACGCCCCCCAGTGCGATAAATTCGCCGAGCAGGTGCCGGATTCCAACGGCATCTATCTGGTGCCCGCCTTCACGGGTCTGGGCGCGCCCTATTGGGATATGTACGCCCGCGCCTGCATCGTGGGCATGACCCGCGGCACCAACAAAAAGCACATCTGCCGCGCCGTGCTTGAGGCAATCACCTTCCAGATGACGGATCTGCTCGAGGCCATGCGCGCCGATTCCGGCACCGACCTTGCCGAGCTGCGTGTAGACGGCGGCGCCAGCATTTCCAACATCATGATGCAGATCCAGGCCAATATGATCGGCACCGTGGTAAACCGCCCCAAATGCGTAGAAACCACCGCCCTTGGCGCTGCGTATCTGGCGGGCCTTGCGGTGGGCTTCTGGAGCGGCATGGACGAGATCGAAGCAATCCGCGAGGTTTCCAAGGTATTCGAGCCCCAGATCACCAAAGAAGAGAGAGACGTTCTCTATGCCGGCTGGAAGCGCGCCGTGGAACGCGCCAAGGGCTGGGTTGAGCACTGATTTCCGGCGAGCCGACCGGAACAGTAAAGAATCGTTCCCTTCGGTTTCGCTTTGATAACAAAAGGAGTATATAAAAAAGATGGCAAGAGTTTACAATTTTTCTGCAGGGCCCTCCATGCTGCCGCTGGAGGTGCTGGAAAAGGCACAGGCGCAAATGCTTGATTACGAGGGCAGCGGCCAGAGCGTTACCGAGATGAGCCACCGTTCCAAGGTGTTCGATCAGATCATCAAAG
This sequence comes from uncultured Clostridia bacterium, assembly GCA_946627725.1. Classification (GTDB taxonomy): domain Bacteria; phylum Bacillota; class Clostridia; order Oscillospirales; family Acutalibacteraceae; genus RUG806. The sequence continues at coordinate 5,173 of CAMOVW010000073.1, forward strand.
ACGCCGAAAAGCTGTTCCGCGAGATCCTGAACGTACCGGACAACTACAAGGTTCTGTTCCTGCAGGGCGGCGCGTCCACCCAGTTTGCGGCGATCCCCCTCAACTTTATGAACAAGAACGGCAAGGCCGATTACATCATCACCGGCGTATGGGCGAAAAAGGCCTGGCAGGAAGCGCAGAAATACGGCGCGGCCCGCAAGGTGGCCTCCAGCGAGGATAAGATCTATTCTTACATCCCCAAGGTAAGCCGCGAAGATTTCGACCCCGAGGCGGATTACGTTTACATGTGCATGAACAACACGATCTACGGCACCAAGTATCCCTACATCCCGGATACCGGCGATATCCCGCTGATCGCGGACGTTTCCTCCTGCTTCCTTTCCGAGCCGCTGGACGTGACCAAATTCGCCATGATCTACGGCGGCGCGCAGAAAAATATCGCCCCCGCGGGGCTGGTGGTTGCCGCCATCCGCGAGGATATGCTGGGCCACGCCCGCGATATCACCCCCACCATGCTGGATTACAAGGTTCAGGCGGACGCGAACTCTCTTTACAACACCCCGCCCTGCTACACCATCTATATGTGCAAGCTGGTGTTGGAATGGATCCGCGACAACGGCGGGCTTGAGGGCATCAAGGCGAAAAACGTTGCCAAGGCGAAACTGCTCTACGATTTCCTCGATCAGTCCAAAATGTTCAAAAACACCGTAAACCCCGAAGACCGCTCTCTGATGAACGTCACCTTCGTTACCGGCAGCGACGAGCTTGACGCCAAGTGCGTGAAAGAAGCCGCCGAGCAGGGCCTGATCAACCTGAAGGGCCACCGCTCCATCGGCGGTCTGCGCGCTTCCATCTACAACGCCATGCCCATTGAGGGCGTTCAGAAGCTGGTGGATTTCCTCACCGCGTTCGAGAAGGAAAATTCCTGAGGAAGGCGCATCATGTATCAGATTTTAACGCTCAACAAAATTTCTTCCACGGGCCTTGCCCATTTTGACCCAGCCCGCTTTACCTGCGCGGACAGTATTACCAATCCCGACGCAATTATCGTGCGCTCCGCTTCCCTGCACGAGATGGACCTGCCCGAAAACCTGCTGGCCGTGGCCAGAGCCGGGGCGGGCGTAAACAATATCCCCATCGACCGCTGCACCGAGCAGGGCGTGTGCGTGTTCAACACCCCCGGCGCCAACGCCAACGCCGTAAAGGAGCTGGTGATCTGCGCGCTGTTCCTCGCCTCCCGTAAAATCGTTGCGGGCGCAAAGTGGGCCGAAGGGCTCAAGGGCGCGGGCGCGGAGGTCTCCAAAAAGGTGGAAAAAGGCAAATCCGCCTTTGCCGGCCCCGAGATCCTCGGCAAAACGCTGGGCGTGATCGGGCTCGGCGCCATCGGCGTGCTGGTGGCAAACGCAGCGAAAGCGCTGGGCATGAAGGTGATCGGCTACGATCCTTACCTCTCCCCCGCCGCAAAGGCCGCGCTGGACCCCGAGATCGAAACCACCGCGCAGCCGGACCCCGTTTTCGCCGCCGCGGATTATATCACCCTGCACGCGCCCCTTACCGATTCCACCCGGGGCGTGATCTGCGAAGCCAATCTCGCAAAATCGAAGGACGGCGTTCGCGTGCTGAACTTCTCCCGCGCGGAGCTGGTAAGCGAAGCGGATATCCTCGCCGCGCTGGACTCCGGCAAATGCGCCGCCTACGCAACGGACTTCCCCACCGACAGCCAGCTGTGCCATGAGGGCGTGATCGCGATCCCGCACCTTGGGGCCTCCACCCCCGAGGCGGAGGAAAACTGCGCCGTTATGGCGGTGAACCAGCTTGCGGATTACCTCACCACCGGCAACGTAAAGAATTCCGTAAACCTGCCCGCCCTCTGCCTTGAAAAAACCGGCGCGGCCCGCCTTACCGCCATTACGAAGGGCGATATTTCCGCCGCCCTGAAGGCCGCCCTCACCGAAGCCGGCGCCGAAGTGAAAAACTGCGCCGCCGCCGAGAAAAAAGGCGTGGGCTACAGCATCTTCGATACCGACGCCGAGATCACGGACGATCTTCTGGAACAGCTCAAAGCCGTAGAAGGCGTGATCGCCCTGCGCATCATCTGAATCAACTCCCCAACGGCTCTCTGCAAAGGGAGCCGTTTTTTCTTTTATTATTTATTATTAATTATTGACTGTTCATTTTCAAAGTGCTACAATAATACAGAATATATCGAAAACGGAGGTTATCAAATGAGAGATATCGGCATCAACGTAAGCCCGAATATCCTTTACGGTGTGGATCCCTTTATGGACTGCATCAAGAGCACCGGCTTCGACGCCGTTTTTACCTACGGAAATCTTCCGGATTTTATTGACCATGTCGCCGAAAAATGCGCGCAGCTTGGGCTGCGGTACGAGGCGCTCCACGCCCCGTCGGATCACATCAACGACCTGTGGCACGGGGGCGAGGCCGGCGAAAACGTGGTAAAGATGCTGTGCGAAAGCGTGGATCTTGCCGCCGCCCACGGCATCAGCAAGGTGATCGTACACGTCAGCTCAAAAGAGGATTGCCCCCACGTGACCGACGCGGGGCTGGAATTATTCGACCGCTTTGTGAAATACGCCGCCGAAAAGGACGTGATCGTGGCGGTGGAAAATCAGCGCAAGCTGGGCAATATCTCCACCATTTTTGAGATCTACCCCAAAGAGAGCAACGTGGCTTTCTGCTGGGATAACGGCCACGAGGCCTGCTTTGCCCGGGGAAGAGAATATCTCCCCCTGTTCGGCGACCGCTGCGTGCTCACCCACATCCACGACAACAACTGCATCTATAACGTGGACGAGCACCTGCTGCCTTACGACGGGCAGATCGATTTCCGCCGCGTGGCGGATCTGCTGCATGCCTCCGGCTACAAGGGCACGCTGATGCTTGAAACGGATCTCCCCCACGAGGGCAGCGAAAAATACGCCGATCTCTCTCTGGAGCAGTTCGTGAGCAAGGCCTTCGCAGCCATCAACCGGCTGCGCATCCTGTCGGAATAAACATAGGAGAACAGATATGCTGACACTGAAAAACAAAGAAACCTGCAAATACGATATGCTGGCGCTGGGCGAGATCATGCTGCGGCTGGATCCCGGCGATATGCGCATCCGCAACGCCCGCAATTTCCGCGCGTGGGAGGGCGGCGGCGAGTATAACGTGGCCCGGGGCCTCCGTCGCTGCTTCGGCCTTACCACCGGCGTGATCACTGCCCTTGCGGATAACGACGTGGGCCGCCTGATCGAAGATTTTATAATGCAGGGCGGCGTGGATACCTCCCTTATCAAGTGGGTGCCCTACGACGGCATCGGCCGCAGCGTGCGCAACGGCCTCAATTTCACCGAGCGCGGCTTCGGCATCCGGGGCGCCTCCGGCGTATCGGACCGGGGCAACACCGCCATATCGCAGTTAAAGCCCGGGGATATCGATTGGGACTATATTTTCGGAACCCTTGGGGTGCGCTGGCTGCACACCGGCGGCATCTTCGCCGCACTGAGCGAGACCACGGCCGAAACCGTGATCGCCGCCGTAAAAGCCGCAAAAAAATACGGCACCGTTGTTTCTTACGATCTGAACTACCGCCCCTCGCTCTGGAAATCCGTCGGCGGGCAGGCCAAGGCGCAGCAGGTGAACAAAGCCGTGGCCCCCTACGTGGACGTGATGATCGGCAACGAAGAGGATTTCACCGCCTGCCTCGGCTTTGAAATCGAGGGCAACGACGCGAATCTGAAAAGCCTGAATCTTGAAGGCTACGAAAAGATGCTGGGCGAGGTCACAAGAGTGTATCCCAATTTCAAGGTGATCGCCACAACCCTGCGCACCGTAAAAACCGCCACAGTAAACGACTGGTCCGCCATGGTATACGCGGACGGCAAAATCACCAAGGGCATGGAATTGCCCGGCCTTGAAATTTACGACCGTGTGGGCGGCGGCGATTCCTTTGCCTCCGGCCTTATTTACGGTCTGATGACCTACGACGACGCTTCCGTGGCCGTGAACTACGGCATTGCCCATGGGGCGCTGGCCATGACCACCCCCGGCGATACCTCCACCGCCGTGCTGAAGGAAGTGGAGAACATCGTAAATGGCGGCAGCGCCAGAGTAGTAAGATAAGGAGAGCTGATTATGAAAATGACCTTCCGCTGGTACGGCAAAAACGACTGCATCTCGCTGCAGACGATCCGCCAGATCCCGGGCATGACCGGGGTGGTTACCGCCGTATACGATACCCCTGTGGGCGAAGTTTGGAGCAACGAGAGCATTCTGGAGCTCAAAAAGCTTTGCGAAGAAAACGGCCTTGAAATGGAAGTGATCGAATCCGTACCCGTGCATGAGGATATCAAGCTGGGCCGCGGCGACCGCGACCGCTATATTGAAAACTACTGCGAAAACGTACGCCGCCTCGGCAAAGCGGGCGTAAAATGCATCTGCTACAATTTTATGCCGGTGTTCGACTGGCTCCGCACCAACCTGCACACCCCCGCCGCGGACGGCTCCAACAGCCTTTCGTATAACCACGAAGAGATCATGGGGCTGGATCCCAAGCGCCTCTCCCTGCCCGGCTGGGACGAGAGCTACACCGCCGAAGAGCTTACTTCCCTTTTGGAAGCCTATAAGGATATGACCCACGAACAGCTCTTTGAGAATCTGGTTTATTTCCTCAAAAAGGTGATACCGGTGTGCGTTCAGTACGGCGTGAACATGGCCATCCATCCGGATGATCCGCCATGGGACGTGTTCGGGCTGCCCCGCATCATTTCAAACGCGGCGGATTACGAGCGGCTGTTTGCCGCGGTGCCCGAAAATGAGAACGGCATCACCTTCTGCACGGGGTCCCTCGGCGCGGGCAGAGAAAACGACCTGATAAAAATGGCCTACGATTATGCAAAACGGGGCAAGATCCACTTCGCCCATCTGCGCAACATCCAATATTCCAACGAGCTGGATTTCCGCGAGGTGGGCCATTACACCGCCTGCGGCAGCCTCGATATTTTCGGCATTGTAAAAGCCCTTGTGGACGGCGGCTTTACCGGCTACGTCCGTCCCGACCACGGCCGCAACATCTGGGGCGAAGACGCAAAACCCGGCTACGGCCTGTACGACCGCGCCCTTGGCGCAACCTATCTCAACGGGCTGTTTGAAGCCGTAGAGAAGCTCAGATAAAAAACTCAGATAATTATAACGGAGGCAATTATGGTACCTTTCAAAGTAGATCTTTCCAATAAAGTAGTCGCTCTTACCGGCGCGGGCGGCGTGCTGATCAGCGAATTTGCCAAAGCGCTGGCGGAATGCGGCGCAAAGGTGGCACTGCTGGATATCAACCTGCCCGCCGCGCAAAAGGTGGCGGATGAGATCGGCGAAAACGCCATCGCCATTGAAACCAACGCCCTGAATACCGCGTCCCTCGAAAACGCGAAAAAGATCGTGAACGAGAAATTCGGCAAGGTGAACTTCCTTGTCAACGGCGCGGGCGGCAACAACCCCAAGGCCACCACCGATAACGAGACCATGACACCGGAGATCAGCGACGACGTAAAAACCTTTTTCAAGATCGTCGAGGCGGGCCTGCGCTTCGTATTCGACCTGAACATCACCAGCGCCTTCCTCACCACCCAGGTGTTCGCCAAGGATATGCTGGAAACCGGCGGCAACATCATCAACCTCTCTTCGATGAACGCCTTCCATCCCCTCACCAAGATCCCGGCCTATTCCGCGGCGAAGGCGGGCATCTCCAATTTTACGGAGTGGCTTGCCGTGCATTTTGCCCCGGTGGGTATCCGCTGCAACGCCATCGCCCCCGGCTTTTTCGTGGGCAACCAGAACCGAGGCCTGCTCTTCAACCCGGACGGCACCCCCACCCCCCGCACAAACAAGATCCTTGCCGGCACCCCCATGGGCCGCTTCGGCGAGGTGAAGGAGCTGCTGGGCGCGCTGCTGTTTCTGGCGGACGATAACGCCAGCGGCTTCATCACCGGCGTGGTGATCCCGGTGGACGGCGGTTTCAACGCCTATTCCGGCGTATAAAGAGAGATATCTTTCAGGAGAACAAAACATATGAACGTAAAAGAATTCATTCAGCAATACCGCGTTGTGCCCGTGGTGGTGTTCAATTCCATTGAAGAAGTGCGCCCCAAGCTCACGGCCATGTGCGAGGGCGGCCTGCCCATCGCCGAAATCACCTACCGCACAGCATGTGCGGGCGAGGCCATCAAGATCGCCGTAAGCGAGTTTCCCGATATGCTGGTGGGCGCCGGCACCGTGATCAACGCGGAGCAGTGCCGTCAGGCGCTGGACTACGGCGCGCGGTTCATCGTATCCCCCGGCTTTTCCGAGGAGGTTGCCAAAATCTGCAACCTGAACGACGTGCCCTACCTCGGTGGCTGCGTCACCCCCACAGAAATCATGACGGCCCTCTCTTACGGCTGCGATATCATCAAGTTCTTCCCGGCCTCCAACTACGGCGGCCTTGCCACCATGAAAGCCCTTGCGGCGGCGTTCCCGGCAGCCACCTTCCTGCCCACCGGCGGCATCTCCGATAAAAACCTTGCCGAATATCTGGCGTGGGAAAAGATCTTTGCCGTGGGCGGCAGCTGGATGATGAAGGGCACGCCCGAAGAGATCAAAGAAAAATGCCGCACCGCGGTCGCCATTGCAAAAGACGCGTAAGCCGAAAGGAATATAGCTATGCCGATCACTGAAATACTGCAAAAGAACGCGGATTTTTACCCCAACGACGTCGCCCTGACCGAGATCAACCCCCAGTTTGAGGATACCCGCCGCATGACGTGGCGCGAATACGCCCTGATCGAAACGGGCAAATCCAACGTATACAAGCGCGAGATCACATGGAGCGAGTTCAACAAAATGAGCAACCGCTTCGCCAATCTCCTGCTTACCCGGGGCATCAAAAAGGGCGATAAGGTGGCCATTCTTATGATGAACTGCCTCGAATGGCTGCCCATCTATTTCGGCGCGCTGAAAACCGGCGCGGTGGCGGTGCCCCTGAACTTCCGCTACACGTCGGAAGAGATCAAATACTGCCTGAAAAAGGCGGACGCCAAGGTGCTGGTATTCGGGCCGGAGTTCATCGGCCGTGTGGAAGAGATCTTCGACCGCACCCCGGAGGTAAAGATCTGGATGTATTGCGGCGAGGACTGCCCCAGCTTTGCGGACAGCTTCGATCAGCTGATCACCTATTGCTCCACCAAATCCCCCAACATCAAGCTTTCAGACGACGACGACGGCGCCATCTACTATTCCTCCGGCACCACCGGCTTTCCCAAGGCGATACTGCACGCGCACCGCTCGCTGATGCACGCCTGCCGGGTGGAGCAGAACCACCATTCCCAAACCAAAGAGGACGTATTCCTCTGCATACCGCCGCTGTACCATACGGGGGCCAAAATGCACTGGTTCGGCTCGTTTCTGGTGGGCGGCCGCGCGGTACTGCTGCGGGGCGTAAAGCCGGAATGGATCATAAAAACCGCCAGCGAAGAGCATTGCTCCATCGTATGGCTGCTGGTGCCCTGGGCGCAGGATATCCTCGACGCCATCGACAGCGGAAAGATCGACCTCAAAGATTACGACCTCAGCGCGTGGCGGCTGA
>CAMOVW010000074.1 GCA_946627725.1 uncultured Clostridia bacterium
AGCCCGTACCCGCCGCGCTGGAGGCGCCGGTTGCCGAAAACGAGACGGTGCTTGCGGTGAAAGAGATGCTGTGGACCTTCGTCCGCTTGATTCAGGCGATTTTTGGCCTTGTAGAACTGCCGTACCTTGTATATCAGGGTGTGGAGATCATCGCAAACGGTAAAATGCCGTAACGCAATGTGTTGCCGGAGGATCGGTTTATGAAGAAAATCAAAACGTTTTTTGCTCTTGCGGGCGTACTGGTTCTGTTGCTGTCTTTGTTCGCGCCGCTGCGTGTTGAAATGGTTTCATCCGCCGCGGTCGGCGATCCGGCAAACGCTTCCGCGCCGCCCCTTTCGGATTATACGCCGCGATTCATGCTGGCGCAGGGAACCCGCTCCAACGATACGCTGACCGTAGCCGTATATCTGCAGAACTGCATCGGGATCGACGCCGGTTCCATGATCGTAAAATACGATCCCTCCGTGCTCGAAGCAGTCCGCGTATCAAACGGGAAAGACGCCGCCCAGGTGGGCAATACGTATAACAATTCGTATACGGGAGATTACAACGGCGCCGTAAGCGGATCGCTGGAATACTCCTTTTATTTCAAGGCGGCGCTCTGGGATCACGACGCCTTCGCCGCGGACGCGCCGGAAGACGAACCGGTAAATATCGATTCCCGTAATTTTGAAGCGGTGCTGATCCGTTTCAGAGTGATCAACCCCTCGGCGGCGGATACCGCCGTATCCCTTACGGTAACCAGAGCGGTGCATGAAGATAAATCACTGCCCGGCGGCTATTATCATTATAACGCTGTGGGCAGCAGCATCCGCATCTGCGCAAATCACACATGGGACGCGGGCGTCGTATTAAAGCCCGCAACCGCTTCTGAAGACGGTGAAAAGAAGTACACCTGCCGGGTGTGCGGCGCAACAAAAACAGAAACCGTTCCGTATGTGCCGGAGCAGCCCTCTACGCCCGATGAGCCCGATATTCCCGACGGCGCGCCGCGGTTCAAACTGGCGCAGGGCGAACGTAAAAACGAATACGTTTATGTGAACGTATATCTGCAGAACTGTATAGGCATGGACGCGGGCGCGTTTATCCTTCAATATGATCCCGGCGCGCTTCAATTCGTGAGCTCAGCTTCCGGTAAGGATGCGCTTCAGGTAGGGGAGACCGAAAACAACAGCTATACCGCTAACGCCAACGCGGGCGAGCCGGGTAAGATCGAGTATTCGTTTTACTTCAAAGAGGCGCTGTGGGATGCAAAAACCTTTGCCGCCGATGCGCCGGACAATACCGAGATCGATATAGATTCAGATTATTTTGAGGCTGTACGCTTCCGCTTCAAAGTCATTGGCAACCCGATCAATACGCCCGTATCGCTTACCGTAACCAGAGCCGTACATGAAGACAAGAGCCTGAGCGGCGGTTACTATCACTACAACGCAAAGGGCGATTCCATCCGGTTGTTTGCCGTTGCCCAGCCGGACGATCCTGCAGACGACGATTCGCCGAGATTCAAAACGGTACAGGCAGACCTGAAGAACGGCTATGTTTACGTTTCCGTGTACCTGCAAAACTGCGTCGGTATCGACGCGGGCGCGTTCATTGTTCAATATGATCCGGCTGTGCTTGCATATGCAAGCAGTGCCTTCGGCAAGGATGCGCAGCAGGTAAACGATACTTTCAGCAACAGCTATACCGCCGACACAAATACGAACGAGCCGGGTAAGATCGAATATTCGTTTTACTTCAAAGAGGCGCTGTGGGATGCGAAAACCTTCGCCGCCGACGCGCCGGACGATACTGAGATCGATATCGATTCCGTGAATTTTGAAGCAGCCCGGTTCAGATTCCGTATAACAGATGACACCGCGGACCTTACGCCGGTTTCTCTTACCGTAACCAGAGCGGTGCATGAAGATAAGAGCGTGAGCGGCGGATATTATCATTATCACGCCAAGGGCGATTATGTGCAGCTGCATCTGAAGGAACTGCCGCCGATCGATACCGGTACCGTGAAGGAAAACGACGGTGTGATCGTTGTGCTTGCGGGCGAGGAAACGGAGGATCTGCTTCCCCTTGCGGGCGACGGCGCCTATCTTGTAAAAGAGGACGGCGTAACGCTGTTTGCCGGAGATAAGCTTTGTTCCGGCTTAACGCTTGTGAAAGGCGACGGAACGGAAAAAACCGTGATCGTAAAAGGCGATAACAACGGCGACGGAAGAGTTACCGCAGCCGACGCCCGTTTTGCGCTGCGCATCGCCGTTCAGCTGGAATCCCCCGAAAACTGGCAGGTCGCCGCCAGCCTTGTTTCGGGCGGAAAAACGGTAACGGCAGCGGACGCGCGCATCATCCTTCGCGCTTCCGTACTGCTTGAAACGATCACGCTGAACTGATCGCTAAGCTTCCCGCGTTGATATCATAAAATAAAAAAACCGGCTTGTGAGGAATCAGATCCAAACAAGCCGGTATTTAATTGTATTCTGTTGATTTATAAATGCTTATTTTACGTATTTTGCTACAAATTCCTTCACCTTGGGCCAATACATCTCGGGGTGAACGTCGCAGGCTTCGGCATGCTCGGCGTCCGGGATGGAGATGATGTCTTTCTCTGCGGCGCAGGCGTCGTAAAGCACGCTCATCATTTCGTAGGGCACGAAGGTGTCGTTTTCGCCGTGGATGAACAGGGTAGGCGTAGTGGAGCGGGCTACCGCGTCAACAGGGGAGTTGTCTTTGAAATCCCAACCGAATACAAGCTTTGAGAAGGTGTTTGCCGCGTTGAGGAAGGGGAATTCGGGCAGATGCAGAATGTTGCCGATCTGGCAGGCAAACTGATCGCGGCAGTTGGTAAAGCCGCAGTCCTCAATGGCGCATTTAACGTTCGCGGGCAGCTCTTCGCCGGTTACAAGCAGGGTCGTGGCGGCGCCCATGGATTCGCCGATGAGCACGATCTGCGCTTCGGGATCGAGCGAAACGATGTATTCGATCCAGCTGATCACGTCGTACCGCTCATAGTAGCCCATGCTGCAGTGGTTCTGCGCGCTCTTTCTGTGGCCGCGCATATAGGGGAACAGGCAGTTGTAGCCCATCTCGTAAAAGCCGAGGGCCTGCTTTGCCATGCTGCGGGGGCGGCTGGAATAACCGTGTACCACCACTGCCCAGAGATGGCTCTCTTCCGGCTGGCGAATTAGCTCCGCAACAAGCGTTTCGCCTTTGGCGTTGATCAGCTTTGTTTCGGCGGCGTCGGAAGCCACAAACCAATCGTCCGCTTTACGGAAATAAGGGTTGTTCAGGTATTTCGTCATATTATATTCTTCGTTCAGGGGCTCTTCGGGTTTGAAGTTGATATACCCCCAGCGAGAGAGCGCGCCTTCGTAAATAACAGCGCCCGCGGTGATGTATGCGCCTGCGGCAGCGGCCGCGGTGATCCCGGCGCCCTTCAGAATCTTCTTAAAGCTTGCCATTGTGATATCTCCTTTAGCGTATTTACAAATATTCCTTAAAATTATAACATATCGGATTCCGGAATGCAAGTTCTTTTCCGCGTTTTTGCAAGTCTGTCCGCGAAAAAAGCCCGGTATCGGTACAAAACATATAAATCGTGACTGTATTCAGTTCTTCAGCGAGTGGATCGGCGCAGGGATCCGCCCGCCGCGGGAGATGAACTTTAAGGGGGAAACGGTGCTGATATCCATAATGGGGGCGTATCCGAGCAAGCCGCCGAACCGGACGTTTTCGCCGGGGCCCTTGCCGTATACGGGAATCACGCGCACGGCGGTGGTTTTTGTGTTCGCCACACCGATGGCGGTTTCATCCGCTATAATGCCCGAGATCACCGCTTCTTCGGTATCGCCCGGTATGGCGATCATATCCAGCCCAACGCTGCATACCGCGGTCATGGCTTCCAGCTTTTCCATCTTGAGACATCCCGCTTCCAGCGCATGGATCATGCCCTCGTCTTCGGAAACCGGAATAAACGCGCCGGAAAGGCCTCCCACGTGGGACGACGCCATCACGCCGCCCTTTTTCACCGCGTCGTTCAGCATGGCCAGCGCCGCCGTGGTGCCGAAGCAGCCGCAGCATTCCAGACCCATCTCTTCAAGGATCCGCGCTACGCTGTCGCCGATGGCGGGGGTGGGGGCAAGCGAGAGATCCACAATGCCGAAGGGCACGCCCAGACGGTTGCTGGCTTCGGTGGCCACCAGCTGGCCAACGCGGGTGATCTTGAACGCCGTTTTCTTTATGATGTCCGCAAGGGAAGAGAGATCGCAGTCCCCGGCTCTGCGGATGGCGCTCGCCACCACCCCGGGGCCGGAAACGCCCACGTTTATCGCGCACTCGTTTTCGCCCACGCCGTGGAACGCGCCTGCCATAAAGGGGTTATCCATAGGTACGTTCGCAAATACCACAAGCTTTGCGCAGCCGATGGAATCCGCGTTTTTGGTGCGCAGGGCCGTTTCTTTGATGATGCGACCCATCATGTTCACCGCGTCCATGTTTGTGCCCGCTTTTGTGCTGGCTACGTTTACGCTGGAGCATACCCGTTCGGTGCAGGCAAGCGCCTCGGGTATGGTATGTATCATGCGTTTAGCGCCTTCGGTAAAGCCCTTTTCCACCAAGGCGGAATAGCCGCCGATGAAATTGACCCCGAGGGCGTGGGCGGCGTTATCCAGCGTTTTGGCGATCTCGATATAGGTTTCCTCTTTGTGCGCGCCGCCGATCAGCGATACGGGGGTAACGGAGATCCGCTTGTTCACAATGGGGATGCCGTATTGCTTTTCGATCTCCTCGCCGGTTTTTACAAGATGTTCGGCTTTTTTTGTGATCTTATCGTAAATGTTGGCGCAAAGGCGCTTCGGGTCGTCGCTGACGCAGTCGAACAGGGATATCCCCATTGTAATGGTGCGGATATCGAGGTTCTCCTGCCGGATCATGTTTATTGTTTCAAGTATGTCTGCCGTGTTGATCATTTTGGCCGCCTCTCAGATGTGGTGCATGGTGTTGAAAATATCTTCATGCATCGTGTGTATTTCAAGCCCTTTCGCTTTGCCGAGTTCGGTGAGTTCGTCCACAAACTGCGCAAACGGGACGGTGAGTTTATCGATCTCCGCCAGCATGATCATTGCAAAATATTCCTGTAATACGCTCTGGGTGATATCGATGATGTTCGCGCCTTTCTCTGCGCAGTAAGCGCTTACCCCTGCGATAATGCCTACGTTATCTCTTCCCGTAACGCTGATCACTGCTTTCATATAGATGTACCTCCGCGGTTTTTTCTTATTTTACTTTATTTATCGCTTAAATGCAATTGCTATTTCGAAATAATATTGCAAAATACGAAAAAAAAAGATATTATAAATAAAAAGCAGAAAGAAGGCGGAATACGTTGTGCCGTAAGTTTTCTTTTGCAGGGGGCGAACTGCCGCTGGGCAAAAAAACGTATCTGATGGGGATCCTGAACGTGACCCCCGATTCATTTTATGACGGAGGGCGGTATTTTGACCCTTCCGCCGCGATAGAAAGAGCGTTGCGGCTTGCAGAGGAAGGGGCTGATATCATCGATATCGGCGCGCTTTCCACCCGGCCCAATGCGGATCGGGCGGATGAAGCGGAAGAACTGCAGCGGCTTTCCGCCGTGCTGCCTGCCGTTCGCAATGCCCTTTCGCTGCCGATTTCCGTAGATACCTATCGGCCCGCCGTTGTACGGTACGCGCTGGATAGCGGCGCGGATATCGTAAACGACGTGAGCGGGGTATTCAACCCTGAAACGGCGGCTCTGGTAAAGTCCTACGGCGCGGGATGGGTGCTGATGCACGCCGGGCCGGAAAACGCGAAAACGGAAACAGAGGTCGCATACCCGCTCGGCGTTGTGAACCACGTGCAGCTGTTTTTTGACGAAATGGCGGAGAAGGCCGCCGCCTTCGGTATACCGGAAGAAAAACTCTGTATGGATCCCGGTTTCGGTTTCGCCAAAAACATCAGTCAGAACCAAACGCTTCTGCGTGGGATGCCGCAGCTGGATACGGGGCACAGCGCCCTGCTGTGCGCGTTGTCGCGCAAGCGGTTTATCCGTGCCGCCGCCTGCGGCGAAACCGACGAAGCCGTGCTTGCGGCCACGCTTACGGCGGATCTCTTCGCTGCGTATTCCGGCGCGGATATCCTTCGTATACATGATGTGGCTGCGCACCGGAATATGACCGCCGCTTTCGACTGCCTGCTGCGGGAATAACCCTTTGAATTTACGGTTTTTTGATTCTGCCCCCATGATTTTTCCAATTTGCACAATTCGGGGAATGAAAATAAAACATTTTGCACGATATTTTGCGTCTTGTATAATTTTTTCTTGAAAACCAAAATATTTTAATGTATTATATATATGTATAGTTATGCTCGAAAGGAGTTTTATTACTATGTACAGGAAACATCATCTCTGCAAAAAAACGCTTGCCGTGATCCTTTCCGTGGTCATGCTGGCGGGTATGTTCAGCCTGGGGCTGATCGTGCCTTCCGCCGTTGCAAAAGCGGCGGAATCCAGCAGCGCGGCGCTTCCGATGGGCAATCTTACGTTTATCGTGCCCGAAGCGATCTATCTGTATCCCAACGGTTCCTCATGGACCGCCAATACCGCCAGCCCCTTCCAGTATTATATCAACAACGACGCGAACAACGCGCCGCTGGCCGCTGCTGAAACGACGGGTAAGATTTATTACAAATATGCCTATACCTTCGACCAGCAGAATTACGGCGCAGAGAACGCCGCAATCACATATCAGTTTGTAAACAGTAGTTTTCAGGCGATTTCCGGCGGCAGCGTAACGCTTTCAAGCAATACGATTGCTTCCGGCTCCAGCGTGGATATCACCGCCGGTATGAGCCCAAATCTGGCGGCTTCCGCCAACGGCTGCTATATCCTCTGGACGCTCACCTTTACGGATAAGGCGGACGGCAAGGTAAAGCACGCCTATGCGCTTACCTACGTTTATAAGCCCTACGTAGCGCCCGTAGGCGCCATGGTTCGCACAAAGAACCAGTGGGGCGGCGCGGCTTTCTTCTCCTATGCGCAGCAGATCACCTGGTTGAGCGGCGTTCATTCCATCACCCCGCAGACAGGCGCTACCCACGACGGCAACTATTATCCCAACTACTCGGGCGATAAGGGCATGAGCGCCTTTATCACCGCGGGCGATACCGCATACGTGGGCGGCGACGCCTACACCACCGCCCTTGGCTTGACACAGGGAGAGGCCTGGACCGCGTCTCACGCCGGGGCCACCCGCTATAAGCTCGCCTTCCTGAATACCCCCACGTCTACCGCACATTTCAATGATACCACCGGTTTCGACAATGCCGCCGCCACCGGCTGGGGCGATACGAATAACACCGCCTCCACCTTCAACGTGAGCAGCTTCGACTATTTCACCCACGATAACGGCCTTACGGATCATAACTGCCTTGCAGCCGTTTTCGCCACCCCCTACGGCAACCTCTATATCGATACCTCCCGGTATTCCGATCTGGGGCAGATCCCGAACCTGGCTGTGGGCCTGATGGCCACCGATAACGAGGACGGCGACAATGGCAACTGGTACGTGGCCGATTACTCCGAGGGCAGCCGTCAGCTTGCCTACAACGGCACCAAAACAGACAACTCCTCTGATTCCCGCTCCGCTTATTTCAACGATTTTGTGTATATTATCGCCGGGCAGGGCACCAACAGCTGGGATAACTTCGGCGATCAGTACGAGCAGGAAGGCGTAAAGTACGCCGGCGCATGGCCCCGCGCGCTGCTGAACGTACCCGCTGCGAACGACGCTGCGGATTCCTCAAAATACGTTTCCACTTATAATTACGCCGTAAAGGGCATGTACGCCAACGAGGACCCCGGCAACTCCTCCGACTACTCCTTTACCCACGCCATGATCATGCTTTCCGCAAAGCAGTATAATAAATCCACGCTTCGCGCCGCCGTGCAGAGAGCGATCTCCGAAATGGCTTCCCTCGGTGTTACCGGCATTTCCAACGGCAACATCACCAGCTGCTATTTCGATGCAAACTCCAACTATAAATGGACCGCCCTGCAGGCCGCGTTCAAAAACGCTCTGGTCGGCCTTACCACGCTCAACAGCGATACCAACCCCAACGAGCTTGCAAAAGCCCTGAATACCGCGCTGGATGAGCTCTGCACCCGTGTTACCGTAGACCCCAACGGCGGTTCCTTCCAGAGTCTGAATGCGATCGAATACGTAAAGATCGGCGACCAGATCCCCACCACGAACGGTTTCCGTTATACCCCCACCTATTCCGGCCCCAACAAGGAATACTATAATTTCAAAGGCTGGTCCGGTAACCCCGATACCCATTCGGGGCTGAGTTACGTGCGCGTCGGTTATAACGGCATCGCCTACGCCACATGGGAGCCCGTTCCCTTTACCATGACGCTGGTGAACGCGGACGACGACAACGTAAACACCGAAATCAAAACCGCCACCTATAATATCGAGAGCACCGGCACCATGGCCGAGCTCTTCGCCGCCGAGGGCAACGACCTTTCCGGTTATCCCGCGCCCCGTCAGGGTTACAGCTTCTGGTATTGGGAAGTTGTGGAAGCCGACGAGGGCAGCAACTGGACCGTGGGCGAGCAGTTCTATACCGCTGACCGCATCGAAGGCCGCCACGGCAACGTGAAGCTGAAAGCCTACTGGGCCGAAGGCATGGTGGACGTAAACGTTTATAACTACGAGATGAACACCAAGGGTTCTTATCTCAACGACAAAAACCGTCTTGTGCCTGCCGACAGCTACCTGACCTACGGCAGAACAAATAATATTGTTACCATTGATCCTCAGGCTCGCGTCGGCTTTACCGTGAACCAGCAGAAATCCCGCCTTACCGGCACCGTGGCCGGCAACGGCTCCACCATTCTGAAAGTGTTCTACGACCGCAATCAGTACAACGTCGCCTTTGTGAATTACGACGGTACCGAGCTGCAGACCAAAGCCTGTTATCACGGCGCTGCGCCCGTATATACCGGCTCCACCCCCAGAAGACCCGCAGCCGAGGGTATCTCCTATACCTTCGCGGGCTGGACGGACGGCACGCAGATCTATACCGAAAAGGATGAAAAGGGCAACGTGATCCTTCCCGCGATCGAAGGGCCCGCCACCTTTACCGCATATTACAGCGAGACCGAAACCCTTTATAACGTGACCGCGAACGCGGGCGAAGGCACCGCCATCGACGTTGACGAGGGTACCTATACCTACAAGACCAAGATCAGCGTCAGCGCCGAGGCGCTTGCAGGTTACGTTGCGGACGGCCTGAAGCTCTACGCCAACGGCGTTGAGATCGCCAACCCCACCCCCGAGTTTGAAGTGACCGAAGACGTGGTCTTCACCACGGACGCCCTTGAAACCGTTCCTTCGTATATCGTTTCCTTCTACGACGCCGAAGGCAGCAAGCTGGCCGCCGTATCCGTTGCCGAAGGCGGCGACGCCGCGGCTGCGGAAGGCTATGTTCCCGCGCCGGAAAGAGAAGGCTATACCTTCGCGCAGTGGAGCCTGCCGGTGAACAACGTCACCGGAAGCATGACCGTGATCGCCCAGTACAATAAAGACGGCGCCACGAACTACAGCTTCAATTTCTACAGCGACAGCACGCTTCTTGCCACGCTGGTGCGTGAGGCGGAAGAAGAATTTGAATTCCCCGCAGAGATCCTCGGCACACCCGAAAAAGAGGGCTTCGATTTCATCGGCTGGGATCCCGCCGATTTCTCACCGGCAGCTGCCGATACCAACGTATACGCCGTATTCCAGCCCAACGGATACGTTGCCAGCTACACGCTTACCGTGAAATATGAAAACGGCGCCGCCGACGGCAGCTTCACCGAAGAAGTCGGCACGTCCATCCAGCTCAGCTATCCGGAGCGCGCAGGTTACGTATTTACGGGTTGGACCGGCGATACCGCAGGCATGAACGGCGAACGCTATACCTTCCAGACTTCCGACGCAACGATTACCGCAACCTGGTATGATCTTGCCGAACTGAACGTCGCCGAGGCCGCCATCGATGCGATCCTTGCCGACAGCGAAAGCTATCACAGCACGTATACGCTGCGCCTGAAAGCGCTGAAGAACGAAAAGACCGATAAAACCGCTGTG
Source organism: uncultured Clostridia bacterium (assembly GCA_946627725.1). Taxonomy (GTDB): domain Bacteria; phylum Bacillota; class Clostridia; order Oscillospirales; family Acutalibacteraceae; genus RUG806. Next base: position 10,149 of record CAMOVW010000074.1, read on the forward strand.
ATCCCGGCGTCCGCCGCCGATCTGGACGATCTTCTTGCCCGTATGAAGGCCGCGATCGCGGACGCGCCCAACTGGCTGCTGTACACCCTTACCGTAACCGTGGACGGCCAGACCGTTGATACCGTAAAGGATATCGCCGGCGCCGCCTATACGCTGCCCGCAGCGAACAAGACCGGTTATGTATTCAACGGCTGGTCGGTTTCCGCCGGTACCGTGAGCGAAGGCGTGTATACCTTTGCCGCTTCCAACGATGAAGCCGTGGCGCAGTTTACCTTTGATATCTCCGTGCTGCAGGCCGAAGTTGACGCCCTCTCTGACGACGTTTACTGCCGTATCTATATCGCAGAGCTCAACGGCATGCTTGATGCGCTTCGCACTGCGATCGAAAACGGCGAAGATATTGACGAAAAGGTAGAAGAGATCACCGCCCTTCTCTCCAAAAAGGATGAGAATAAACACAAATATACCGAATTCGTTGGCTACGACGAAGAAAACGGCCCCACCTGCACCGAACCGGGCAAAGCCGTTTACGCCTGCGTGAACTGCAGCGATAAAACCGTGCTGAAAGACGCCGACGCGCTCGGCCACGATTGGGGCGAGTGGGTAACCGTTAAGGAACCCGATTACGGCGTAGACGGCGAAGCAAAGCGTACCTGCAGCCGCTGCGGCGAAGAAGAGACCAAGGTTCTCTCTCTGCTGGATCAGAGCGATAAGGCCATCCGCTTTGTTACGATGAACAACATGTACTACACCCTTGAGGTTGGCGACGGCGTTACCATCAGAACCCTCACCACCTACCGCTGGTTCTCCACGCAGGAGATGAAGTTCAAGGTGCATATCCAGAGCGGCTTCGCCTTCCCGGATTATGTGATCTATATCAACGGTGAAGAAGTACAGCCGGACGGCAGCGGTTATTATACCGTTCCTGCCGCCGAAGGCCTTGCCACCGTCAGCATTGCCGGCGTGGTGCGCGAAACGCCTTCCGACAGCGGTTCCTCCAAAACGTCCTTCTGGCAGTGGCTGGTGAACTTCTTCCGCAGCATCGCGGAATTCTTCCAGCGCATTTTCAACAGATAACAAATAGCCTGTCCGCAGGGGAGACACAACAAACGTTGTGTCTCCTTTTGCAACAGCAACCTTTACCGGGTGAGGGCGTGAGCCATGAAGATGTTTATCAAAAACCATAAACGATCCCTGCTGCAGACCATAACGATATTTCTTTGTTTCTTCCTTACCTCTGTCGGGTATCTCGGTTGGTTGTACCGATTGATCGACCTTGTTCCGTCCGGCGCGGCGGAGCTGCTGTCTATGGGGGCGGGCTATCTGCTGCAGGCTGCCGGGATCGGCATATTTTCAATTATTCTGTATAAAAGAGCCGCATGGATCGGCAAGCCGCTGTTTGCGGGCGCAGCGGTCGGGTATTTCTTTTGCGCCGTTCCCGCAATGCTTGCCGTGTCCCTTCCGGCGGTGCTTGTTTTCGGCTTCGTTTCAAATCTGATCTGCGGTGCGATCGCCGGATTATATCTGTATATGCTCAACAGGGCAGAGCCTGCGTACCGTGGCAGAATCTTCGGTATCGGCTACGGGCTTGCGTCTGTCGCATCCTGGCTGCTTACGCTGTTCACTTCGCAAACCATATATTCTTCTGTTGACGTATTGCCGCTTCTCGCTGCGGTTACAGCCTTTGTTGTTCTGGTGATTTTTCGCAGCGAATCGTTGGATATACCCGAAAACAGTCCCCCTGCGCAGGAGCGCATCCCGCTGAAAATAATACTGCCTTTTGTGTGTGTGATCGTGTATTTGTTCAGCGCGGTGAATCAGATCGGCTTTTCTTTCCCTGCGTCCGATATCGGCAGCCGGCTGTATCCGGAGCTGCTGCGCCTGTTTTACGCCGCCGGTTTGATTATTGCCGGTATCGTAAATGATATCAAAAGAAAATACGGCACTGTACTCACATTATGCGCGTTGATCATTCCGTTTGTTTCCCTCGGGCTGAAAAACGAGCCTCTTCCTGCGGCGGTATTCTGGGCGCTGGGGTATTTTGCCGCGGGATTTTTCTCCGTTTTTCGTGTTACGGTGTTTGCGGATCTTGCGGAGAAATATCATCTGCGGTATCTCGTCGGTTTCGGGCTGCTGTTCGGAAGATGCGGCGAAGCTGCAGGCGCCTTCTACGGTACTGCGGTTTCCGGCAGTGTGGTCTTGCTTGTTGCAGCTGCGGCGATTTTATACGTTGCTACGCTCGTGTTGTTCTGGCCTCTGTATCAGCGGCTCTATCTGCCCCGGCTGGATCTGGAAAAGGAAGAACGCCTGCGCTTTCAGCGGTTCGCCCTGCAGCACGATCTTTCACCCCGGGAAAAGGAGATCCTTTCGCTTCTTCTTGAAAAGGAGACCACCCCCGTAATCGCAGGCCGGCTATTTGTTTCAGAGAGCACCGTAAAATTCCATGTGCACAATCTGCTGCAGAAAACCGGCTGCAAAAGCCGTAAAGAACTCATAGACCTGTTCCGCTCCGCCCAATGACCGCCCGAAAGGGCGGATTTTTTTGGGAACAAATTATAATTTATCGCGCTGTTCGCGCGATAAACGCCGTTCGCCGTTCGCCG
>CAMOVW010000075.1 GCA_946627725.1 uncultured Clostridia bacterium
AAAGCACACCGAAGCGGCCTACTTGGACGAAACCGAAGTAATAAAACTGCTGTCTGCGCTTGGAAACGAGCCCTCCGTATACCGTGCGTTAATCACCGTTCTGATTTACACAGGAATGCGGCGCGGTGAGGCGATGGGGCTTGAATGGAAAAATATTGATTTTGACGCCGGAACGCTTGATATTTGCAAATCGCGCTTGTATATCCGTGGGGAAGGAGTGATTGAGGACGAGCCGAAGAATGAAACCTCAAAGCGCGTTATCAGCATCCCCCCGGAGGCGGTAAACGTACTGCGCGAATGGCAAACGGAACAGCTCACCGAGAAAATGAAATGCGGTTTTGCATGGAATAAGACAGATTATGTTTTTACAAATTGGAACGGTTCACCGCTGCACCCGGACACTCCGTCAAAATGGTTTCGTGATTTTCTTCAGCGTAACGAGCTGCCGAATATCCACTTGCATTCCCTCCGGCATACAAACGCCTCGCTTCTGATTGCAAACGGTATCGACATCAAAACCGTTTCAAAACGCCTCGGCCATTCCAACGTGCAGACCACCGGGGTTATTTACACCCACCAAATCAAGAGCGCAGATCAGATTGCCTCCGAACAGCTCGGAAACCTACTCCGCAAAAAGGCATAAGAAGAACAGCGTGTCAACCTCCGTCCGGGGAGATCGATACGCTGTTCTTTTTTTTACTCAAAAAACGAAAAAATATTGAATTGTTGACCATTTGTTGACCATTTTCCGATTTTTAAGCGTTTTTGCATAGCTTTTTCGGAGAAAATAAAAAGCCCGACTCCCTTTGTAAAATAAGGGTTTTCGGGCATTGGAGCTGGTGGTCAGAATCGAACTGACAACCTGCTCATTACGAAAGCCGGATCGAGCCGTTTTCACGTGTGTGCACATGTGCCCGCAAGTGGCTGTACGTAAGGTTTTTCGGGCATTTTGGCCTTTTCACGGATTCACGCAGATTTACGCGAAAAAACGCGCCGGTGGCAACAAGAATCGCTTTTGCAGGTGTGTTCAGCTTGGCGATTTTTCCGTGGAATGTCAAAAAATCATCTGAAAAAACAAACGGAAGATCGCTGAACAAAAAACCGCATTATTCCCCGGAAAGCGTTTGGCAACGTTTTGTGATGAGTTCCCGGAAGACCTGTTTCATTTCATCCGGAAGCAATGAATTGTCGCACAGTGTAAGCAGTTTCTGTTCTTTCGCAAGCAGCCGGGCGATCATTTTTTCCGCGGCGGTGCGGGAAATGCCGCAGGCGTCGGCGAATTTCAGAAAATCGCCCCTGCGCAGATTTTCTTTCTTGCCGTTCATCGTGAGGGCGAACTGCTCTTTGTCCTCCGGCATGATCACGTTGACGGGCAGCAGGTCGTATGCGGGCGAAAGGATATATTCGCCGCTGTTTTCCGCAGTCTCGATCAGAGAAAAATTCTTGAGGTGCATATCGGAGTTCCCTGTCATAAAGCAGAACACAAGACGCGCGAAAAGCTCCGCCAGATCGAACGCCCTGCGCGAGGAATACCGCTCTATGATCTTCGCGCAGCGCTCATAGGAGCCCTTATACTTATCCGCGGTCAGACGCAGATCAAGCTGGCAGAAATCCTCCATGGCGAGCATGGAAACGGCGCTCTTTTCTATCACGCGGTCCACACGTTTTGTGATATATGCGCAGCTGTCTCCTTCTGCGATCAGTGCGTGCGGAACGGTCGCGATCCCGCAGACGTCAGCCATGTGCATCACAAGCTGTTCCGATTCCGGCAGCGCGGTGAACTCCTCCGTTTGCGGTTTCAGGATATAACCGGTCGGGAAGTTTACCAAGGTCAGCCGCGGCTTTTCCCCATCCGAAAACAGATGCAGGGACAGCTTTTTCTGTACGCCGGGAACGGTCAGTCCCTTGCCAACGCTTTCTGTGACGATGGATTCCAGCGTTTGATTGTTGATTTCGATCTCCGGAAGCACAGGGGTACCGAAAAACCGTTTGATACAGCTTTTGTGCCACCCGGAACCGTCGTCGGTTTTCAGCGGTTTCCCACAGCATAAACAGTTCATACGCGTTCCTCCCTGATCTGGACGTTGCCGATGGCGTCTTTGCACGCGACAAGCAGCAGCCCGAAACGGTCGTCCCGGCTGATCTTCCAGTTGCGGCTTACTACGCCGAGCAGCCAACCTTCGGGGATCAGGCCGTCAAAAAACGAAAACAGCGTTTTGGAAGTATACGGCTCAGCCGACAACGGCAGCGTCAGAGAAACCGGGCTTGCATTCCCGTTGGCGAGATATTGCGGATCATAGGCGAAGGAGTAGCCCTCGTCCGTTTCAGCCAGCGTCCCGGCAAATGCGCCGCGAACATATACGTATGCGGTACGAAGTGCGCTCATGCTTCCTCATCCCTTCGCTCGATTTTTCCCGGCACGGCTTCCATACCGAACATGCCCAGCGCAACGTTGACCTTGTCCATCCGGACGGTCTCTTTGCCTTGCTCCAGCTCACGCACAAAACGCAGACCGAGGCCGGAACGGGCGGCAAATTCCTCCTGCGTCAGCCCGGCGGCGCGGCGGCTGGTTTTGATGTACTCTGCGATTTTATTCACAAAAATGGTCCTCTCATCTTTATTACACCTATAGAATACACCCTTTAGGGTATAATGTCAAGAAAAAATGCGAATAATACACCCGATAAGGTATATATCACAGATATCATGCTGGTATTATACCCATTCGGGTGTAAATTATTCTTATGATATATCAATAAGCTCAGGGCGATTCATACAACCTGCGTTTCGTCTGTTGTTATGCAAAAATCAACAAGGAATTGAAGTAAAAAATAAATTTTCACACATTCGACAGCCCTCCCCTTGTTTTGGTATGATCAAGGCACAAAAGAAACGGAGGTTTTGTTTTATGGAAAAGACAATCATCGACGAACGCACCGGTTGGGAATACGAACTTCAGGGTGATTATTATTACCCCACCGGCAGAGTGATACGGAACGGCGTTATGACGCCCGCAGAGATACCGGAAGATAACGCTCCGGAAGAGGAATCTCGTTTCCTCGGAATCTGGGCACAACGACATCTGAATTGCATCCGGCGGAACAAGAAATCCTTGTATCTCGACCTGTACGTGTCCGGCAGGCTGAACGCATACCTTGCAGAAATCAACGCCCAAGCCGAAGATCTCTTCCTTCGGACGGTAAAAGAAATGGCCATGCAGGAGGGCATGACCGAAAAGCTGAAAGCGGAGGACCAGATGGAATGGGTCGGGCGGATGAACAACATTCGCAACAGAGCGGAAGAAATCGTAAGCCGGGAATTGATTTTCACATAATCTGAATCACAACTTTATTTTTCTTCTCGGCCAGTTCCTTGAATTTTGCCGCGCCGCCGAATGAGCGATGGACGTAGGTGATGACGATATCCGAATGGTCGATCATCCATTTGTTCCTATACTCAATAGCGAAACGCGGCGGGACGGTTTCAATCCCCTCCGGCAGAAGCGTGTGGTCGGCGTCGCAAAGCGGATCTTCCTGTATCGGCAGATAAGCCAGAACGATTTCATAGCTGATCCCGTGGGTTTGCTCAAACTCGGCCAGCAGGTTGCGCGCCATGGTGTCAAAGCTGCCATGATTGCCCACATAGAACTGTTTAACTCCCTGCCGCTCGATCAGATCCGATAGAACTTGCCGAAGTGAGGCTTTTATTCCGGGCGGCGCATCCCGGTGCCCGAAAAACGTACATTTACAAAATTCCATAGTTTGCTCCGCAAAATGACCAGTATCACGGTCAATATCTTGCTTCAGTATAACATACAATAAAGCAAGATTGCAACCGATACTGGTCAATTCTTGTTTTGGAGTGTGACACTATGGAGCAGAAACTACGCCGCGACAGAAACATGGGGGATAATCTTCGCCGCCTCAGAATGGATCATCATCTGTCGCAGGAAAAGCTGTGTGCAGAGCTGCAGCGCCGTGGCTGCGATATCGGCAGAACCACCTATGCGAAGTATGAATTCGGCGAACTCAATATCCGTGTGAGTGTGTTAATAGAATTAAAGAAAATCTATAACTGCACCTATGATGATTTCTTTCAGGGACTTGATGAACAAGAATAAGCAATTCATTTTTTTTGCGGGGCCATGTGCTCCGCTTTTTCTTTGCAAAAATTGTTGAATAACGTCTTGCTATTCCACGAAAAATAATGTATACTATTTTTCGTGAGGTGCGTTATGAGCAGACCGAATTATTATCAAGCCGTAAAGAAAAAAATTGAAGCCGCTCCCAACGGCTTTGTTTTTGTTGCGGCGGATTTCGCAAACGTCGCAGAAACCCAAAGAATCAGCGACTGTCTATATCGTCTGGAAAAAGAAAAGATCATTTCACGCGTTTTGTTCGGCGTATATTACAAACCGGAATACAGTAGTTTGCTCGGCGAATACATCGCCCCGGCACCGGACGCCGTCGCGCACGCCATCGCCCGTAACTTTGGTTGGACCATTGTCCCCTGCGGCGACACAGCGCTGAACCTTCTCGGTCTTTCCACACAGGTCCCCGCCGTCTGGTCCTACGTCAGCGACGGCGCATATAAAGAATATGCTTACGGTAATACTACAATTAAATTCAAACGGACGACCAATAGAGATATTTCCAACCTTTCATTCAAAACAGCGTTGACGATTCAGGCACTGAAAGCGCTCGGGAAAGAGTATATCACCGATGAGTTGCTTGTAAAAATACGGTGTGTTTTGACAGAAGAGGAAAAGGAAAAAATGGTAACAGAAGCAAAGTCAGCCACGGCATGGGTATATGAAATCATTAAATCGATATGTAACGAGCAGATAATCATTCATAAAAAGGCAATGTCTTGACGTTTTTTTCGCATTTTGTTTGCTATATGCATTGATGTTATCAATTGGTGAAAGATATCGTTGCTAATGGTGTGATTTCAGAATGCTTTATAAGGTGGTTATATTATCAATTCTTTATGTCGGGTGTTGAAATGAAACAAGCAGAGTACCAAAATCTTCTTTATAATACATATATTTGGTCAAACCTTTCCCCGAAAGAGCAAGAGGAAAGCTTGGCAAAATTGATGGAATTTGTCATAAAAAAAACACCAAAAGAGCTATTCCGATTCAGATATTGCTCAGATAGATCTTTTGACGCTTTTTATAAAGACCAGATTTGGACTTCCTCTGCGGATGTTATGAATGATGATTTTGATGCAAGAATGTTCTCCCGCTTGGAAGCATTAGAAAATTGGATCAAATCCCAAAATGGAACACAGGTTATTAATGAACTGTTAACTGTTCAAAAAAGAACAGGAGAAATACCTTCACATCTAAAAGAATTATTCCCAAATATTGAATCTCTGTTAAAACTTGTAAGGACTTTTTCTAATGGATCATTAGAAGATATGGAACAACTATTGAAGGCAGTATTTTTTGATAGTTGTGGCCGATATAGAGATGATCTTATACAAGCAATACAACAAACAACTAAATTTGCCTGTTTTTCTACGAATATTTGTTCCCCGCTGATGTGGGGCCATTATGCGGACTCTGCTGCAGGTTTTGCTTTGGCCTATGATTTTAAGGATAAGCCCTATTATGATGACGACGGACGTTTTTCTCAACAATACTCGTGTGAGCTGTATCCAGTCCTTTATACAAACCAAAGATTCGACGCTACAGATTATGCATTAAATTTATGGATTCACATAGTGATTCGGTTGGGATTACAGCTGAACGGAATAACTTTTGATTCAAAGCTTTTATCCAAGATTCTTCCTCCGGTTGACAGTTTCGGCTGCAAGAAAATAGCTTTACATAAAGCCAAAGATTGGGCTCCGGAAAGGGAATGGCGACTTTTTATCAATCCTAAAAGTTCAGGCATCGCAAATAGTAATCACATTCCCATTCCAAAACGGCCAAGTGCGCTATATCTCGGCAGAAAGATAAGTGAAATCAATGAAAAAATCCTTACTGAAATAGCTCTTGAGAAAAAAATTCCTATATATAAAATGGAAGTTGTAAACGATAAAAAGGATTATAAACTCAAGCCGAAAAGAATTAACGGACAAGTTAACACTTGAAAGGAATCATACATCATGCTGCCTGAAGAAAAAGCCAGAGTAAAAATAGATAAGCAACTGACCAGCGCCGGTTGGGACATCGTATCAAGAGACGAGTATATCCCGAAAAGCGCATCTGCCGTAAAAGAAGCGCTTATGCAGGGTAACACCGAGAGCGATTACCTTCTTTTTATTGACGATAAGGCGATCGCCGTCGTTGAGGCAAAACGCGAAGAAAACCCGCTTGGCGACGAAGTTGAAAAGCAAGCGGAGAACTATGCCTGCAATCCGCAGAATTGGTACGGATTGTGGTTTCCAAATCGAATCCCGCTCGTTTACCTTGCAAACGGCAAGAAGATCTATTTCAAAAATATGCTGCAGCCGGACAGCGATTATGTCGAATTATCCGAAATGCACTCGCCCAAAAAGATGCTGCAGATCATCGGTCAAGTTTCCGAATACGGCGCTCTTCCGAGACTTGACAAGCGCGGACTGCGCGATTGCCAGTACCGTGCGGAAGTCGCCTTTGAAAACTCAATCAAACAAGGCACAAAAAAGAGTCTTGCAGTTTTGGCGACCGGCTCCGGTAAAACGTATCTTGCTTGTCTTGCAAGCTATCGGTTGCTGAACTACACCCCTGCGAGAAAGATCCTTTTCCTTGTAGACAGAAACAACCTTGCCCGTCAGACCGAGAGCGAATTCAGCACCTTCGACCGCACCGAAGGTCAGCAGGAAATGAGTTCGCTTTATGAGATCAAACGGCTGAAAAAAGAAAACGACATCAAAGCAGATATCATCATTTCAACGATACAAAAGCTATTTGCCGTTCTGACCGGCAACGCGATCCCGAGCGACGATAACGAAGACGCGGAGGATGAGAAAAACGCCGCTGAAGACGAAAAGAACGAAACGAAAGTCATTCAACTTGGCGACAATCTCACTTTGCCGCCCGATTATTTCCAGCTTATCATTGTCGATGAATGCCATCGCTCCATTTACGGAAAATGGCGCGCTGTGCTTGACTATTTCTCATCCGCTCATGTGCTCGGGCTGACCGCAACGCCTACACCGGAGGCATACGCCTTCTTCAATAACAACATCATCGAAGAATACACCTACGAAGACTCCGTGATTGACGGGGTCAACGTTCCCGCGCGTATTTACCGCATCAAAACGCAGGTGACCGAGCACGGCGGCGCGATCAATCCGGACACGACCGTTACCGAGATCGCGCGCAAAACCGGCGAGGTGACGACTTACGAAGCGCACCACCGTATTGATTACGCTCCGAATGCCCTTGATCGTTCCGTTATCAATCCCGATCAGATCAAAGAAGTGCTGAAGGCGTACAAAAAAGCCGTTTACGAAGATCTGTACCCCGACCGTGAGAAAAAGTGGGCGTACATACCGAAAACGCTGATTTTCGCAAAGGACGACAATCACGCTTCGCAGATCGTCGAAGTGGCAAAAGAAGTCTTCTGTGAAGAATTTGATGGCGGCGAAGTACCGGAGCATTTCGTTCAGAAGATCACCTATACGGCGGAGGATTCCAATGGGCTGATCCGCGACCTTCGCACGGAAAAGGATTTCCGTATCGCTGTCACGGTCACGCTCGTGGCGACGGGTACCGACGTCAAACCGCTGGAAGTCGTCCTCTTTATGAAAGATGTGAACTCCGACGTCCTTTACACGCAGATGAAAGGGCGCGGCTGCCGCGTGGTAGACGACGACAAACTGCGTGAAGTGACGCCCAACGCCAACACGAAAGAATGTTATTACATCGTGGATGCGGTCGGCGTGACCGAGCACGAAAAGAATATCCCCCATCCGGGCGGTGGCGGAGGAAAAGGCAAAGTCTTCACGCTGGAAGCCCTGCTCGAACACCTCGCGCACAACGAACTGAGCGACGAAAATCTGCTGCTCCTGCGCGACTATTGCTCCACGATCAACCGCCGCTATGAGGATAATGCTCTGTTTGGCAGACACCTGGATTTCTTCATTTCGGAATATGGCTTCGCACCGAAGACAATAGCCGCGAAAATTCAGGATGCGTTCGATCACGAAACGCTCCCGCCGTATTATAGCCCTTCGGAAGAAAACACCGACCGCATGGAACTGATCGCCGACCTGATCTACAACGTTCCCGCGCGGCGAAAACTGCTCGAAATGCAGCGCGGATACGTGGTGACAACGGAAGACGATCCGGACGAGCTGATCTACGCCGGTTTTTCCAAAGAAACGGCGCGCACGTTTATTGAAAACTTTGAGAAATACCTCGACGATAACAAAGACAGCATCGAAGCGCTTCGTATCATCTATAATTCCGAAGATACCGTCATCACGCACAGTATGCTTATCGATCTGCGCGACCGGCTCCTTTCAGAAAACCGTCAGTACGGCGTCTATCAGATCTGGAAGAATTACAAAACGCTCGACGACGTGGGCGACGTGGACGAACTGGACGTCAAAACCAACGTCAACGCGCTGACCAACCTCATTCAGATCGTGCGCTTTGCGTATAAGAAAAACCAAAAGCTCACCAGTCTGATCCCCGGGTACGCGCAGAAATTCAATCTGTACTGCGGTCAGGCGCAGCGTGAACTGACGCCCGATCAGAAGGAGATCATGCGGCAGATCGCGGAATTTGTCGTAAACGACGGCGCGATCTCCGTTGGCGAACTCAATGAGATCGCCACCGATCTCTGGCGCAGAGGAGTGAAAGCCTTTACCGCGCCGGTCCTTGCGGAAGAGATACTGACTTTATCAAAATTCCTGCTGAAAGCAGCGTAGAGGTGTACGAAATGGCAACACAGAAAACCGAATCCGCCCTCATTTCAAAAGTATGGAATATCGCCAACGTCCTCGCGGCGGCAGGCGTGGGTTTTACCGATTATATCACCCAGCTCACCTATATTCTGTTCCTCAAAATGGACGATGAGAAAGAGGCTATGGGGCTCAGTAGCCACCTGCCGGAGGGCTATAAGTGGAAAGACCTTTCCGCACTCAGCGGTACCGACCTTGTGGACAAATATGAGGAGATCCTCAAAGAACTCTCCCAGGCGGACGGACTGATCGGAACCATCTTCACCAAGGCGACCAACAAGATCGATAAACCGGTTATGCTCAAAAAGGTCATCGACATGGTGTCCGAAGACAACTGGTATATGATGGAGGGCGACCTCAAAGGTGCGATCTATGAAAAGATCCTCGAAAAGAATGGGCAGGATAAGAAGAGCGGCGCCGGGCAGTATTTCACGCCCCGCGCGCTGATCTCCGCGATCGTGGACGTGGTCGACCCGAAGATTACCGAGACTGTGGCGGACCCCTGCTGCGGCACAGCGGGCTTCCTGCTTGCCGCCTATGAGCATATGCGCACCCAGAGCCGCGATATCGAAAAGCAGAAATTCCTCAAAAATAATGCGCTGTTCGGTGCGGATAATACCTCTCTTGTGGTGACGCTCGCGTCGATGAATCTGTATCTGCACGATATCGGCGTAAACCGTAGCCCCATCGCCTATCAGGATTCGCTGATCGACACCTCGGACAAGATGTATCAGGTGGTTATGACAAATCCGCCCTTCGGCACCCGTCCGCAGGGCAGCGTGGACGTTTCGGCAAACCGTCCGGAATTTATCAAGACCTCGGATAATCAGGTTAATTTTCTGCAGCATATCATGTCCATCGTCAAGACCGGCGGCAGAGTCGGCGTCGTTCTGCCGGACAGCATCCTCACCGACGGCGATTCCACCAAAAAGGTCAGAGATAAACTGCTCAAGGATTTTAATCTGCACACCATCCTTCGCCTGCCTACCGGCATTTTCTATGCCAACGGCGTCAAAACGAACGTGCTGTTTTTTGAAAAAGGCGAGCCGACGAAGGATATCTGGATCTACGACTACCGCACCGGCGTCAAGCACACCATGGCGACCAAACCCATGACCAGAGAGCATCTGCAGGAGTTTGTGGAATGCTTCTGCACCGGACACAGAGAAGACCGCCGGGAGACTTATAACGCCGGGACCAACCCCAACGGCAGATGGCGCAGGTTTTCGGCAGAGGAAGTCGCCGGGCGCGAAGATCTCAACTTCAAATGGCTCGACTTCACCGAGGAAGATGACCGCTCCGTTTCGGAGATCCTGGACGAAATGCAGGAAGAATCGGACGGCATCGCCTCCGCCGTCGCCCGCCTGAAAGAACTGCTGGGAGGGGTCGAACTGTGATTGATACTGTTGCCTTCAAAACAACAATAATTGATTTGGCTGTCACCGGACAACTATCGTCGCAGTTTCATGCAGAAGATAGTGTGAAGGATATTATTGCTGTTTTACCGTCTTTGTCTAATAAACGCAAGAAACTTTTGGGGCAGAATTTTGAATATGGCAAACAAGCCGTTCTCCCGAATCATTGGCAATGGGTGTGCCTCGGCAAGATAACATCTTACGGAGATACCCCGCAAAAAGCTTATTTTGAAAATGTCAGCGGCGAAACTTGGATCCTCGACCTTGAAGATATCAAGTCCGGTGGACAAATCACAAAAAAGACGCGAGTTCACGGTAAAAAGTTTATAGGTGAAAAGACCGTATTCTCAAAAGGACAGGTTCTTTACAGCAAATTACGTCCTTATCTCAAAAAAGTCCTTGTTGCTGATGAAGACGGAATCTCCACGCCTGAACTTATTTCTTTTGATGTGTTTGGAGGAATGATCCCACAGTACATAGTGTATTGCTTATTAAGTTCATTTACTGGCAAAGCAATCGAAAAACGATCATATGGGATTAAGATGCCGAGAATTGATGCGGATTTTATGGTAAATCTTCCGATTCCAGTTCCACCAATATCGGAACAACAGTTTATTGTTGACCGTGTTCAAGCCGCTTTCTCTGAAATTGACACTATCGACGAACTGCAGGCGAAGTATGCCGATAATCTCACTGTGCTGAAAAGCAAACTGATCGACCTCGCCATCCGTGGCAAACTGACCGAACAGCGCCCCGAAGACGGCACGGCGGAGGAACTCTATCAGCAGATTCAGGAAGAAAAGCAAGCCCTCATCAAATCCGGCAAGATCAAAAAAGAAAAGCCCCTGCCGGAAATTGCAGGGACTGAAATCCCATTTGAGATACCGAATAATTGGAAGTGGGTTAGAATAGGGTCTGTCGGCTTGACAGTCACTGGAGGTACACCTGCCAAAGCGCATCCGGAATACTATGGTGGCGAGTATCCGTTTTTTAAGCCCTCTGATCTCGACGCTGGGCGGCACATTACAAAAGCAAGTGAATATCTCTCGGAATCAGGCAAAGCTGTTGCAAGACAACTGCCCAAAGGAACCATTCTTGTTTGCTGTATTGGTAGTATTGGAAAGTGTGCAATTATTGATATTGATGGCACTTCCAATCAGCAAATCAATGCGATTACGCCTATTTTATGCTATAGTGATTATTTGCTATATGCGATTGGAAGTAATTCTTTTATCTATCAGCTTGACCAAGGGTCGCGTGCTACCACAGTGTCAATTATCAGCAAATCAAAATTTGATGATTGCATTGTTCCCCTCCCACCACTCGCCGAGCAGAAGCGGATTGTTGACCGTTTAGACAAACTCCTCGCCGTGTGCGATGAAATGAGGTGAACCAAGTGAATAATCAGACAAATGATGTTGAAAAAGAATATTATTGGAAAAAACTATGCCAGTTCAAGTTTGACCTTGTGTATTACGGCTTGCATTTCACTCGTTGCGTAAACTGGATTCGTTGGTGGAAAATATCCATTGCAGTTTTAACAGCACTATCAACAGGTGCTTGGATGACTTGGAATGATGTTTCTTGGATTACAATTGTATGTCCAATAATCATTTTTGTTCTTCAAGTCATATCTGCCGGTTCAGAATTGCTTCCCTTTGATGACAGAAAAATTGACCTTCGCGAAATGATTGATTTGCTTGATCCTTTATACTTGTCTATGGAAGAAAATTGGGAATCAATTGTTGCTGGTAAATACACAGTTGAAGAAATTGATGCTAAATGTCACGATTTTCAAGCAAAAATCAACGACATAAAATCAAGATTTTTACGGAATGACTCTTTACCGCAACTGAAGGACCTTTTGAGAAAGGCAACCACAGAAACCAATAAATATTTCGAATCAATGAGGTAAAAACGTGATGAATTCTTCGAATAGTAATACTCCTAAAGATAATTCTACGGTAAAAGTTCCCGATACATACACCCATCGCGGAGCGCAAACACCAACATATACAGCTCCGCCAATGCCCACAACTGCACCAGTAAAACCGTCGACCAATAACAGTCAGAAAAAATAAGAATTCAAATATTTGTTGAAGCACATAGTTGACCGTGTAAACGCACTCCTCGCCGTGTGCGATGGATTGAAATGAGGTGATTGTAAAATGTTAAGAGATGAAATAGCAGATCAGCTAATATATGCAACGACGAGGATTACTGGAATAAATGGGGTTAATCGTTGGTTTGGAACAGGTTTTTTCATGATTAACACAAAGGATGATAATACAGAGAAAATTGCCCTTGTCACCAATAAACATGTGGTTAGAAATGCTTCAAGTGTCGTTGTTCAT
>CAMOVW010000076.1 GCA_946627725.1 uncultured Clostridia bacterium
ATTCTTGCGAACGGCGAACGGCAAACGGCGAACGGCGGTCGCGCCTGCGGCGCGAAAAACCGCAATTTGTTTTATTACACGAAAATCCGTGAAAAACCTTATTTTTACCCGCGTTATACGGAATCGAACCGAAAAACCCGGCAGACATTTACGTCCGGTTATGAAAAACACGGCGTTTCTCGCTTTGTGTCGTGTTAAAAACGTGCCAGGGAGGATAATATGGCGTTGAAAGGAGGTCATCTGATGGATCAGGTGAAGATCGGCGCTTTTCTGAAAGCGCTGAGAAAAGAAAAAAACCTGACGCAGGAAGCGCTGGCGGAACAGCTGGGCGTTTCAGGCAGAACGGTATCCCGATGGGAAACAGGATGCAATATGCCGGATATCGGCATTCTGGTCGGGATCGCAGAATTTTATGACGTAAGCATTCCGGAAATCATTGAAGGCGAAAGGAAAAGCGAGAAAATGGATCAGGAAACAAAAGACACGGCTGCAGCCATGGCGGAATACAGCCGCAAAGAAGTAAAAACGGGAAAACTGAAGGTTGTTGGGTATCTGGCGGCGGCGTTCGGGCTGTTTATTATCGTTTCGGCGTTGACCATGTTCCCCAGCGAGAGCAGCTGGGGCAGTATTTACGCAACCTTCGGCAGCATTGTTCTGCTGATCGGTATTTATATTTCAACCCGCACGCTGTTTGCGAAAAGGCTGCACCGGATTCTGGCGGTCGCGGGCTGCGCCCTGCTGCTGTTCGGCGCGTTTACAATCTCCGATTACGTTGCGGCATCGCATTTCAACCAGGTGCCGCGGTTCCGGTATGAAGTAAGCTGGGGTTCCGAGAATGCCGATCTGGTGGAGTATAAAACGCTGTTCTTTACGGCGGTGCGCGAAAACCCCGGTACGGAGAACGAACGGGTGTACGTTAAAAAATAGGCCGTTCGCGCAAAGCTGCGAAAAGAGACCGCCGCTGCCCGAAAAATATAAAATTCCCGGTACGGTTGACATTATCCCCCGGATATGATATAAAGAAAACGCAGCGATACGTTGCCCAAATAACGTGTAAAAAGGAGTTTATTCATTATGAAAAAGATTTTTGTTATCCTCCTTGCGGCGCTTTTGATTTTCTCTTTATCGGCATGCGGAGGAAAAACGGATTCCGACGGCGCTTCCACAACGGCGCCTGCCAACAGCACCGGGGCCACCGGGCAGGACGCCACGGACGCGCCTTCCGCCGCAACAACGGAGGGCGGCGCGGAGAGCGCTGCGCCTGCCGCGGACGCGCTGCTCCCGGGCGAGCTTTATCAGCTTGACGCCGAAAATCCCGTTGTGCGGGGTTTGTCGCTTGCCGGAAACAGAACGGGGTCGGAGGCGTTCAACAACGCCGCCCCTGCCGCGCAAGGCGTCCGCTGTATTTTTGAATTGAACGAATGGGTGGAGGTCACCCCCGATACCGACGCCGAAGAGGGCCTTGCAGTGTGGGTGTTCCGCCACAAAGAAGACCCGAAGGCATATCGATCTGCCGCGCTTTCGGAAGAAGCGGAGGGCTTCGCCGCCTACTGCGAGCTTCCGTTTGACGCCGAGGCGGAGGCAGGCGCATCCCGGGGCAGCTTTTATCTGAATCCCGATGATTGTGAAGAAGGTTTTTACGATTTTGTGTTCTCGCTCAACGGGAACGCGACCGCCGTTTTGCTTGCCCGTTTTTATAACGAGGGCGCGTTGGAAAACAAAACGGACGCCGAGCTCACGCAGATGACGACCGGGCTCAGATAAGTCGGCTGCGCGAGAAAAACGGATATCATGAAGCGCGAATCAGATATGTTATAGCGGGGATTTGCTCCGCATCTGCCGGATCGTTTTGAACGGTCCGGTTTTTTTGTATTACGGTGGACTTCTTCCGATATTTGTGATATAGTAAAAACCGGTGGAATACAGATACCTGTGAACAAAGGAGAAGCGAACCGCATGGATTTTCCGAAGCAATTTATATGTGCGGCGGAGGAATATAATTCTTACCGGAATTTTGTGCCCGCGCCCTATTTCAGAACGGCGTTTTTTGCCGACGCCGCCGAGGGCCGTCTGCGGGTGACGGGGCTGGGCTTTTACCGGGTGTGGATCAACGGTACGGAGATCACAAAGGGGCTTCTGGCGCCCTATATCTCCAACCCGGACGATATCGTATATTTTGACGATTACGATCTTTCGCCTTATCTACGGCCCGGGGAGAAGAACGCGTTGGGCTTTCAGCTGGGCAACGGCATGCAGAACGCCCCGGGCGGCGCAACCTGGGATTTTGACAAGGCGCCTTTCCGCAGCGCGCCGAAGCTTGCCTTTGCGCTGGAAACCGGCGGTAAGCGGATCGGTTCCGACGGCAGCGTAAAAACCGCGCCGTCCCCTCTGTATTTTGACGATCTCCGCGCCGGGGTGCGGTATGATGCCCGCAGGGAGATCCCCGGCTGGAATCTGCCGGAATTTGACGACGGCGGCTGGGCTTACGCGCTGCCCTGCGAAGCGCCGAAGGGAGAATACCGCGTTTGTGAAGCGGACCCCGTTCTGCCCACGGGCGTTGAATTGCGGGCGGCGTCGATCCGTGCCGGGCGGCTGCGCGATTATACCCCCCGCGACGACGTGGAGAACGTGTTTGTTGCCGAGGACGCGGCGGACGGCCGGGAGGGCTATCTGTATGATTTCGGCAAAAACGACGCCGGTATCATCCGGCTGCGCATCAACGGCCGCCCCGGGCAGCGGGTGGCGCTGCAGTTCGGCGAGCTGCTCACGGACGGCGAACTGGACTATAACAATATCCTTTTTTATCCCGACGGCTTTGCGCAGCGGGACGTGTATATCTGCGGGGGCGGGGAGGCGGTTTTCGAGCCGCCGTTTACCTACCACGGCTTTCGGTACTGCCTTGTAACGGGCGTTGACGAAGCGCAGGCGACGCCGGAGCTGCTCACTTACGTTGTGTGCTCCTCCGCGGGAAAAGCGGGCGGGTTCCGCTGCTCCGATGAAACCGCAAACGCGATCTATGCGATGTGCGACGCGTCGGATTTTTCCAATTTCTATTATTTCCCCACCGATTGCCCCCACCGGGAAAAGAACGGCTGGACCGGCGACGCGGCCCTTTCCGCCGAGCATATGATCATGACCATGAACGTGGGGGCAAGCTATAAGGAGTGGATGCGGAATATCCGGGCGGCGCAGCGGGAAAACGGCGATCTGCCGGGCATTGTGCCCGCCTGCGCGTGGCCCTACCAATGGGGTGACGGCCCCGTATGGGACGCGGCGCTGATCTGCATCCCATACTATACATACAGATATACCGGCGACCGGGAGATCATTTCGGAAAACGCCGCGGCGATCCTGCGGTACCTGCGGTACGCTGCGGGCAGACGGAACGAAAACGGCCTGATCGCCTACGGGCTGGGCGATTGGTGCCCCATCGGCGGAACGGTAAAGCCCACGTTGGCATTTACCAACAGCGTTGCCCTTTCGGCATGCGCGAAAATGGCGGCGTTCATTTTTGATACGCTCGGCCTGAAAGACGAATGCGCCTTTGCGCGGCGGCTGCATGCCGAACTGCGCGCGGCGATCCGGGCGCGCCTGATCGATCAGAAAACCTGCATTGCCGATACCGATTGCCAGACAAGCCAGGCCATGGCGCTGTATTACGGCGTCTTCAACGAAAACGAGAGAGAGAAGGCCACGGCGCACCTGATACGGATCATTCACGAAAACGGCGATTTTCTCGATACCGGCATCCTCGGCGCACGGGCGATCTTTCATGTGCTGACGGACGCGGGCGAGAGCGGGCTGGCGTGGAAAATGATCACGCGAAGGGAATTCCCCTCTTACGGCGCGCTGATCGGCCTGGGCGAAACAACGCTGCCGGAGTTCTTCCGCCTGCCCGGGGAGGGGTATTGTTCTCACAACCATCATATGTACGGCGATATCAAAAACTGGTTTATCTCCCGGGTGGCCGGGCTGCGGTATAACCCTGCGGGGACCGATCCCGGCCGCGTGGAGATCCGGCCCGCGTTTATTGCGGGGCTTGCCTTTGCCGAAGCGTATTATGATTCCCCCCTTGGCCGCGTATTCGTACGCTGGGAGCGGAAGAACGGCGCTGTTGCGCTGCTGGCGCGCACCCCGGAAGGCGTCGCCGCCGAGGTGATCCTGCCGGGCGGCGCGCGGTTCGCGCATGAAGGGGAGAAGACGTACAGGGTAGAGTAAAAGATCCTTAAAGGGGGTTACCGTATGAAGAAAAGCATTTTGAGATTCTTTACAAAAAAACGGAGCGGGCCGCCGGAGGCGCCGCCGCAGCCGGATTGCGGGCAGGCCGTGGTGATCGTGCCCGGGGTGATCGAATCCGTATTGCTGCTGGAAAAGGGCACGGCGAACGAGCGGCCCTATTATGCCGAGGGGCTGCGGTTTGCGAAAAAGCACTGGGGCCGTTTTCTCACAGGGGCGGTGCAGGCGCTGGCGCTGCACAACTGCGGCAGGCTGATCGATTTCGGCGAGGGGCTGTGCGAGGCGTTTATCGGCGCGCTGTTCATGCATCCGGACGGTTCTTCCGTCCGCAGCCTGCGCCCGGTGATCGAAACGCCCCGGGAGAGCGCCTATGGGGAGATCTGCGCCGCGGGCAAATGGAGGGCCGTAGGTTACGGCGCGCGCATGGCAATGGAGCTGGCGCAGCGCGTGGGCGGCGATAACGTGTTTGTGTTCTGCTACGATTGGCGGCGCGGCGTTGTGCACGTCGCCGAAGATCTTGCCGCGTTTATTGCGGGCGTGCAGGCGCATACCGGCGGAAAGACGCTGTCCCTTTGCGGCTGCTCTTACGGCTGCCAGGTGATCGCGCAGTATCTCTACGCCGGGGGAAAGGACGCCGCCCGCATTGTGTTCAACGCCCCCGCGTGGCGGGGCACCGGGCTGTTCCGCGCGCTGCAGGATCCCGATAAAGAGAAGTTTTATTTTGATCTTCCCGCCGCGGTGCGGGTGCTTGCCCGCTTTGCAAAGCTTGAGATCTCGCCTGAGCCCTACGTAAGGTGGATCCCGCAGTTTATTGTGAACGAAGTTGCCTACGCCGTTGTTCGTCGCGCGCTGGACGGCGGCCTGAAATACGCCCCCGGCCTGTGGAGCTGCTGCGCCGTGGAGGATTACGAAGAGATGAAGCAAAAGCTGCTCGATCCCCAAAAGTGCGCGGATCTGATCGCCCAAACGGACGCCGCGCAGTACGGCGTGATGCGGCATATCCCCCAGATCCTTGCCGAGGCGCAGGCCGAGGGCGTGGGCGTGTGGTGCATTATGAACGACGGCATGCCCCTGATGGCGGGGCGTGAGACCGATACCGACGGTGTGATCGGCGCGGCCACCGGCTCCGGCGGCGTATATCTGCCTGCGGGGCAGACCGCCGAGGGGAAACGCGTCTCCCCGTCGGGCCGGTACAACCTTACAAACGCGCTGCTGCCCGATAAAACGTGGGTGATCCGCGGGCAGGTACACGGGCAATCCTGGTGGGACGACGCCTCACGTGCGTTGATCGCGGATCTGCTGCTCACCGGCGCGCCCGCCACCGTGGACGACGATCCCGCCCGGCCTCAGTTTACGGAAACGCGCTGCCCCGCGGACGGGGTATCGCTGGGATTCGGCAGCGGGGCGGACTATATTCTGCGCCCCGCGCAGGGTGAGATCACCGGCGTGATCCGGAACGATTCCCTCCGCAAGCGGGTGCACATCCTCTCGGTATCGGCGCAGGGGCTGGGGTATCGCGCTGCCGCCGCAGGGGGCGTTCTGCGGCCCGGGCAATCTCTGCCGATAAGGCTGATCCCCACCGGCGACGTAACCCGGCCGGCCTGCGGCACGGTTTCGGTGCGCTTTATCAAGTGGGATCCCCTGCCGCTGATCCATACCCGCGTGTTTGCCCTGCGCAACGAACCCGAAGAGAAAAACAGCGGTAAAGAATGAAAAACGGAAAATAATGCAGAAACGTGCAGAAATAATACAGAATATAATGTTAATATCATATAAATACTTGCATTAAAATCTTTTTTGTGATATGCTGTGATTGAACAGAAGAGAAGCCGGAGGTGTTTATATGTATCGCAAAGTTTTTGATTATTTGCGCAAATGGAAAACGGACGTCTATCGAAAGCCCCTGATCATTCAAGGCGCCAGACAGGTTGGTAAAACCTATGCGATCCTTCAGTTTGCAAAAGAAGAATATGATAATGTGGCCTATTTTAATTTTCAGACGACAACGGCGTTGAATGAGACGTTTGCCGAGGATATCACGCCGTCGTATTTGCTGCCGATCCTTTCCCATATCAGTGGGCAGACGATTACAAAAAGCAGAACACTGATCGTATTCGACGAGATTCAGTTGTGCGAAAGAGCTGTAACCTCGCTGAAGTATTTTTGTGAGGAAGCCCCGGAATACCATGTGATTGCCGCGGGAAGTTTGCTGGGTGTTGCAGTTAACAGAAATCGCTTTTCATTTCCGGTGGGCAAGGTTGACCGCTATACGATGTATCCGATGGATTTTGAAGAATTCCTTCTTGCAATGGGAGAGCGCGCGCTGGCGGAAAGGATACGGGCATGTTTTCGGGAGAACGCCTCTATGCCGTCTGCGCTGCATATTGCGGCGGTAAAGCTGTATCGGCAATATCTTGCAATCGGCGGAATGCCGGAGGCTGTGGCCCGGTTTGCGGATACGGAAGATTATATTCAGGTTCGTCATGTGCAATCCACAATACTGATGGATTATCTGGACGATATGAGCAAATATCAGGGCAGTGCAAATGAAATCAAAAAAACACGCCTTACCTTTTCAACGGTAAGCGTGCAGCTCTCGAAAAAAAATAAGCGGTTTCAGTATAAAATCATAAAATCCGGCGCACGTGCCGCAGAATACGAAAACGCGATCGAATGGCTTGTGTGCGCAAATCTGATTTCACGGGTTTATCGGGCGGAGCAAATCGAAAAACCGCTGGAAAACTATAAAGATATTGACGATTTCAAAATCTATCTTTCCGATATGGGGCTGCTGTGCGCGCAAAAGGATATCCGTCCGCAGGACGTGTTTTTTATGGAAACCGAGCTTGCGGATTTCAAGGGCGGCATGGCGGAAAACTATGTGTTGCTGCAGTTCCTCTGCAGCGGTTTCAAACCGTTTTTCTGGCGTAACGACAAGGGAACAAAGGAAGTTGATTTTATTATCGGAATCGACGGAAAAACGATTCCGGTCGAAGTGAAAAGCGGAGAGAACGTCGGTTCCGACAGCCTGCACGAGTATATAAGGTTGTTTCACCCGGCATATGCAATACGGATCTCCGAAAGGAATTTCGGTTTTGAAAACGGTATCAGGGCGGTTCCTCTGTACGCAGTATTCTGTATCTGTCCTTGATTGCCGCCGGTAATACGATCCCTTACCTGCTTGCAAAGACGATGAAAATCGGAAATACGGCGTATGATCGATAATCTTCCCTGCAGGCGCGCCCGGAAATGATCTGTGAAGAAACAGGAGGAGTAAACCATGAACAAAAAAAGAATCATCATCGCCGCTGCCGCAGTGGTTGTGTGCGGCGCTGTGGCGGCAGGGGCGGTCGTCGCCCGCAATGCGGCCGCAAAAAATCGCCTGAACCAAAAACTGGACGCCGCCCTTTTGCCTGCCGCGCCGCAAGCGGCGGAGGCGGGCCGGGACTGCATCCATTTTCTGCCCACAGGTTCGTCGGACGCGATCCTTCTGGAGAGCGACGGGCACTTTGCCATGGTGGACGCGGGCGAGGATACCGATAACCCCAGGGGCTTTCCGGGGCTGGAACTGCCCGGGTTCGAGCAGGAGGTGCTGGCCTACCTGAAGGCCCACGCGGCGGATGAAACCGGCAAGGTGCATCTGGATTTTGTGCTGGGCACCCACAGCCATTCGGACCATATCGGCGGCTTCGATACCATCGTTTCAGACCCGGACGTGACCGTGGATAAGGCGTATCTGAAAACATACGACGCCTCTAAGATCCGGGAATCCGAGATCGTGGAATGGGATAATCAGGAGGTGTACGACCAGACGGTGCAGGCCCTGAACGCGCGGGGCGTGCCCATCGTATCCGAACTCAGCGATGCGCCCTTTGCCTTCGGCAATCTGACGCTGACGCTGTTCAACACCAAAGACCCGGCAAACGAGAATAAGGTGGGCGAAAATGACCAGAGCATCGGCCTGCTGATCGAGAAAAACGGCACGCGGGTCTTTCTGACCGGGGATCTCGATGATCATACCGGCGATGAAAGCCGCCTTGCGCCACTGATCGGCAGGGTGGATCTGCTGAAGGTGGGGCACCACAGCTATTCCGGCTCCAGCACGTCGAAGTTCATCCGTACGCTCTCGCCCGCTTCCTGTGTGATCACCAACAATTTTGAAAGCATGGATCGCAATACCCTTTCCCGCATTGAAAAGATCTGCAGCCCCGCGTTTTACGTGACCGGCAAAGAAAACGGCGTGCTTGCCCTGCTTGGCGACGGCGGCGAGATCGCGTATTACGGGCAGATACAGAAATAAAACCGCAGTACGCGCGTTTTTGTAAAAGAAACAGCTCTGAAACAGAATGAAGATTCTGTAATAATAAAACGGAGGGATCATAAATGGCAAACTATGAATTCTGGACCGCCTGCGGCAAAGACGAAAGCGAGCTGATCGTAACGGACGTGCAGGTGTCCGGCGGACGTTTTCAAAAATACGGCTATGTGGACGCCGTACAGGCGCATAATCAGAACGCCCGGCAGCTGTATTTCCGCAAAACGGAATACGGCGAGGAAGAAGCCGCGCGGATCATGAAGGAGACGGAAGAATGGGAGATCTTTGTGGAGAGTACCGAAGGGTATGATTACGGCTACGATACCAGAGACGAAGATACCAGCTATTCCCACAGAGCGGTGCGGGAGGACGAGATCCTGGTTGCCGACGGGCACTTTGCGGGCGTTGTGGGTAAGAACACCTGGGGAAGCCGGGCAAACCCGACCAAATTCGGTTCCGAAGACCGGATCGCGCTGATCGATAACTGGAACGGAGAGAACATGCTTTACGAGAGCTCTTCCGAAAGTTTTTCCGGCGACGACCACGAAAGCTGGTCCTCCACAGGGTATTATCTGCGCAAAAAATAAACCGAAACAAAACGGAGAGGAACCGGGTGAAATATGATGAAAAAAACGTTATGTGTTTTGTTATCCCTGCTGCTTCTCCTGCCTTCTTCTCGCTTCGCGCAGGCGGGGCATTTCTTGTGAGCGCCGAAGCCCGCGGCGGGGAGATCGCCTACGGCATCGTGCGCAGCATCGCGGGCAACCCCTGCCGCATCGCAAACCCCTTCGGCGGGCAAACGCGCGTGCGGGATCTGGAGACCGGCGAAGCCGTCGCTTTTGAAAAGGAGGGCGACGTGCTGCGCTTTGCCACCGAAGCAGGGCACGAATACGCCGTGGAACGGGAGCCCCGGCCGCTGGAGAGCTTTGAAATGATAGAATAAACCCCGCCGGTGGGATTTTTTCTCTCTGAAACCGGAAAACCGCGAGAAAGCAACGAAAATCAACCCCCGGTTGCGCAATTGCAAGGTGTTATTTCTTGTCTGCAACCGGCGGATGTGCTATACTGTGGTTGTGTTCGGGGCCGGAAACCGCCTGCAGGCGGAGAGCCCGCGGGGCGGAAGGCGATCCGGACAAGCGCAAAAAGCAAAAGGAGCAAAAACGTATGATTCTCGCGGACAAAATTGTGGAACTGAGAAAGAAGAACGGCTGGTCGCAGGAGGAGCTTGCGGAAAAACTGAACGTGAGCCGCCAGGCGGTATCCAAATGGGAGAGTGCCCAGTCGGTGCCGGATATGAACCGGGTGCTGCAGATGTCAGACCTGTTCGGTGTGTCTACCGATTATTTACTGAAGGACGACCTCACCGAGGACCCGCAGCACCGGGAATCGCTGCCCGAGGACGCGGGCGAGCCGGTGCGCCGGGTGACCATGGAAGAGGCGCAGGCGTACCTCAGGCACCGCGAGAAAACGGCCCGTAAAATCGCGCTCGGCGTGCTGATGTGCATTTTGTCGCCTGTGCCGGTGATCCTGCTCTCGGGCCTGCAGGATGCGGGGCAGATCCCCCTGTCGGAGGATCGGGCGGCGGCGCTCGGTCTGCTGCCCATGTTTCTGCTGATCGGCGGGGCGGTCGCCCTGTTCATTCTTTCCGGTATCGCGGGAAAGCCCTTCGACTATCTGAATAAAGAGTGCTTTGAAACCGAATACGGCGTTTCCGGCCTTGTAAAAGAGCGGCAGGCGGAAACGCACGGCGCGTACGTAGCGCAGCTGGTTTCGGGCATTGTGCTGTGCGTGGTTTCGGTGATCCCGATTTTTGTGGCCATGCTGCTGCCCGCCGCCGGTACCGACGCCGCAGAGGACGCCCGCTATATTATTGCGGCCGCGGTATTGCTGGGTATGGTCGCCGTCGGCGTATGGCTGATCCTGCGGGCTGCGATCCGCCGCGGCGGGTATTCGGTGCTGCTGCAGGAAGGGGAGCACACCCGCGAGGCCAAAGCCGCGCAGAAAAAGGACAGCGCCTTTTCGGGTGTATACTGGAGCCTTGTAACGGCGGGGTACCTCGCCTACAGCTTTATCACCATGCGCTGGGACCGCAGCTGGATCGTATGGCCCGTTGCGGCGGTACTCTACGGCGCCGCGCTTGCGGTGTGGTCCGCCCTGCGGAAAAACATCTGAAAAAAGGAATGAAAGAACTTGAACAAAAAACAGCCCTATCGGTGTGATAAGGCTGTTTTTCAGCAGGCGATATTCGGTTTTGCGGAGGTGTTATTGGGTGACCTCAAAGAAGGCTACTGCGTAGGGGGCGAGGTCGGCGGTGAGGGTGAAGGAACCGTCTTTTATCTGTACGGTGGTTTCCGTTGGGGTCAGGCGGCAGTATTCCGCGTATTTTTCGGTGAGGCTGTAAAAGGTCTGCCACGCTTCGGCGTCCTTAAAGTTGGGGCAGCCGTCGTCCGGGGACCAGGAAAACTGATCGTCGGTAATGCCGAGGTCGATCCGGTCCTGCCGCCACTCGTCGAACCAGTTGCAGTCGTCGTCGATCATATACAGGGTCGCCTTTGCCTCGCCGTCGGCAAACTGCGGGGCGTTCACTTTGAACGTGAGCTGGGCGTTGGAGAGGTATTTTACTTTGTTTTTGTAATTGTACGCCATAATGCGCAGCGTGTTTGATGCCTCGTCGAAGGCGGCGGAGGCGTTGATATCGGCGTTGATGATGCCGCCGCAGCGGGCCTTTTCGGCGGAGGCGAGCCGCGCGCCTTCAAAATCCGCCGCGTGTTTCGCAACGAAATAGGTGATGATCGGGTTGCCGTGGTTTTCGCCGAAGGAGCAGTAGTCCCAGCTTGAAAAATAGTTCATGCCGTTGTCGAACATCTGCTTGATCAGCCTTGCGTCGAAGGCCGCCTGATAGGTGTCGCCCACGGTGCGGGAGGGCAGCTGGTCCGAATCCGCGCCGGAGGCGTTGCCGTAGAGAAGGCGCCCCTCGTCTACGCCGTAGATCAGATCCGTAAGCCCCACAGCCTGAGCCGCGCCGCGCAGCTCCGCCATGATTTGGGGAATGGTTTTGCAGTTGCCCGTTTTGCCGGGTCTTTCTTCATAATAAGAGGCTGCCAGATAGCAGATGCGGGTCCCCTTTTTGCCGGTGGCGTAGTTTGTGCCCGCGCCGCAGTGGCGGATGAATTCCGCTTCGTCCCATAGGCCCTCGCTGCAGGTCATGGAGTGGGCGCCCACAAATACGTCCTCGCCCAGCGCGTCGATCAGGGCCTGCACCGTGTAATCGTACAGCTTGCAGTATTCGGCGGCGGTCTGCTGCGGATCTCCGCCGGGGGCGATGAACCAGCCCGCGTTTTCGTATTCGGTCATCACGCCGAACCGCCAGGCGCGCACCTCCTCTATACCGAAGGATGAAACGAGCGCTTCGGCAAGGGCTTTTACGTAGTTATAATATTGGTTGTAATCGTCCGGCGGGTATACGTTTACGCTGAAGTCGCCGAGCGCAGCGCCCGCTGCGGCGATATTTTTCTGCGACAGCTTCGCTGGTACGTTGCCCAGCTTGAGCAGCGGCTTCGCGCCGGTTTTCAGAACACCCCTGCAGGATGCGATCAGGGCGGAAAAATCGTAGTCGTCAAGCACGCTGAAATCGTTGGGATCCGCAAACAGGTCGCGGTCGCCGTTGCCGCCGCTGCACTCCATCAGCTGAATGTAATCCACAAATTCGTAAGGGTTATATTCTTCGTTGATGATGGGGTCCTCCGGGAACCGGCCGACGAAACGGTTCAGGTTGCTCTTTACGTTGGGCAGCGTATCCCCCAGAACCGACGTATCCACCGAAAAGGTATAGTCGTTAACAAAATTGTTGAAAAATCCGTAAATGTTTCCCCAAATGCCCGCAAAAAAAGCAAGCGCCGCGGCAAAAAACTGTTTCAGCGTCATAAGAACCCATCCTTTCGGTTTATGTGTTTTTACTATAAACCAAAAACGGAAAAAACGCAAGAGTGAGGAGATTCAGATTATAATTTATCGCGCGGTTCGCGCGATAAACGCCGTTCGCCGTTTGCCGTTCGCAAGATATCTGAGCGTTTGCAATGCGGTGG
>CAMOVW010000077.1 GCA_946627725.1 uncultured Clostridia bacterium
AAGCGGATTTCACCGACTGCAGGTCGATTTCACCCGTTCCGAAGGAACGGATTTCGCTGCGAGGCTTCGCCTCGCCAAACTGCAATTTCTTCCCTTTTCCCATATCCCGAAAATTCCATTCCAAAGGAGGCTTTCCCATGAAGATCTTCACCGTGATCGGGCTGCTGTTCGGTTTTCTGTTCGGCTCGCTGCGCTATGGGTTTACGCCCACGCTGGTGTTTGACGCCGCCGCGCCGGGGGCGGAGGTCTCCTCCCGCGCCAGTGGGTTCCTGTACGGCATGGCGGAAGAAAACGTGCCGGACGCTTTGATGTGCCAAAGCCTTGATATCGCAAGCGTGTCGCAGAAGGTGATCGGCGGGCTGCAGCACCCCATCGGGGACGTGGATCACGTTGCGGGCAATCTGGACGCCTGCGATTACATTGTGGTTTACCTGCAGGACGCCTATTCCACATGGTATTACGATAACGAGCATATTTACGACTTGCGCCGCGAGGGGAAATACGACTGGAAGACCTATTTGGAGGAGGATTACTTCCCCAAGGTGCGTGAAAAGGTGAACGCCCTGAAGGACAAGCCCTACGCCGACCGGCTGGTGTACTGCCTGTATAACGAGTGCGATAACGGCGTTTGGTTCGGCACGTGGCAGCAAAAGGATCAGTACGCCGCTTTTGACGACGATGGCAGGCAGGCCTTTTTTGACGCGTGGAAGCTGACCTATGACCTTGTGCGCTCGCTGGACCCCGACGCAAAGATCGGCGGCCCGGGGTACTTTGAATATAATGCGGAAAAGGAATACCGCTTTTTATCTTACTGCAATGAAAACGACTGTGTGCCGGACGTGATGATCTGGCACGAGCTGGGGGATCTCTCCTCCGAGCAATGGGATCTGCACATGGCGGAATACCGCGCCATGGAGGCGGAAATGGGGCTTTCCGCCCTGCCGGTGATCGTGACCGAATACGGCACCATGCAGGAGTGCGGCAACCCCGCCGCCATGTTCCGGTATATCAGGCAGATCGAAGAGACCGGCGCATGGGGCAATATCGCCTATTGGCGGCTGGCGGATAACCTCTGCGATACCAGCGCGGACGGCGTTTCCCCCAACGCCTGCTGGTGGCTTTACCGCTGGTATGCGGATATGGAGGGCCGTCTGCTTGGCAAAGAGGTGCAGGATATGCTGCACGCGGACGTTGGCAAGGCGCTGAAAGAGGTGCGCGAAACCCGCAACAAGCACTATAACGGCTTTGCCTCGCTGAACGACGCGAAAAACGAGATCAGTATCCTTGCAGGCGGCGCGGATTACAAGGCGCAGATCCGCCTGAAGCACCTGAATGAGACCGATCTCGGCAGAAAGGTGCGCGTTACGGTGGAGGCCGTAACGTTTGCGGGCCTCGGCGGAAAAGTGTT
Organism: uncultured Clostridia bacterium; assembly: GCA_946627725.1. GTDB lineage: Bacteria > Bacillota > Clostridia > Oscillospirales > Acutalibacteraceae > RUG806. The sequence continues at coordinate 1,409 of CAMOVW010000077.1, forward strand.
CGCCCCCGCGCTGCTGCAGGACTATGAGGCAAGCGTATTTTTCGGCGGGCTCACCGTAAAGCTGGGCGAGATGGACCCGGACGCGGTCTATCATATCACCGTTCGCCCGGCGGACGGGGAATGCCGCGAAACCGGCTCTCTGCCGGAGCGCTTCGAGTTTGAGCGGGGCACGCTGCTGGGCGCGGCCTATACTTACGATTCCGCCTATGCCACCACCGGGGAGGTCGCCGGTATGGTGGGCGGCATGGAACGCCCGGGCGACGGCGTCCGCATGATCTTCACCGTGCCGAAAACCGGCATATACGATCTGAACATTATCTACGGCAAGGCCAACGACGGTTCTTCCCCCGCGGATCGGGTGAGCGCCACGGCGAATCTGACCATCGACGGGGTCACCGAAACGATTACGCTGCAAAATACCATCCGCAGCGAGTATACTACGCTGTACACCCTCACCAGAAAGCTGGAGCAGGGCGACCACAGCATTGAATTCACCCATAACACCGGCACCTTTGTGCTGGACAGCCTTCTGGTGTCGCCCGAAAACAAAAACAAAGAGATCGCGGTGCTCAAGGAGCACGAGGCGTGCGCCGATGCGCAAACCGGTTTTATCGCCGTCGCCCCCGCAAACGGCTGGTATACGGTGGAGAGCGAAGCCGGGGGGCTGCGTGTGAACGGCGCCGAATGCAAAACAAAGCTTGTCTATCTGCGGCAGGGGCTGAACCTGCTCACGCTGGAGGGGGCAAACGCCGCCTGCAAGGCGCTGAAATCGAAAGACGATGAAAATATGCTGACGCTCACCGCGGACAAGCTCACCCTTTCAAACGGCGCAAAGCTCGAAAACGGCGCCATTACCGGTATCACAAGCGAAGCGGGCAGCGCGTCCTTTACCGTAAACGCCCCCGCGGCAGGGGATTACTGCTTCACCTTTACCTATTCCAACAACGCCGAGGGCGGTTACCACGCCTATAACGTGGATCTGATCGAGCAGTATTATACCGTATCCGCCGCCGGACAGACAAAGAACGTGTGGTGCCGCAATACCTACGGCGATGCGAATCAGGGGACCGTCACCTTCACCCTGCGCCTGAACGCCGGGGCGAACGTTGTTACCCTTTCCAACAACGGCAATACCCGCTTCAACGATCAGCCCACCGCCGCGCCGAGGCTCTTCGCCGTCACCGTAAACCCCGCCGCAAAATGATTGATATTCTGTATGGACGATGATTGATCGTCCGCCGGAGTCACATATCCCACCCCAACGCGGTTGGGGGCCGCGCTACCAAAATAATGCAATATCAAAGTATAATAGCACTATTGTTATAATGCGATATGCGGCTGCGCCGCGCGATATAATTTGCTGCACAAATTGCGATATATGAAGCTGCGCTTCATGCGATATGATATGGTTCCTTATCTTATCACGTGCCGCAGGCACATATCGCGCCGCAGGCATATCGCGTTCAGCGAACATATCGCGGATTCGTCAGGATCCATATCGCTGTCGCGCCAACGGCGCGACAAACTGCAATTTGTTCCTTTTCTGTACAAAACCATGGAAATCAAAAAAACGGGGATCCCTGAATTTCAAGGATCCCTTTTGTTTTTATTGTATTGTGTTATTCGTATATCTCCCACATGCCCGCAAGCTTCTGGGGGGCGGTGTAGGTCACGTCAACGGTTTCTTCGGTGAATTCCTCCGCCGTGCCGGTGTATCTCACGCAGCTGTAGCCCGCAAGTTCGCCGATGGCGGCGGGGGCGGCGGTGTAGGTATGGCCGGCGGTCAGCGCCACGGGCGCGCCCTCGGCGTTGATGATGCGGGCGGTGCAGGCATAGGCGGTTTTGTTTGTATACTGCGCCGTGATGTTGGTGAGCAGCCGTTCTCCCGCAAGAACGCCGTCGGTCAATGTGGCGGTGAGGATCGCGTTTTCGGCAAGGACGATGGTTCCGGTTCCGTTGGATTCCGCAATGCCGGTAAAGGCCGCGCCGTCGGCCACGGTCATTTCGCCGTCAACGATCAGGCGGGCCCGTTCGGGTAAGCCTGCGGCGGCAAGCGCCGTTCCGGCGGGGTAGGTGGCTGCGGAATAGAGCTGGGGCGCGAAGCCGTCCATCACGTGCAGCGCAGAGAGCACGTTCAGCTTCGCCGCCGGGCCTACGGTAAGCGCGCTGCCCGGCAGAAGACGCAGCGCCTGCGATACGGTAAGCACGCCGGTTTTCTGCGTGTAGCCGAAATTCCACGATACGGGGAACTGTACGTCGGCAGTTCTTACGGAGATATAAGAGATGCGCATCTGAAAGCTCTGCACCGTGATATCGCCCTCAGCCTCGATCTCGGTACGGCCCACGCCCGGGAAGCCCTCCACGGCGACCTCCGGATGATAGGTAAAGCGCAGGGAAGCGCCCTCCGAGAGCCGCAGCAGGCCCTCGTCCGCAGAGATCAGTGCGCCGGTGGAGGTGTTGTGCGTTTCGTTGGCGTACAGCGCGTAATAACCGTAAACCGAAGCGGCGCTGTCCATCACCAGCGGGCACTGTACGTTGACCGCGGCAATGCTGTTAAAGGGCGAAACCGTTTCCATTGCGTAGGCTATGGCGCTGTAGGTGCCGCCGTGGTAATCGGTAACGATCAGGGGCATATACAGCGTGCCGCCCTGCAGAGAAGCTTCCCCTTCGCCGGTGATATAGCCGTAGGCGCTGAGCGTGCCTTTGATGAGAAGAGAAGCGTCCGCTTCGATCTGCAGCTCCGCATGGCTGCCGTAGGTCCCGCCGCCGATGGGCTGCAGGCCGGAATACTGCCCGCCGATGCAAAGCAGCGCGTTCTCATCCACCGTAAGCGTGCAGCCGCTGAGCGTAAGAGTAACGCTTACCTGTTCCCCGGCGGGGGTAACGGCGGGTACCGCGTCGTTGGCTGCGGCGCTGGCATAGGGCAGAGATTGATACGCGTCGTTTACGATGAGCGCGCCCGGCGCGTAGGGCAGCAGCAGCGTTACGCCCGCGGGTACGGTGAGATCTTCGGTAAGGGTAACGTCCCTTACCAGCGCCACAGTGTCGCCCTCTTCTGCCGCGGCAAGCGCGGCCGCAAGGGTATTGTAATAACCCTCCGTTGCGGTTTTGCCTTCCGCGTCCGTATAGCAAAGGCCGCAGAGCGCGCAGTAATAAACCGGGCCGGTATAGATCGGCCCCGCGCCGATATAGGCTTCGGGAAGGATCTCCGTCATCTCATGCGAGAGCATGGGGATATCCGTATGCGCTCTTGAGAGCTCGTTTTCGCATACGGTGCAGTAAACCACGGTATCGTAGCCGCCGGCGCCGGTGCAGGAGGTTTCAACAATGTTCTCTTTTACCGGGTCGCCGGGGGTATGGGGCAGCGCCGCAAGCTCGGTGTGGATCCTGTAAAGCAGAATGCCGCATTCGGTGCAGTAAACGGCGGTATCGTAACCGCCGGGGGCCGCGCAGGTGGGTTCCACACGGTTTTCCTCGGTTTCTTCGCCGGGGGTATGGGGCAGCTTGTCCACATCCGTGTGCTCTCTTGAAAGCTCATTGCCGCACACGGTGCAGTAAACTACGGTGTCGTAGCCGCCGATGGCCGCGCAGGTGGGGGGCGTCTCGTTTTCGGTGACCGCCTCGCCCGGGGTGTGGGGCAGCGTTTCCACTTCGGTATGCGCTCTTGAAAGCTCGTTTTTGCACACGGTGCAGTAAACCACGGTGTCGTATCCGCCCACGGCGGCGCAGGTGGGGGGCGTATCGTTTTCCGTTACGGCTTCGCCCGGGGTATGGGGCAGGGCGGGGATCTCCGTATGCACGCGGGATACCTCGTTGCCGCACACGGTGCAGTATACGGCGGTATCATATCCGCCGGGGGCCGCGCAGGTGGTCTCCACGCGGTTTTCCTCGGTCTCGTCGCCGGGGGTGTGGGGCAGCGTGGGTATGGTTTCGTTTGTCCGCGAGAGCTCTTCTTTACATACCTTGCAGTATACTACGGCATCATAGCTGCCGGTTTCGTCGCAGGCGGGCTTTTTGTAGTTTTCCGTAACCGCCGCGGCGGGTACGTGTCCCTTTGCCGGTACGGCAACGGTGATGAGGTCGCCGCAGGCGCACTGATACGCCGTTTCGCCGGGGGCGGTACAGGTGGCGGGTTTCATACGTACCACCGGTTCGTTTCCGGTGAGGGCGGGATGGGTGAACTTGTCCAGCTTTACGGCTACGCGCAGCACAAGGCGTGCGTCGGATGCGGTAACGGCGCCGTCGTGGTCCACGTCGCATTTCCGGCGCAGCGCGTCGTCGGGGTGTTCAAGCCGTACCGCGGCGCGCAGCACGTAGCGGGCGTCGGCGGCGCTGATTTTGTTATTGCCGTCCGCGTCGCCCACGGCGGCGTTCGCCGTGAGGGCAAAGCCCGCGGCAAGCAGAAGAAAAGTGAAGAGCAGCAGCAGTTTTTTCATGGCGGTGCCTCCGTTAATAGGTATTTTTCAGGGTACGATATTCTTCTTGTGTGATCTCGATAAACCGGCCGTGCTTGAAGCCGTAGGGGAAACTGAATTCGCTGTCCGCCCGTTTGAAGCGGGTATCCCCGGGGGCGGGCGATACGTAGGGCACGTAGCCCATCTGTTCTTTGGGGCAGCCGAAGAAATCCAGCATCAGGCACCAGCGGCCGTCCGGCAGCACGTAGGTGGTGGCGGCTTCGTAAGCGCCCGCGTTTGTATAGTAGCGCATAAGGGCATCAAACGCGTCGTCGTGGGTCCACGGGCCGTACAGCGTTGGCCCTGTTTCGTGCATATTGCCGGAGGGATCGTTGGAATTCTTGTAAAACAGGTGATAGACGTCGCCGATCTTTGCGATATGGGAATCCAGGATCTCGTTTTTCTTGTCAAAATACAGCTCCGGTACGGTAAAGGTACGCCAATCGCGGGTACGGCAGCAGTAGATGCTCATGTGTTCATAGTCCGTTTCCCGCACGGTGGAACCCCAGTGGATCAGATATTCGCCGGTCGTTTCCTCATAAAAGACCTCCGGCGCCCACAAACAGCCGAAATCGTCCCGACCGAAATACAGCAGCCGCTGGTCCGAAAAATGCACCAGATCGGGCGTTTCCCAGCAGGCAAGGTACCGCGAGCCGTTGTGGTTGCAGTCTTTCCAATCTACGTTGTGGTTTTCATCCATGCGGTAAACGATGCACAGATCGGTGGCGAGAATCACAAAGCCCCCCTCTTTTTTGCGCACGATCTCGATATCCCGCACGCCCTTTGCGCCCATGGATGAGGTGAGCACCGGTCTGCCGCCGTTCAGCGCCTCCCAGTGGTATCCGTCCGCCGATACGGCAAAATGTACCTGCTCGCCCGAGGGCAGCAGCGATTCTCTGAAATGTACGCTAAGATAAGGCATGGCAGTCTCCCGAATTTATTATTCCGTGGGCAGGTCCGTAACCACGGTAACTTCCTGCATGGTAACTTCTTCTTTATCGTAATAAGAGCGGTATTTATCCTGATAATAGCTCTCCTCCGCAATATCCATCGTGCCGTCGGGGTTCACGCCGATCACGGTGCAGCCGCGCTGCGAACCCTGCTTGTAGATGCCGGGGTAGGCGAGGTAATCCACGCTGCGGCCGTAGGTGAGGCGCACGCCCTTGTATTCCACAGAGAAGTTGTTGTAATGGTCGTGGCCGCAGAAGATGGCCTGCGTGGAGCCCAGCTCCTGTACCTTTTCAAACAGATCGTCGTCGCCGACGCCGCAGTAAACCACTTTTTTGCTCTCGCCCGCGGTGCCGAACACGTATTTCACGTTTTCGGTGTCCTTCTGGCCGTTTTCAATGTATTCGTACCATGCGTCCTTATATTCGGTAAGGGGAATGTGGAAGAACAGCGCGCTTTTTACGGGGCCGCCGTTTTCCTGTTCGTAGGTCTTTAAGGTGTTTTCGTACCAGTCGATCTGGTTTTGGTGGATGTTGTCGTATTTCCACATAATGCCGAGGAAGTCGCCGCCGGTGTAGGTGTGGCTGTCCAGCAGATAGAACAGCTGCGTCAGCTTGCCTGCGCTGTTTTTCACGGTGATGATCTGGTTGCCGTAGCCGTCCACGTCTTCGGGGCCGGCGGTGAACAGGCAGTGGGGGTAATCGCCGCTCTCATACAGCTTGCTGATGGCTTCGCGGGAGTGGTAGCTGTAAAGCTCGGTATCGTGGTTGCCGAAGCAAAGGGTCCAGTAAACGCCCAGCGTTTCCATCAGCGAGGCGAATTCCTTTGCGGGGGGCTTGTTGTTGAAGGTGCCCGCCTGAAAGGGAACCGGGTAGGCGATATCGCCGGTAACGATCACCAGATCCGGCTTTTCCGCCGTTACCATGGCCGCCACGGCGTTGATGGCCATGGAATCCTTTTTAAAGCACAGCCAGCCGCCGCCGATGTGCACGTCCGTAAGCTGCAGCACCTTCAGCGTTTTATCCGTTGTAAAGGTATAATTGCCGTGGGCGTCCTTTTCCGGCGTGAGCTGCGCCTGATATTCCACCGCGGGAAAGCTCTTCGCCTTTTTCATGTTGGCGCTGTTGCCCACGGTGTTCACCACGGCGGTGATCACTGCGATGCACACGATCGCGCATAAAATGCCGATCAGAACCTTGCCGACTTTTTTGCCGCGGCCGGTTCTCTTTTTCGTTGCGGGGGTAGATTCGGTTTTGGTTTCAGTTTTGGCTGACATGGTCATTCTCCTTCTTTATAATACAATATAATGTAATTCCGGTTTCCAGGCGCACGCGGCGGCAAAGGGGTTCCGGTTCCGCCGGAGGGGCGCTGAAAAAAGCGCAGCACTCCGTTTCGTCGCCCATGCGCAGATATTTTACATACAGCAGGTTTTGTGCGGCCCCGGTCTCGTCCAGGATCGCGTTTACCGTTTGCCTTGTTTCGGCGGGCACGTAATTGATCAGGGCCGCGCCGGAGGCGCGCAGCATCCTTACTGCGGGCACAATGATGGCGATGCTGATCGCCAGCCCGAAGAGCGCGTCGAAGCTGAAATGCTCCGCGCCGGAGAGCAGCAGCGTTAATACCGTAAAGCAGGTGATAAAAAAATCCAGCAGAGAATCGAAGCCGATCATTTTCAGCACGGGGGAGCCAAGCTTACGGTTTAGCCGCCGCAAAAGCGCAGCCAGCCCCAGCTTTACCAGCGCGGTGGCGATCAGCGCCCACAGATACAGCGGCGTATACCACACCGGCGCGGGATACATAAAGCGCTCCGCCGCCGAATAGGCGAAATACAGCCCCGTAAACGTAACGATGATGGAGATCAGAAACGAAAAAAGCTGTTCGCTCTTCTGCAGCATGTTTTCGGTATTTTTATCCGCCGCCCGCAGCATCAGCCGCAGCACCGCAAAGGTAAGGCCCACCGAGAGCGCGTCGAACAGATTATTGACCGCGTCCGAAAAAATGCTGATGGAATTTGCGGCAAGGCCGATATACAGCTTTACCCCGAACAGCAGAAAATTAACGGTTAATATCAATAAACTGACGCGGCAAACGGCGCGTGTGTTCTGCATACAGGCCTCCTGCGAGATATTCTTTTTACAGTATACTATATTTGATATGGAAATGCAATTACTAAATTTATCATGCGCGGATCGCCGCTTTGCGCCGTTTGGCGCATGGTTCCGAACCATTCGTTTTAATTGTGTGAAACCGTATTGACTTTTAACTGAATAACAGATAAAATTAAGAAAAAAAAGGGGTATTTCAAATGAAGAAGCGTAAAACGATCGTTGTTGCCGCCGTGCTCGCGCTTGCCGTTCTCTATACCGGTCTGCTTGCTTCCTGCGGCAAGTACGCCACCCTTGCCGATTTTATCAATTCCGACGCTTTCCAGGAACAGTTGGGCGACGCCACCGTTGAGAGTATGGATATCACCTTTGAGGCGGAAAACAACAACACCGTAAAAATCAATTACGATCTGCACGACGCGATCTCCGACGATCTTCTTGAAACCGCAAGAGAAAGCTATAAAGAAACGCTGGAAGATAAAGAGACCGCCGCCTCTCTGAAAGAGGCTTATACGACGATCCACCGTTTGTTCCCCTCTGAGGATATCCACCTGCACGTGGTGTTCAAAGACGCCAACGGAACGCTGATCGCCGAAAAAACCTACGGCGCCGCGGATTTTGAATAAGCGGAAATGTGTTTTGGATGACGGCAAAACCGTTTATGAAAACGAAAACGGAGAACCGCTTCAAGCACGCTTGTATTATGCCCAAAGGCCACCCTGCGCGGGTGGCTGTTTTTTTTGAGAATTACCGTTTGTTCTTGATTTTCCGCCCGCTCGTGCCGGCTTTTAATTTTTCAATTGACTTTGGTATATGGCGATTTTATAATAAAACAAATTTATAATAGGAGTGAAACACAAATGCTGCAAAATCAGAAAAAAATGATGAAAACCATATTTACCGTATTTGCCGCCGCAGGCTGTGTGATTGTTGTAATCGGCCTTGTGCTCGGTATCGCCGTTACGCCGATCCTGTTCGCCCTCTGCGGCTTCGGCGCCATCTTTCTTGCGGTGGGGCTGATCCCGCTGCTGCTGATGAAAAAAAAGGGCAAGAACAAAGAAGAACTGATCCAGAACGGCTTTAAGGTGGACGCTGTGATCCGCGACGTCACCCTGAACACCATGCTCAGCGTCAACGGACGCAATCCCTACCGTATTCTTTGCGAGGGCAAGGACCAGACCGGCGCCGTTCAGGTGTATACCAGCGATAATATCTTTATGAACGTACCTTCCACCGTGATCGGCGAGCCCGTCACCGTGTTCGTATCCAAAGAGAACCCCGAAACCTATTACGTGGATATCCGCCGTTTCGGCGACAAATAAATTATTGAATCGGTACATTTTCCGCTGCGGCGGTAATGAAATAAAAAGGAGACAAAAAACATGAAAAAAAGAACCGCACTCATCTCGGCGCTGCTGGCGCTGGTGATACTTACAACCTGTCTTTTTGCTGCCTGCGGCAAAGAGCGCACTCCCGCCACGGCGGAGAGCTTTCGCAGCACGCTTGAGGCAAAGGGCTATACCGTACAGGACGCGACCGCTTCCACCCAGGGCGGCGACACCACTAACGGCGTCTACATCGCGCTGAACCCGGAGAGCAACCTGCAGGTTGAACTCTATCTGATGAAATCCGAAACCGGCTGCGCTTCCGTATACGAAAACAATGTGGCAAACGCGAAAAACGCCGTTTCCGGCACCTCTTCAGAGGCTGTTGTGAATCTCGGCAGCTTCCAGAAATTCACCCAGACCGACGACAGCGTCTTTTACATCATCGCCCGCATCGGCGATACCATGCTTTACTGCAAAACGGATAAGGCGAACGCGGACGAGGCAAAGGCCGTGTTTGAGGAACTGGGCTATAAATAAGAGCAATTTCGGTACATTTTCCGCTGCGGCGATAATGAAATAAAAAGGAGACAAAAACATGAAAAAAAGAACGGCGCTCATCTCTGCGCTGCTGGCGCTGCTGATGCTGGCTTCCTGTCTGTTTGCGGCCTGCGGCAAAGGCGGAGACAGCGCAAACAACACCAAATCCAACGATACCACCAAGTCGGATTCCGCCGACGCCGAAAACGCTTCCAAATCGGATTCCGCCGACAAAAGCGATAAAAACGACGCCGCGCCCGCCGGCGAAGACTTTGACCTGAAAAAGACGAGCGAGGCCGATCTCAGCAGCTTCGACGGCTGGCTCTCGCTGGGCGACGACGGCTTTACGTATCAAAAAGACGGTAAATCCGGCGTGATCTCCGCCGACGGTAAAAAGGATACCGGCGCCGTTTATGCGAACGCGGCGGCGCGCGGCAGCTTCTTCTGGGTGAAAAAGGACGTGCAAGAGAATGCTTCCGACGCCTCCACCATCAACAACAGTGGCCTGATCGACGGCGAGGGCAACGTTATCGTTCCTTTGGAATACGCTTTGATTCGGGTGCGTGAAGACCGTTTTGCACAGGCCTATACGGCAAAAGCGTTGACCGACAACAAAGATGAGGCGCTGATCTTCGCCTCTGATCGCATTCTCGCCGTAAACGCCGCAGATACAGATCAGCTCTATACCGGCGAATGGGTGGTTTACGATCTGCAAACCAAAGAGATCGTGCCCGGTGTAACCGGTACGAAGTCCTCTGACGTAAGCGCCTACGGCAACATCGTTTCTTATACGGACGACAGCGGCAATCGCAAATACGCAGACGCAAAAGGCAACGCGATGCCCGAAAACGGCACCTACTTCTTCAATGGGTGCTACGAGATCTACGAAGACGATAAAACCACCGTTTACGATGAGAATCAGAAACAGCTGTTCACCTATACGGAAGACGAATACGATTATTTCAATATGGCAAGCGATAAGTATTTTGAAGCCGGAAGCGTAACGAATAACGAAAGATATGTTCTGGACCGCAGCGGAAAGAAAATTTCCGTGGCGTTTGAAAAGTCGATAGACGTATACGGCGATCTGGTATTATCCGACGGTAAAGTATACGATTTCAACGGTACGTCCCTCTTTGATAAAACGATCATTTATCTGGACGTGGACGAAGTTTTTGGTTGCTATTATATTGCGAAAGCCGACGACGGCACGTTCTTCCTCTTCAAAGCGGACGGCACGGTTCTGTATACCGGCGTAAAGGATACGGACGGCCTTCAGATCGACGATATCTATTTTGCCGTGTACAAGCAGGTTGACGGTAAAACCCTGTATTACAGCTTTGCCGACGGCGATTTTACGCTGCAGGGAACAACGGTGTGCACCGGCATGATCGAAGTTGAAAACGAGGACGAGACAAAGACGCTTTACAGCGCCTTTACCGGCAAGAAACTGCTTGAGGGTTACGAAGATTATTACAGCATAGACGACGTCAGCTTCGATTCCTTCAAACTGCTTGCGGAAAAAGAGGACGGCATATACGAATACTATCAGCTGCACGAATAAAACGTACTCTGTTTTGCAGACCGCGATCAAACAAACCTGATTAAAAAACGACCCGCCCGGATATGAATCCCGGACGGGTCTTTCATTCTGCAAGGAAAAGTGTAATAATAACAAATTATAATTTATCGCGCTGTTTGCGCGATAAACGCCGTTCGCCGTTCGCCGTTTGCCGTTCGCAAACTACTGAGTTTTTGCATATTGGTTGGGCACCACAAAGCGGAGCGATTATAATGGTAGCGCGGTTCCTCAGAACCGCCCGCAATGCGATTCCTTATTCTT
>CAMOVW010000078.1 GCA_946627725.1 uncultured Clostridia bacterium
TGATATAAGGTACGCGCCTGCGGCGCAATTGAAAATTACAAAAGGATGCAAGCTGAACACGTCAACAAAAATATGTTCCGTCCTTTTGTAATTAACGCGGCATAAAATGCCGCCCTACCGTTGCACCGCCGCACCTTATTACGGACTCTGTGATTTGCTCAACGCTCAATGCTATGTGCTCGCATCGCTAAACTGCAATTATTACTTATTACAAATAACCTCAAAAAATCAAAAAAAGCCTCCGGCAGCCCGGAGGTTTTTTCGTTTATTATTACTTTGCGAGCTTCGCGCGGAACCAATCTGCGGCGGCGCGCAGCCAACGGTGCAGCGAACGGAAAAACGCGATCATGCGTACGATAACGCTTTTCGGCGCGTCGGTCTCCTGGGAGGCCTGCCAGAATTCGGTATTGCAGTTTTCCGCGGTCATGGGGCTGACCTCGTCCGTTTCGCTGTTGTAAACAATAAACTGCGTATAAGGCAAATCGGCGGTAGTAAGCTGCCGGTCGGCGGTGATCACGGTATACATGATCTGATTCTCCACGTCCTGCCAATCGCCGTGGCGGATGCCCTTGGTAAACCAGGTATAATCCGGAAACAGGCAGGTGGAGGCGTCCACAAGGCGATCGGGGCTGATATACTTCGCTTTGCCTTCCGCAGCCTGCGCCGCGATATATGCATCGGGGAGGGTTTCATAAACGGTGCCGGTAGTTGCGCCGAAAGAAGAGCGCGTTACGGAAGCGTACTGATCGGAGATCTCTGCGCGAGATTCGCAGATGGGAACCATCTGGAAGCCGTATTTTGAAATGATGCTGATGTTTACGCCCTGATCGTGCATACCGGTGAGGAACTCCGCCAGATGCAGGCGAACCGCGGTATGATAGGCGTCCAGCTTTTCTATGAGGCCCGCATAGCGCTGCCGCTTCTCGCCGCCGGCGGGGCCGAACACGTACTGCTTGGCGGTTTCAAAATCCTCCGCCGTTACAAAGGCCCAATAACAGGGCATGGTGAATACAGTAGCCATTGCGATGGCGGAAGTGGCGCCCTCTTTGATCTTATCGTAAACAGTGGCTTTTGTAATATTTCTGATACCGTCAAAAACACCGCTCTTTACAAGAAGATCCACACTGGCCATTGCGAATTCCGAGATATTGAACACGCCCAGCAGATTGCAGTCCGTTAAAAAGCGCTCCAGCGCGGGGCCGTCCAGCCGGAATTTGCCGCTGATGGCGTCGCTGATGAATTCGCCGCCGTTGGTAATGGTGCCGTCGATACCGAAGCCGTGAATCTTTGAAGCGCCGTATTTCGCAACGTAGGCCATCGCCACGTTGGTGCCGACGCACCGGCTGATGATCGCCACCTTGCTTTTACCGGTGATTGCCAGAACGCCGTCGATATACGCAGCAAGCTGATCGGCGATCTCCATAGGATCCAGCCGCCAATCGTACCAGAAATGGTAATCCCCATAAGCGTAGTACCCCTTGCTCGCGGCTTTATTCACGGTGATATCGCGGGCCATGCCGTCGAATCGCCGCTGCGCAATGGAGGACCCGTTTACGGCGTTGCCGTTTTCATCCAGCCGGAAATCCTCGGTAAGGGCGCCGATCTCGCTTTCAAGATTCGCGTAATACCGGTCCCAACGGTTGAAAAGAACGCCCTCCAGCAAAAACGGCTGCAATACGTTGGCAACGGATTCGTAAACGCTGCCGCCATCCACGCCCTTAAAAACCTTGGTGAGCTCCGTGGCGGAAAACACCTCGTTTCCATCCGCGTCGCAGATGGGTTCGCCGTCGCCGCCGATCAGGATCACGGGAACGTCTTTACTGGGGTTGGAATAATCCAATGCAAACGCAGGTATAACCGCGCAAAACAGCAAAACAACACACATCAGCAATGAGATACACTTTTTCACATCTAATACCTCCTTACGTCAATTTTGTTTTACACAACTGATTGTACCGCTTTTTGATAAAAAAATCAAGCCCGTTGATATGAAGGAATATCCTGTTTTCAAAGATCACACGTCGTTTGTTGTGATCCCCTCGGCGGCGAAGAGCATTTTATGGGGCTCGCGAGGGTCGAAAATGATATGGTGGAAGGGGTATTTTCTGCCGAAATTGCCCAGCACCGTATGGTAGATCTCCGCTTTGCAGGGGGCCTCCCCTTCCGTTTCCACACCGATGCGGTAATTGCCGTCGGCGGGCACGCGGAAGCCGATGCTGTTTGCCAGCTTCTCGCCGGGCAGAAGATCTTTCTGCGCGATCAGGGTATCGTTTTCATCCCGCACAAAAAGCTTTGCACCGGCAGCGGCGGTGGCGCGTACCCAGAATTCGGCGGTGCGGCCCGCTTCCACGTAGATCCCCTGCCACACGGCGGATCTGCCCCCGTTTGAAGAAACAACGCAGCGGGAGTTTTCGCCGTCCCGTACAAAAGAAACGTCGCCGCAGGTCAGCCAGAAGCAGCGGCCGTCGCGGAATTCGCCGTTTTTCAGGCTCGTCATGGAGGGATATCCCCGCATGCCGGAAACGTGGGTCTCAAAAAAATTGCACTCGATGGCGTCCACCCGGTTGTTTTCAAATCGCAGATCCGTTACGGGGGGATGGCCCTGCCGCACAGTATAGGGATCGTAATTCCAGTTGCCCATGGTAACAAAGTGGTTATCGTGTACGTATACGTTTCGCACCTCGATCTGCTCCTGATCGGGGCAATCGACGCCCCACAGAATCATGCCGAAGGCCTTGCAGTGATTGGAGCGCAGGTCGTTGTGGTCGATCTCGATATTCTCGCTGGGCTGGGGGGTATCGGAATCCCACCAATCGCTGCGCCGGGGATCGCGGTAAGACGAAAAGATATAAACGCTGTCGTCTCCGGTGTGCATTCTGCAGCCGGTAACGCGCATATTGCGGCAGTTCATCATGCAGATGCCGTCCCCGTTGCCGAAGCTCCAGCGGTCGATGATCAGATCCTTGAACAAGCCGCCGTCGCAGGTGAAGGGCATTACGGCGTAGCTGTGGTAATTTGTGATATGCACGCCCTCCACCGTAAAATCACGGCAGCGGTAAAAGCCCACGGGGCAGAGCTTTATGCAGTCGTCGCCGCCGGCGCAATCCATCATGCGGATCACGCCCCTGCCGCGCAGGGCAAAATCATGGCTGCCCCGCGGCGTGTAGATAAAGGGGAAATTGTGGTACCAGTTGTGGCTCCACTTGATTTCGGGGGAGAAATTATGCCCTTTCTTCGGCACGTAGGGTACGTACTCGAAGCAGCCCTCGTCGGTGGTCACGGGGCGGACGTAAGCCGTTTCGTCGGCCGTTTGCTGCAATACGGCGTTATCGCCCATGAGCAGCGTTACCCCGGTGCGCAGCACCAGCGAAGAAGTGACGTAAGTCCGATCCCCGGGCAGGAACACGGTTCCGCCCCCGGCGCGGGCGGCGGCGTCGATGGCCGCCTGAATATCCATTCTGCAGTTTTGCGCGTTGGTTGTTACCGTAATATCCATAATATAATCCTTTCCGCCGACCGTGCGGCCTGCGCTCAGAGCAGCAGCGACAGCAGGTCGTTTATATCCGCTTCGGCAAGACAGACGCAGGTATCGGACGCGCCGTAGTATATCTTGACGCTGCCGTCGTCCTCCGCCAGCATACCGCAGGGGAAGATCACGTTCTCACGGAAGCCTGCGTCCGTTTCAATGGGGGTATCCGGCGCGATCAGCGGTTCCCGATATACCGACAGCACCTTGGCAGGATCTTCGGGATCCAACAGCATCAGCCCTGCGGTGTAGCGCTTTGTCCACTGCTTTTCCCAGCCGTTTTTGCCCCGGGTCTCATCCCGGTCCACCGCGTGAAACAGCGCAAGCCACCCTTTTTCGGTCTTGATCGGCGCGGCGGTGGGGCCGATCTTATCGTTGGCCCAGGGCACGTTTTCCACGCCCAGCACCAGCTCGCTCTTACCCCAGTAAACAAGGTCGGGCGAACGGGAAAGCCAGATATCGAACCGGTCTCTGCCCCGGCTGTACACCGGCATGGGGCGCTCCAGACGCACGTATTCGCCGCCGATTTTTTCGGGAAACAGCACCATATTCCGGTTTTCGGGCACGCTGGCGCTGATCAGCTTCCACGACCGCAGATCTTCAGAAAGCTCGCCGATGGCGCCCCGGATGCCGTGGCGGGTATCCATGGCAAGGCACAGAAGCAGCCGGTTTTCGATCTGAATGATGCGCGGGTCATAAAACCGCCCGATTTCGGGATCCTTGGCGGGGTCGTTGCTGTCCATCAGCGGTACCGCGTCAAATACCCAGCCGTCGATACCGTTTTTGCTGCGGGCGATACCCACGCTTGTGCCGGTAAAACGCTGATTGAGGTTTTCGTAGGCGTATTGGTTCGTACCGTAGTCATTGCGGAATAGCATAACGTATTCGCCCCGGTATTTGATCACCCCCGCGTTGAACACAAGGGCGCTGGGGTAAGGCAAGTCGACGGCGGTAACCACAGGCTCGCTTCTTTTGCGGATAAACGGATGCGTTGTAAGCGTGGGCAATACGGCAGGCATTGGGGGAACGCTCCTTTCTGTTTTGGTCTCTTCGGTTTTTATGTGATTAAAAACAAATGATAATTTGCCCCTCCGCACGATCATCCCCGCACGAATTGATTTCGCGCTTCGTCGTAGGCGTAACCTATGGCGGCGAGCTTTGCTTCCAATTCTTTTTTATTTACGTTCAGATCGTCGCAGAGCGCGTTCAGGTCTTTATAAAAATCGCGCAGCTTTGTGTTCACCACGCTCATCAGCAGCAGCGGATCGTTGGGTAAAGTCATGATAGGGGTCCTCCGGTTCTGTTTTATACCCTTTGTATACAGCCTGTTATTTGTTTCAGCATGGCGAAGAAGCGATCAAACAGCGCTTTCAGTTTGCGCAAAAACGCGGCGAAGCCGGTTGCCCTCTGCGGTTCGGCGCAAACCAATACCGCATCGCGGTCGGGAATTTCGTCGTCCACCAAAAACCGGTTCAGCAAGGGGGAAAGCGCCGTTTCGGCGGCGGCGTAACTGTTTTTTGCGCCGAGAACATACGCCCGGTTCCAGCGGTACAGATCGAGTTCGTTCAGCTGATCGAAGCCCAGCAGGCCGAAGATCCGGTTCAGGCTTTGCAGGGATACCCGGTTGCCCACCTGCGACAGCACGTGTTTCAGCAGGGTGTTCAGCGCAACAAGAAACAGCCTGCTCTCGGGCGCTTTGCCCGCGGGGAGGTTTTCGCCGCCGCAGTAAATCGCGGCAACAAGGCTTGTAATCAGATCCATCAGATCAGCGTAATCCGACGGCGGAAGCTCCGCCCCGGCCGCTGCGGCAAGGGAAGCCACGCTCTCGCCCGCCTCGGAGTAAAAGGGCATATGCAGCGCATCGGCCACCAGCGGCATCACAAGATCCACCGCATCGCCGAGAGCGGCGCCGTTTTCCCCGAGGGCTTCTTTAATGAACTCGGGGGCAATCACCCGCTCGATCTTTTTTGCCACGGAAAACTTGAAAAAGCCGAGGGAATAGGCGGTATAATCCGCCGCGATCGCAGCGCGCTGCGCATCGTTATAGCCGGGCGGGATATAGGCCGGGTCGAGAGATGAGATCCGCTCCATGGAGAGCGCCATGCTCTCCTCTGAAAGATCAACCATGCGGTATTCCATCGGATAGGAATTGAGCGAGGTGGTAAGGATATCGTATACCACGCCGCCGTTGGAACCGGTAAAGGACGTGATATTATTGCCGTGCTCGTGGCCCGTGAAAACGTAGGAGATCCCCCACCGCGCAAACCGCTCGGCAACGGCCTTATGATCGCGCACGATAAAATCCTTCATCAGCACGCTTGCGTAAGGGATGGGTTCCAGCAGCGGGTGGTGCATCATAAGCACCGGCGTTTTGCCGTCCGCGGCCGCCGAATCCGCCTGCGCGCCGATCCACGAAAACAGCCGCTCGTCAAGGCCGTCCCCATCCTTGCCGGGATCGTTGGAATCTACGGCGATCAGCCGGATATCGCCGGGCAGATCCGCGGTGTAAGAGGCGGTGACGTCGTCCGAAGCAAGGGCTTCACCGTAGCCGAAATCGGCATAGTATTCCTTAAACTGCGCGGGCGTGCTGGCGTAATAATCGTGATTGCCGGGAACCACGTAAACGGGGATGCCGTTTTCTTCTTCAAAGCCCCGCAAAAGCGACGCAAAATACCGATGCTGCGTTTCAGTTCCGTTATGTGCCAGATCGCCGCTGAGCAATACGAACGCCGCGCCGTTTTCCTTCGCCTGTTCCAGCATCTGCAGCATTAGCCCGGCGGCCTCGTGCGTCTGGTTGCCGGAGCCCCAGCAGGCGTAGTAGAGTTCACTTTCGGGGTAATACGCCGGGAGCTCTTCATCCGGCAGCCGCAGATGAACGTCCGTTGCCACGGCAAAGCGCACGGGAAGCCCCTTTGCAACGCCCGCCGAAGCAATCACGGTAAAGGCGGTACATAAAACCGAAACCGCAAGTAAAACAGATATGATCTTTTTGAACGTCTTTCGCCGCATATTGAATTCCTCCCGTAAACTTCTCAATTGTTATTCTACCACGCCGCGCACCGATACGCAATACGAAATTGCAGCCGAAAGAGCATCGCGAAGGGAAAAGTGGGAAATGAGTTCAAATTATAATTTCTCTCCCATCCGCAATATTTTTATTATACCCGGATTGCTTTTTTTGCGCGATACAATTATAATAGTACCCATGGAAACGAAAATCACTGAAAAAACGCGGGAGCGGGTATTGCTGCTCAGCGTGGATACAAACGAATACGACAACGAGAGCGCCGTTGAGGAGCTGAAAGCCCTTGTGGATACCGCGGGGGGCGAAGTGGAAGGCGTGATCATACAGAAGCTGCCCGCCGTGAACCCGGTGAGCTTTATCGGCGCGGGCAAACTGGGGGAAGCGGAGCTGTTCTGCCACAATCAGGAGATCGATCTGGTGATCTGCGACGGCACCCTTACCGCCACCCAGCAGCGGTACCTCTCAAACGCGCTGAAGATCCGCGTGATCGACCGCACGGTGCTGATACTGGATATCTTTGCCGCGGGGGCGAAAACCTACGAGGGCAAGCTGCAGGTGGAGCTGGCGCAGATGCAGTATTTCTATTCCAACCTCACCGGCATGGGCGAGGGCTATTCGCGGCTCGGCGGCGGCATCGGCACCCGGGGCCCAGGCGAAAGCAAGCTGGAAACGGACCGGCGGCACGTGCGCCGCAGGATCAACGCCCTTGAAACCCAATTGAAAGCGCTGGACAAACGCCGCACCCTGCAGCGGGACCGCCGCAAAAAGGACGGTTTTGTGACCGCTGCCATCGTGGGCTATACCAACGCCGGCAAATCCACGCTGCTGAACAAGCTGACGGACGCGGGCGTGTTGGCGGAGGACAAGCTCTTTGCCACCCTCGACCCCACCGCAAGAGCGCTGAAGCTGCCGGACGGCAGAGAGATCATGCTGGTGGATACCGTGGGCTTTCTCTCCCGCCTGCCCCATCTGCTGATCGACGCCTTCAAATCCACATTGGAGGAGGCGGTAAGCGCGGATATGCTGCTGCTGTTGTGCGACGCCGGCGACCCGGAATGCGAAGAAAAGCTGGACACCAGCTTGGAACTGCTGAAAGAGCTGGGCGCGGAGAACAAGCCGGTGATCACCGTATACAACAAATGCGATATCGCCCCGGGGGCGTACCTGATGCCCGTATCGCGCAACAGCGTAAGGATCTCCGCCGCAACCGGCTTCGGGCTGAACGCCCTGCTGGATCTGATCTGCAAAAACATGCCGGAACCCACCTCTGAGATCAGGGTCACGCTGCCCTACAAAGAGACGGCGCTGGCGGCGTGGCTGCACGAAAACGCGCTGGTGAAAAGCGAACGGTACGAGGAAGACGGCGTCCATGTCACCGCCGTTGTGGCGAAAAGCGCGCTGTACCGCTTTGTACCGTTTTTGGGAGAATAAAATATGCAGCAGCTGATGAGCCGCATGCGGGCGGCAATGGAAAAATATGAGATGATCTCCCCCGGGGATACGGTGGCTGTGGGCGTTTCCGGCGGCAAAGACAGCCTTGCCCTGCTGTGCGCCCTGCATGAGCTGCGGCGGTTCTACCCCGCGCAATATACGCTGAAGGCCGTCAGCGTGGACCCCTGCTTTTTCGGGCAGGAGACGGATTACAGCGCCATTCAGGCGCTGTGCGATACCATGGGCGTGGAGTACGTGATCCGGCGCACGGAGCTGTATTATATCATTTTTGAGACCCGAAAAGAGGCGAACCCCTGCTCGCTTTGCGCCCGGATGCGGCGGGGCATGCTGCACGATATGTGCAAAGAGCTGGGCGCAAACAAGCTGGCTTTGGGGCACCATATGGACGACGCGGCGGAAACCTTTTTGATGAATCTGCTCTCCGGCGGCACGCTGGGCAGCTTTCGCCCCGTCACCTACCTCTCACGCAAGGATCTTACCATGATCCGCCCCATGCTCTATGCCCGTGAAAAGGACGTGCTGCGGGCGGCCAACCGGCTGAACCTGCCCGTGATCAAAAGCCCCTGCCCGATGGATAAAACCAGCGAACGGGAGCGCACGAAACAACTGCTCAAGGATTTGGAAAAGACCTACCCCGCCCTGAACGAAAAGATCATAGGGGCGATGGAAAAGGCGGAGCTCGGCGGATGGAAGGGGAAAGCGTAAACCTGTTTTGCCGCGCCGAAAACGCGCAACAATGATGTTGAAATCTTCAATTTCTTCTTCAAATAACGATTGATTTGGATATCAAAAAACCGCAGGTTCTTCGCCTGCGGGTTTGCTTTTATTGCCAGTTATGCGCTTTCGGGGGGTTGGGGCAATCCATGCTGTCTTCTACCCGGCAGGCGGGCGCGACCCAGCGAACGGCGTTCAGAATCACCTTCTGCACGTTTGCGTCCTTATAGGTGGGGTAAGTCTCGTGGCCGGGCTGGAAGTAGAACACCCTTCCGTTGCCCCGCTGCCAGGTGCAGCCGGAGCGGAACACTTCGCCGCCGGTGAACCAGCCGATGAAAACCGTCTCCTCCGGCGTGGGGATGCCGAAGGGCTCGCCGTAGGTCTCCTCCCCCGGCAGCTCGAAATATGCGTCCAACCCCCGGGCGATGGGGTGATAGGGCGCGGACACCCAGATACGCTCCAGATCGTCGCTCTCGCGCCAGATCAGCGAGCAGGTGGTACCCATCAGCCGCATAAAGGGCTTGCTCTTATGGGCGGAATGAAGGAACACCGCGCCCATACCGTTGAGAACCTCTTCCTGCACCATTTCGGCGATATGGTCCGGCACAGCGCCGTGGGCAAGGTGACCCCACCACAGGATCACGTCCGTTTCACGCAGTATTTCGCGGGTGATGCCGGTTTCGATATCGTCCAGCGTGACGGTGCGCACCGTGATATCCTCTTCTTTGCCCAGAAAATCGGCGATGGCATTATGGATGCCCTCGGGGTAGATCTCGCTTGCGCGGCAGTTGGGGTCTTTCTCATGGCGGAATTCGTTATAGATCAGAACACGTATCATTTTATATATTCTCCTTTTTATACCGTTGTATATTATTGTAGCATTTCATTTTGAGGTTTGCAATAAAAAACCGAATATGAAATAATATACAGCAAAAATGAATATGCACGAAAAAATATTCATATAATATACGGTTTTTATGCAAATTTAAGGCTTGACAAAATGCTTATTATGAATTAAAATACAGCTACATCATTAATAAAACAAATCAGAAAGAAGGAACCAATGATGAAAGCAACAAAAATTCTTGCCCTGATCATGGCGCTTGCCCTGGTGCTCACCGCGTTTGCAGCCTGCGGCGGCAAATCCGGTACCGACGCCACCGATAAGGCCAACAACACCACCGACGCCGCCGTTCCGCAGACCAGCGAACAGGCCGCCGCCAAAGTGAAGACCATCGACATTTCCCTGACCGACGAGCTCTATGCCTTCGGCGTAAGCAAAAAAGACCCCGAGCTGCTTGCCAAGACCAACGAATACATCGCGCAGATCAAAGCCGACGGCACGCTGGAAGCCATCGTTGCCAAGTATTTCTCCGGCGTGGGTTCCCCTGCCGTGATCACCAGCGCCGCGGAGGATTCCTCCAAAGATCAGCTTGTGGTTGCCACCAACGCCGCATTCCCTCCCTTTGAATCCACCGTGGGCGACGCCTATACGGGCATCGATATGGAGATCATGGCCGGTCTTGCCGAGAGCCTCGGCAAAGAGCTAGTGATCAAGAACGTGGCCTTTGAATCCGTATTTTCCACCGTTGACGCCGGTTACGCCGATATCACCGCTTCCGGTATCACCGTAAACGAATCCAGAAAAGAATTCGTGGATTTCTCCGATTCTTATTACACCGCTTCTCAGATCGTGATCGCCAAGGCGGACGATACCGCGTTTGACGCCTGCACCACGCAGGAAGACGTGATGAACGTGCTCAACGCTCTTACCGCGAATACCACCATCGGCGTGCAGAAGGGCACCACCGGTCAGTATTTTGTGGAAGGCGACGAGGATTGGGAATTCCCCGGCCTGCCCGTAACCTGCAAGGCTTATGATTCCGGCGCGCTGGCCGTAAACGATATGCTCAACGGCAACGTGCAGTACGTGATCATCGACGAAGCGCCCGCCAGAAGCATTGCCGCCTCTGTGAACGAGTAAAAACAAAATCGATTTTCGGAAACCGGTCCCGTAAAACGGATCGGTTTTTCTTGTAAAGAAGGACTGCTATGGATTTTGCTGCGAAATTCAACAAACTGTGGTACGCGCTGTTTACGAAAGGCAACGGCGACGGCTATGTAAAGGTGCTTACCGGCCTGAAAAACACCGCGGTCATTGCGGTGGTGGGTTTGGTGATCGGTATTTTTATCGGTACACTGATCGCCGTGGTGCGGGTGGTACCGAAAACCAATAAATTTGTTAAAGCGCTGGATAAGATCTGTACCGTATACGTGGCTTTCTTCCGCGGTACGCCCATGGTGGCCCAGCTGCTGCTGGGGTATTACGTGTTTTTGCCCCTGATCCACGTTAAGCTCTCTTCGCTGGGCGTATGTATTCTCATTTTCGGCCTGAATTCCGGCGCGTATGTGAGCGAGATCATGCGATCCGGCCTACAGAGCGTGGATATCGGCCAAACAGAGGCCGGCCGGGCGCTGGGGCTCAGCTTTGCCCAAACCATGATGCGCATTGTGGTGCCGCAGGCGGTAAAGAATATTCTGCCCACCCTCGGCAACGAATTTATCACCCTGATCAAAGAAACCAGTATTGTGAGCTTTGTGGGCGCGGTAGATCTGTATTCCGCATTCAATTACATCGGCAGCGCAAACTACGAGTATATGATGCCCTATCTTGCGATGGCGCTGATCTATATCATTCTGGTACTTGGCATCTCAGGGCTTGTAAAGCTGATGGAAAGGAGGCTGCGGACCGGTGATAAGCGTTAGAAATATTTATAAGAATTTCGGCGATCTCAAGGTGCTTAAGGGCGTTTCCTGCGAGATCGAAAAGGGCGAGAAAATAGTGATCATAGGGCCTTCGGGCAGCGGCAAGAGCACCTTTTTAAGATGCATGAACCTGCTGGAGGAACCCACCTACGGCGAAGTTTGGGTGGACGACGACCTTGTTACCCCCATCGACCCCTATCTGCATCGGGACGTGATCAGAGCCTCGCGCACCTATGGCAAAATGAAGGCCGCGGCGCTGGCAAACGGGGATGCGGACAACACCGCGCTGGACGACAGGCTGATACATGAGATCAAAGAAAAGGATCTGCTGCACGAAAAGAACGAGGGCGGCGAATACAAGGCCCTGATGAAAAAGCTGTATAAAGAAAACGCCATGGACGTAAACCTCGCCCGGCAGCGCATCGGCATGGTATTTCAGCAGTTCAACCTGTTCAACAACCTGAACATTCTGAACAACATCACCCTTGCCCCCATTAAGCTGAAAAGTATGCCCCGCGCGCAGGCGGAGGAACGGGCGTTTCAGCTTCTGGACCGCATCGGCCTGCGGGATAAGGCGGAGGCCTATCCGGCGCAGCTTTCCGGCGGGCAGAAGCAGCGCATCGCCATCGTGCGGGCGCTGGCCATGGACCCTGAGATCATGCTCTTTGACGAGCCCACCAGCGCGCTGGACCCCGAAATGGTAGGGGAAGTGCTGGACGTAATGAAAGAGCTTGCCCACACCGGCATGACCATGGTGGTGGTGACCCACGAAATGGGCTTTGCCCGCGAGGTAGGCACCCGGCTGCTGTTCATGGACGAAGGCCGTATTCTGGAAGAAGCCCCGCCCACGGAATTCTTCTCCAACCCCAAAACCCAACGAGCGCAGGACTTTCTTTCGAAGGTGCTGTAATAAAAACAGAAAGCACAGCGGAAATGAGCCGTTGTGCTTTTTTTGTATTGATGCAGTGAAATTGCAGTTTATCGCGCCGCAGGCGCGCCCGCCGTTCGCCGTTTGCCGTTCGCCGTTCGCAAGAATCACAGTGTCCGCAATGAGGCGCGGCGCCGGATCGTAGGGCGGCATTTTATGCCGCGTTAATTATTGTGTCTGCGGGTTCAGCTATGTG
>CAMOVW010000079.1 GCA_946627725.1 uncultured Clostridia bacterium
CGGGCACTTCCTTCACCGTGGTCTCAGCGCAGCGTTCGCACTTGTAGGTGGCGGTAGCGTTGGCAAGGCAGGTGGCAGGGGTCACTTCGGCTAAGTATACGGTGTAGTCATGGCCCAGCTTGATAGTTACATTGTCTGTGTAGGTATATCCGCAAACCTTGCAGGTGTAGGTGGTGAAGCCGTCTTCAAGACAGGTGGCGGGCGTTACTTCGGTATCGTAATCGCAATCCACGGTTCCGCCGTACTCGTTGCAGCCGTTCACGCACTTGAAGCTGTGGGTGCCGTTTTCGTTGTTCTTCACTTCGCCGGTGTAGCTGTGGGATTTCTGTGCGATGGTCTGAGCGGCAACTGTGGTTTCGGTGGTTCCGTCACCGGTGGTATAGTACTTATTACATGTGGTGCACTTGTAATACTTGTTGTTGCCCGCGGCAAGACAGGTAGCGGCTTTTGCCGGGATCTCCTGCATCGTGTGGCCCTTGGCATTCACCGTTTCGATGTAGGTTGCGCCGCAGCCCGATACAGTGCAGGTGAAGGTCTTCACGCCTGTGCCGGTGCAGGTGGGCTGGGTGGTCACGCTGCCGCCGTTCCACGTATGGGTCACAGCGCCGCCGTACTGATTACAGCCGTTTACGCACTTGAAGCTGTGTGTGCCGTTTACGCCGTTACCATCGTTTTTGATGGCCCCGGTATAGCTATGAGAGAGCTGCGCAATGGTCTGCGCCGCAACGGTGGTTTCCGTGGTGCAGGCGGAGGTGGTAAAGTATTTATTACAGGTGGTGCATTTATAATATTTATTGTTACCGGCGGCAAGGCACGTGGCAGCCTTCGCTGCGATCTCGGTGGGGGTATGCCCCTTTGCGGAAACAGACGCGGTATAGGTTGCGCCGCACCCCGCTGCGGTACAGGTAAAGGTCTTTACACCGGTACCGGTGCAGGTGGGCTGGGTGGTTACGCTGCCCGCGTTCCACGTATGGGTCGCCGTTTGCGCATATCCGCAAACGGTACAGGTGCGCTTATGTGTTGCCGTTTGCCCGTTGCCGTTGCTGGTATAGTTGCCGTAGGTATGGGCGGCGGTCGTGTAGTTTGCTGTAACGGTCTGATTGGCGGTCACGTTGGTATAGGTGCCGGTCCAGGAACTGAACGTATAATGGTTGGCAGCGTCGCTGGTGCGGGCAGCCGTGGGCGCAGTGGCATTTGCGCCCCAATTCACCGTCTGTGTTTTCAGCGTTCCCACGGTAGTGCCGGAGGTGTAACCCTTAAACGTAACGGTATAAGTATTCAACGTCAGGCCACTAACTGCGCTTGAAAGCGCTGTGGCGGCGTTGTTGATGGCAGTCTGGTTGCTGGTGGTATAGCCGTCGTTCAGATCCGAAAGGATGCCCTCGGCCGTGGTAAGAGCATTCTGCAGCACCGTACGGGAGGCGGAGGTGTATTTTGCGGAATAGTTCGATTCGTTATACCGATTCAGCGCCGTGGTGTAATTCGAGCGCAGCGCAGCGGAATCCACCGTAACGGTAAGCCGCTTGTAGCCTACGTACCGGGTGGAGTGCCCGTGCGCCGAGCTGTGGGCGGTACAGCCGCGGGCAAGGCAGGTGGCCATCGTCCAGCCTGAGCTGGTACCGGAGAAGCAGTCCACCGCCGTGATTGCAGCGCCCGCGGAGCGGTTTTTGGTGGCGCAGAGATACTCATAGCCGTAACCCGACCCCATACCCATCAGGAAATCCACGATTCCGTCTCTGGAGTATGCCGTCATGGGGGATCCGCCGGCGCGGAAGAAAACGATACCCGTGGTTTTGTCTTTCACGCCGGTGGCGGAGGTGCCGTTACAGGTATCCGTGCCGGTGTTTTTGTTCGCCCAGCCGCTGTTTTTGCCGTGCCAGTCGTAGTTGCTGTGAGCATCGTCGGAATCAAAAAATTCGATATCCGTTAACGCGTTGGCGGGATTGGTGGTCGTTTTATAACCAACGTAAATATTCTTCGTGCCGGACCAGCTCTGCATCATATCAAGAAAGTTCGATACGGGCGTCCATCCGGCTTCGGTCATCTGATTGCGGACGGTGCTCGCGCTGGAGCTGTCGTAACCGACACAAAGCGCCTCAATGAAAGTGGTGCCGGAGGCGTAGTAATACTCGGTTGTGTAGTTCTTAGTGTAGGTTCCGTAAGCCTGTGCCCTGGGTGTGAAAACAAACCCCATAACAGGCAGCAGAGTAAGGACCATGAGAAGGGAAAGAAACAAAGAAAGGGCTTTTTTGGTGAAATGCGCAGACTTCATAACATCCTCCTTAGAGCTTTATATTAAATTCCAAAATAATATGATACATAGTTTTTGTATAATTTATAAGGAAAATGTATGAATTTTTTATAAACAAAACGAAGAATTCTATCTTAAAATATTACACAACAGCAGAATCGCGGCACTGCCGAGGATGAGGCCGATCCATTGTTTTTTGGAGAGCTTTTCTTTGAAAAACACCAGACCGATCACGCTGGTGAGCAGCATGGCGGCGCCGTTGAACACCGGGAAGAAGATCACCGCGGGCATGGCCCCGGCGAGATACAGGTTTACCGCGTTACACACCGCAACGCCGAAGCCGGTGATCAGCGCATAGACGGAAAAGGTACGCCGCTTTCCCGCAGCCCACACGGTAAGGGGCTGCTCTTTTTTTTGCCTGTACCAGAGGAACAACGCCGCCGAGATCACGGCATATACCGCGAAGGCGACGGACAGAAACGGCACGCTGTACGCCCGGTCGGGGGAATTCTGATGCACCTTTTGCAGCACGCCCACCGCACCGTTGCAGATAAACGCACCGAGGCACAGCAGCAGCCAGCGCATCGACGCGCCGGTATTGCCCCGATCGCGGTCCACGGCGAAAACGAACGAGAGCAGCATAAGGCCGATCCCCACGTATTGGCTGATGCTGACCGGCTCGCCGTACATGACCAGCCCCGAGAGCGAGGGGATCACCATGGAGCAGAACACGATCACGTTGGTATACGAAAGCGGGCCGCTTTCCAGCGCTTTCATAGAGAGCACCGCGCAAAAGGCGGTGGCGGCGCCGAAAACAGCGCCCATACCGAAGGTATAGAGCGTAGGAAGCATAAGCGTTTTCTGTACCGCGCCCAGCACCAGAAAGCAGACCAGCGAAACCAGCGCGGAAACCGCGTTGAACAGATACAGATCCGCGTTGTTTTTCACCCGCTTTTTGCAGAAATCGTTGCGAATCACCGCGCAGGAAACCAAATTCATCGCCAGCGAAAACAAAAGCAGAGATACATTGAGAACCGTCAATAAAAAGACCCCCATCCGAGACAGAAATCAAATCTCATTCTATCACCGACGGGGGAACGTGTCAATAAACGGTAAGCACGCAATATTTGAAAATACCCACAAACTGCAGTGCGGTACCGGCAAGGATAAACAGATGGAAGATACTGTGGAAATAGGCTTTTGATCTGCCAACGGCATAAAAGACCATGCCCGAGGTATACATCACGCCGCCCGCCAGCAGCCAGAGGAACAGCGGCCAGCCAAAGGCTTTCACAAGCCAGCCCGCCGCAAGAAGGGCGGTCCAGCCCACAACGAAATAGCCGCCGTAGGCGATCCATTTATAGGTTTTGAAATCGATGGCGGTGAACACCACCCCCACCGCGGCGCCTACAAATATAACGCAAAACAGCAAAAGGCTGCGCACCGGATCGTACGCCCGCAGGCCGGTAAGCAGAATCGGGGCGTAGGTGCCCAGTATCAGCGCATAGATGGTGCAGTGATCCAGCACCTGCAGCACCTTTTTCGCCCTGCCGGGATACAGGCCGTGGTAAACGCTGCTCATGGTGTACAAAAAAATCATCATCAGGCAGTAGATCACGGCGCCTGCCAGCCCCCAGTAGTTTTTGCGGATGACGCTGACCGCAACACACGTTACCAGTGCCGCTGCGCCGAAGCCGCCGCCCACGATGTGGCTCGCCATATTGAAGATCTCTTCCCCGCGGGAATAGGCAGGCAATGTTCTGTCGTCCAACTTGATGCGCGTCATACAAATTCCTCCTTTTCATGTGCAGCCGGGAGATCTGTGCGCTTCCCCGCGCCCGTCCCCGGCTATGGCTCCATGCTACCACACCGGGCCGATTTTTGTCACCCTACCCCTGCGGAACGCCGGTCTACAGATCGCAAACCGCGATTCTACCGAACAAAAAACGGACTCTACCCAGAGTAGAATCCGCATGAGAACAAGGAAAACCACTGTTGAAGCAGCAAGGCAAGCGTGAAATACCTGCCGCTGTGATACGAACAGAGCGGGCAACTCTGACCGCTCAAATCTTTAGACTTTGTTATTATCTTGTACCGAATATCCGCGCGAAAATATACGCAATACTGTGGAAGAAGGACGTGATCATACCGATAATGTTGTTGGGATGGACCTTCCCGCAATATGCGCATGTTTTATCGGAAGACGAAGGGCGCCCGGGATTTGTCGGCGTCAATTGGGTACCGCAGCCGTTATCACAGTAACCGTCACCGTTGTTATCCGCGTGTCCCAGCGCAGCTTTGTAATTGTCTTTGTAATTATCACCGCAGCGGGTGCAGGTATAAGCGGTATACCCCTGCGCCGTACAGGTGGGAGCCACTACCGCGGAAACATAATTGTGATTATTCGGCGCGGTTGCCGTTTCTTCCGTTTTTGTTTCACCGCAGCCGTCCGCCGTGCAGGTGTATTTCACCAAACCCTTTTGGTTGCAAGTGGCTGCCCGCAGCACTTCGCCGTTATTCCAAACGTGTTCCGCAAGCGTCTTTTCGGCATGGCCGGAAATATACTGCTTACAATCGTTGCAGTAAACGCCGGCCGTGTAGCCGCGCGCAATACAGGTGGAAGCGGTTTCGGGCACGTTTTGGGTGTTTACGTGATTTTCGGGATCAACGCTCTTTTCTGCATAGTTTGTATAATCGCAGCGGGTGCAAGTCTGATACGCTTCCCAGCCGACGGAGATGCAGGTCGGAGCCTGCGCCGGATGGTCAACGTAATCGTGCCCGAGGGCGTCGATCGTTTCGCCCGCTTCCACCGTTTCGCCGCAGTCAAGGCAGACGACGTCGCCGGTGTAGCCAGCTTCGGTGCAGGTGGCGTTTGCGGCATTTTGGAGTTCGGTATTTTCGTGGTTGCAGGGCAGCTTCGGTTCAACGGGTCTGGGATTCTCTCTTAACGTGGGGAATGGGTATTCCGCGTTTTTATCAATCGTCCAAATCGTATAAAAATCCCAGTCTTCATAATTTGATTGTTTCTTCATTTGGTCGATACTGCGACAGCCCTCTTTTTGCCTCTGACTTTCATCAACACTCTCATCGAGAAAATAAGACATATGACCATAAGCACCATTATAGGAAGTCCCAATTGAATAGTTGTTACTAATTCCTCTTTTGTCATATGCATTGCAGATACCAAAAGAATTTTCTGCTATATCACTAATTATTGTTCCACAATTATAACAGTTTTTAATGATACTGAATTGTGTCATTTGGCTAACAACACCCCCAGCAATTCCTGCCGCAATTCCCTCTGAAGAGTGAACATATCCATAATTAACGCATTCCTGGATTGCTCTACTTGTCACATTACCAGTCATCGTACAAACACCTGCGATTCCACCAACTGTTCTTTGGCCTGTGACTTGAGCAAAATTATTGCACCGCAAAATATCACCAACACTAAAACCAATAATACCCCCAACCTCAGATGATCCACCTATCTTTCCATATACATCACAATTTGTGATTCTACAGTACCCATAACTATATCCCGCTATTCCTCCGACACCATAAGAACCGATAATCATCACATTGGATAGAACAAGATTAGAAATGAATGACGAAGCATCGCTCTCACCTATGTAACCAAATAAACCTTGGTTTGGATTACCAGAATCATTTATGCGGAGGTTGTAAATCACATGTTCATTCCCATCAAAGGTGCCACAAAAATGATTTCGATCATTTCCTATAGGAACCCACCCTTTACCGGAATTATAAAAATCCCCGCCCGGCGCGTAATCCTCTTCAGTAAAAACAATATCGTTCATCAGAATGTACTTTCCGGATAAATCCAAACGAATATTGTCAAGATCGTCCTTCGTGTAAATGGGGGTGTAGCCTTCGGGAATCTCCGGCGTGTCTTCGGCAAGGGCAAGTGTGGGAAGTAGACTTGCCAAAAGCAATACAGTTAACAAAACACATAAGCATTTTTTCATTGTTTTTCTCCTTTACTTACGACCAACTAATGAATCAAATGAGGTTTACCTCATTTTTCTTCATAGCAATCACATTTTGATGAAGAGGTACATTTCTGATTATAATTAAATCTCTGTGGACAGGTACAATAATATGCCCCTCGTTTTCCTGTAACATAGATACAACGTGAAGGATGTCTGCGATTACCATCACTTTTTAATGTCATTAGATACGCTGGTACCCCTTGCATTTGTTGTACCTTTGCCATAGTTTCACCCCCTTTCGCTTTAAAAACAAAAAATGCGCCTCCAAAAACGAAGACGCATAAAAAATGCCTTTCCCCGTTTTTGTTGCCACACAAAAATCAAACTTCTGAATTATAACAAAATACAGAATGGAGAAAGCACTTTTTTATAAAGTTGCTTTCTGTATAATGTTATAATTCACCAAAGTTTTTGAATTATATATTTGATTTTTATGTGGCAAATTAACGATACCACAATATCCAGTTTTTTGCAAGTGTTTTCAGAATGTTTATTCTTTCTATAGACAAAAACTGCGATGCGAGCGCGCGGAACAAGCAAAAAAAAAATATCCCTCCGCAAAGGAGGGAAAAGAAAAAAACACTTATTCTTTTTGAATTGTGATCATCAGATTGCCGCCAAGCGCGGCGATGCGTTTTCAAGTGCCGATGGTAAGGTTTGCGCCTTCCCGATTGGTTTTGGAAACAGCCGGGACAATCATTACTTTGACCGATCCAGAATTTCCAACAGTTCTTTCGGCGTAACCACGAACGGTTTTACCGGAAAATGCTTGATATTCCCCGTAACAAGATAAGCATTTTCATTGTCGCTCCTTTTCTCCAATACGACCTCATAAAAAGGAAGATCCTTCATATCCGGAAGTATTACGCCTGAAGGCGCCGGATCCACAAGGATGCCATACTGTTCCACGGCGGTGAGCAAATACTCTACGATATCAGGCGAAA
This sequence comes from uncultured Clostridia bacterium, assembly GCA_946627725.1. Taxonomy (GTDB): domain Bacteria; phylum Bacillota; class Clostridia; order Oscillospirales; family Acutalibacteraceae; genus RUG806. The sequence goes on from CAMOVW010000079.1 coordinate 7,209, forward strand.
ACCCGAACTTTTTGCGGTTGAGCACGTCGCGGTATTCCGCTTTTATCTCGTTACTGTAGATTGGAATGATCTCACCGCCAAGCATTCTGCCGACCACCTGAACCGTGGCGGCGTCGTCTTTGCTTGAGAGCAAAGCGGAAACAAGAACGTTGGTATCGATCACCGCACAGCAGGTCATTGTGTTCCCTCCCTGCGAGCATCAGCGATCTCCGCGTTGATCTCGTCAAGCGTCAGATCAGCCACACCGTTCGCCTGCGCCTGCATGCGCAGTTTCTGAAACGCCTTCATTGCGCCTGTTCTGGTTACAAGCGAATCCGAAGACGCGATCTCAAACGGGATACGGCGCTCGCGAACCACCGCCCGCGCGAACACGTTGATCGCCGTGGTCATATTCATACCAAAATCCTGACAAAGTGTATCGAACTGGTTTTTCAGTGTTTCGTCCATACGGACGCTGAACGTTGCCTGTGCCATATTCAGCACCTCCTTCACCATTATTATAACCAATCAGGTTCCATGTGTCAATCAAATATCACACAATGGGTTCATTTTCCGATTTACCTCGCCCCATTTTACCGTTCAACCTTACCCTTCGCTGCAATTTGACCGTAAACGCCGCTTCACCCTTGCATTTGATTCCGGAAACCGTTATAATAGAAAATACAACAATGCGATAAAAGAGATGCATATATAATGGAAGAAGAAAACATCAGGGCCGGGCTGGCGCAGAACATTGCGGCATACAGAAAACAGGCCGGGCTCACCCAGGGGGCGCTGGGAGAAAAGCTGGGCTATTCGGATAAATCCGTTTCCAAATGGGAGCGGGGCGACGGCATACCGGACGCCCTTGTGCTGGCGCAGATGGCAGATCTGTTCGGCTGCAGCGTGGACGCGCTGATGGGCCGTTCCGCCCCCGCGCCGAAAGACAACTCTGACAAACGTAAAAAGACGAAACGCCGCATGATACCGCTGCTTTCGGCGCTGCTGGCATGGCTGACCGCCGCGGTTGTCTATTTTGTGCTGGCGCTGCTGCCGTGGGAGATCCCCCGCACGTGGCTGGCGTTCATTTACGCGATCCCCGCTATGTTCATCGTGCTTACGGTATTCGGGCGGATGTGGTTTTCACGGGCGGTTCAGTGCATCGCCGTTTCAGGCATCATATGGGGCGTGGCGGTGAGCCTGAAGCTCACCTTTCCCATGCGAGAAATGAACCTGCTGTTTGTGATCGCCGCCATACTGCAGGTGCTTGCGATCCTGTGGTTCATCATGCGCAGCCTTGTAAAGAAGAAATAACGGAACACATTCTTACCGTAAGGGAGAGAACCGTATTGAAACGTACAGGAAGGCTCATACTTTCACTGCTGCTGACCGCCGCCGTACTGACGGCGCTGTTCGGCTGCGGCAAAAAAGAAGCGACCCCCGTTTTGCTGCCGGAGGCAAAGGTGCGGGCGAAAACGCTGCTGCTTACGGATTACCCCGCGCCTGAAGACGCCCTTACCCTTGCCAGCCTGCAGGGGGTTCTGGCAAACGTCAGCGAAACGCAGATCCTGATCAAAGACGGGGCATATGAAAAATATCTGCCGTATATGAACGCCGATATCAAAGACGCCCGGCCGGACGGCAGCCCGTGGGATACCGCCGCGCTGCTTGCGGAATACGGGCCTCTTGCACAGGGCTATGTGCTTTGCGACGACGCCGGGGCGACTGCCGCGGTTTCGGTTGCCGGGGCGCTGCAGGCGGTGATCATACCGGAAAGCATGCAGGCGAAAGCGGATGCAGCGGACCTCGCCATGCTGGCGGACGTGCGGGGCTGGGACGACAAAGCCCTGCGCGGGAGCGAATACTTCGATAAGCTGCACCGGCAGATCGCGGTGGAGCAGCCGGTGGATATGGCGCCGAAGCTGGTGGACCTGGCGGTGATGGAGGGCGTCTACTTCGGTTTTTCAGATACCGACAACGCAAAAGCCCATACAAAAACCTTCGATTTTCTTGACGACAACGCCGTGATCTTCGGCTGGAACAATATTCTGGGCGAGCATGACACGGTAGAATCTTTTTCGGGAATCAACGCCTGCATGATCCCTGCGGACCACGGCTGCAACTATTCCGTGCTCAGCGGTTTTGCGGGGGTGGAATTCAAACAAAAAACAGAAGCGGCGCAAACGCCGGACGCGCCCCGGCACACCGTTTGCCTTGTGATGACGGACGGCGATAATATGCAGTGGATGACCTCGTCGTTTGCGAACGCGCCGTATTTCGGCTCCCCTGTGCGGGGCAGCTTCCCGATGGGGTGGGGCATATCCGCCGTCATCGATACCGTGGCCGCGCCGATGACGCAGTACCTGTTCGACAATATGACGCCGAACGATGAATTTGTAACGCAGATCAGTGGGCTGGGATATACCTTCCCCTCCAAATGGAAAAACAAAGCCGCGCTCGCACAAATGGCGGCGCAGCTGGATGCGCATATGAAGAATACGGATACAACGGTTGCCGTTGTACTGGACGACGGCGGATTCCGCAGCCCGGCGCTGGATACGATCCTCTCGCAGCAGAACATAAGCGCGCTGTTCTACTTTGATTACGGCAATTACGCCGGAGATCACGGCGCGGTGCGCAAAGTGGACGGAAAGCCGATCATAGCGGCAAGATACCGCCTGTGGAACAATCGGGAAGGCAGCAGCCCCGAAGAGATCGCCGCAAGCATCAACGCCGCTTCGGACGATCCCGCAGATCTGGATTCCTATTCGCTGGTGGCGGTACACGCCTGGTCCGGTTTGGATAAAAACGGCGGCTTTATTGAAGGCGGCGACACCATGGCGGCGGCGCAGCGGCTGGTAAACGCGCTGAACGACGACGTGCTTCTCGTTACCCCCGGCGAATTCGCCCAACTGGTTTCTCAGGCGGAATAAGCGCCGCGCATATAGGCTTTGAGCATACCGCACCAATCCGTTTGTATGATATCGAACCCCTGCCGCAGCAGCCAGCCCCAGCCCTGCTCCGGCGAACCGGAAACGGAGATATCGTCGTTATGCCCGGCGCTGAGCACGGCTTTGTAATTGTACACGATGGCGTTTACAAACAGCAGCATGCCCTTTTTGTGCATGGCCTCGATATACGCGGGAGAAGCGACGGGGGCGTCTTCCTTTTCAAAAAGCACCTCTGCGCCGATGCAGTTGATACCCTGCCGCACCAGCAGATCGGTTACGGTATCTTCATCCCGCACAATGGGCATGAACATAAAATCGGCGGCGCACTCCTTCAGCGGGCGCAGATACTGTTCTTTGAGGGCGGTTTTCACCACCACCTGCTTTTCCACCCCCGCCCGGCGGATCTCGCGGCTGATGCCCGGGATATCCGTCCAGAACTTATCAACGTTGATATAGCATTTGCCCCGCAGCTGATCGAGCACGTCGCAAAGGCGATCCAGCCCGAACTGGGTTTTATCGTTATCCTGATTCACGTAACGCAGCCGGGCGGCGCTTTTTGCCGTCATGGCGGAGAGCAGCCTGCGGGAACCGAGATGGGCATGCTCCTTGCCGGGGTGAAACACAAAATATTCCCCGTCCAGCGTTTTGGTAACGTCCAGCTCGATCATGTCCGCCCCCTGCGCCAGCGCGGCGGAAAAGGCCGCGGCGGTATTGCAGGGGATATTGCCGCCGCTCACGCCCCTGTGGGCGCAGATCAGCACTTTGCCCGCGGCGTTTTCTGCAATGCTTTGCTCAAAATCAAACATATCGGTCCACCTTTTTATCTAATCTTTCCGATTCTGTTGTAAATTTCATCCGCTTTCTCTGCCCATGCGTCAAATCCGGCGGGTGATGCGGGGAAGCGCTTATAGTGAGAAGAGATCTCAACCGCGTTTTTCAGCGCGGCCCCGGCGGCTTTCAGGGTTGAGATCCGCAGCCGTTTGGATGCGACGCCGCATACAAAGCCCTTTAACGCGGCAACGATCGTTTTCGCCGGGATGGGCGCGCCGTTCATGGCGTTTAAGAGCTCGTCGCTGATGATGCCGCTTTCAAAGGCGTATTGGAACTCATCGAACCCGGCGGCGTTCACCACGCCCACCAGCAGAGCCCGCAGCATGGCAAATTCGGCGCCCTGCGAGGCGTTATATTTGCGGTTGATCTCCCACATATAATCCCGGGTCACCTTGTTCAGCTTCAGGGCGCGGTCCAGCGTGTTTACGGCAAGCTGCATCTGCACCATGGAGGAAGTAACGCCCTCGCCGTTTACGGATTTGGTAAGATTGCCCGCGTCGCCGGACACAAAGAAGCCGTCCGCCACCATGGAATAGGGGCTGCGGGTATAGGGCGTGCGGCCTTTTTCGATTTTTTCAAGCCGATAGGGCGGCAGCGGCACGGTTTTTTCCATCTCCGCAAAAACGCTTTCGGCATAATCGAAGGAATGGCACGCCCCAAGGCCGATGATAGCGCCGTGGGGATCCGCGCAGGGGGCGATCCAGCTCTTGTAATAGGCCCAGAAGGTGGAGCCATCCAGATAGTCCTTCGGATCCAAAAGGGTGACGTAGCGCAGGATCACGTAGAACATATCCTCGTCCGTAAGGGGCGCGGTCTCGATACCGTAATCCTTCGGCAGACGGGTACGGCCGACCGCCGCCATACCGGAGCAATCCGCCACAAGGCGCGCGCCGATCTTCTTTTCACGCCCGCGGTAACGGGAAACAACGCCGCAGATTTTTCCCGCTTCGTTATACATAAAATCTTCAAAAGCGCAGGAATACAGGATCTTCGCCCCGGCGGCCTCGGCTTCCGCATTCAGCAGCAGCGTGTATTCGTGCATATGCAGCCCCACAACGTGGTTGAGCTGGCATTTGGGATACAGCGTGAGCGGATCGGCGTTATAGTTCTTTTCAAATTCAAACGCCCATGCGGCGTCCCCTTTCACAGGGCGGGGAATGCCCAGCCGCGCAAACTCCCGCTGCTCGATGTGAAAGATATCGTATTTTGTGCCCACCTTGGTTTTGGGCAGCTTTTCGATCACCAGCACACGGTGCCCGCGCTGCGCCAGCCGCTTTGCCAGATACGCGCCGGACGACCCCGCGCCGACGATCACAACGTCATATTGATCCATACGTTCAACCCCCCGAATGTTTATGGTTTTATTCTATTGGAATTCAGGGAAAATGTCAATAAGAGGATCGGGTGCGATAAATTATAATTTAGCGCGCACTTGCGCGCCAAATTATAATAGTGAAGAAGTAAGAGTGAAGAGTGAATAGTTAAGGGGCCTGCGGCCGGCATTATAATGAGCGAAGCGAATAACAAGGTTCTGACGC
>CAMOVW010000080.1 GCA_946627725.1 uncultured Clostridia bacterium
CAGAGGGCTATGCCCGCATGTGAAAAACCACCCGCTCGGCGGGTGGATGCTTATTTTGCGCGAAAGGAGATGTGGAGCCTTTTTTTGTAATCAGTGCAGCAATAGGAAAGAATTATAGAGAGGAATGAAAAAATGAAAAGAATACTTAGCTCAATACTTATTTTGGTTATTATTATTCCCTTTTCAGCTTGCGGTTCAAAAAAGTCCTTCTTTGTAGGAAAATGGGTTGCCGAGTACCAAGCTGGGAGCATGACTTACGAGTTTAAATCTGACGGAACTGTGTTATTCAGTTGTACTGACCTTGATATAAAAAACCTGAAAGGTACCTGGAAATGCGATGGAGAAGTCAGGGTTGTCGTTAATCTGCTTTATGATTCTACGGATTATGAACTTGAGGGACATCTTATCTATAAAGATGGCTCAACTTGGGGAGGCGAAAGTAAAAATGTTGATTCAATTAAGGAGTTAAACGAAGTATTATCGTCCAATCCGGGTTATGTCTGTGGGTTATGGATGGATGCGCCACCAAGCAGAACTTCAATATTTTATAAGAAATGAGAACAATCGCGCTCTAATTCAACTTGTTGTATGAAAACACATTGCTCTTTGGGTGTCTGTTTAGACTATGACTCCCTAAAAGTACCCTTTGGGGCGGTGTAATGCTTTTTGTCTATTGCACCCCACCTGAGGTCATTTGCACCCCACCGAAAACGAAATGCACCCCACCTGTTTTTCCGGGGTGCATTTTGTATCCATATAATCGTTTTTTCCCAACAGCGCCGCTGACGCGGCTAAGATAAGAGATAATAGTGAACAAATAATAGATAATGATTAACGTGGTTTTTACCCGCCGCTGTTGTATTATTATCTATGCAATTCTGTTTTATCAGAAATCCACCAGATAGATACCGATGCTGATCTGCGTGAAGGATCCCTTTCGCCGGATCTTCTGGATCTTTGCTCCGAGCAGTTTTCCTGCGTCCATTAGCCTTGCGAAAACAATGTTGTCTTTTTCAGGCACATACCCGAGCTTCTTTTTGTTTTCCGTAATCAGCATAATGGCGTTCCGGTCGAATTTGTTTTCTTCCCGCATCAGCGTGAGCTTGTCTCCCTCTTTGATCTCTTCAAGCACAGACGCGTCCTTCAGATGTGTTGTTCCGGCGACAAAGGAATCAAACAGATGGATCTCCCGAATGAGGGGCTTGAGCATTTCGCCCAGTCCCTGCTGGCTGAGCGTCGATACGAGCTCGCCGTTTTTCTGTTCTGCAAGTTCATTGGACATAGATTTTCAACCCTCCGCTCGCAAGCATCCGCATAATAACGTCGTTGAGTTCGTGGTGATATTTCTGATAGGAAGCCAGCTCTTCTTCCAGTTCGGCCTTTTTCTTTGCCGAGGCTTCTTCATCCTCAACGAGAGTTCGGAGCGAATACGGCTCCGTATTTCTGATCTCGTCGATCTCAGCTTTGAGGGCGTCGATTTTCTCTTCGATATCGGGAATATCGACCTTAATATCGCCGGCGCCCATTTCCTTCAGCGCCTTGCGGACAAGCACCTCCAGTTCGGCGAGTTCCTTTACGTCGTTATGGTGATAAGCTGTCAGGATGCGCTGCCAAAGCTCCTGCAGAACCTCGGAGCGATCTGTTGCCGGGTTGATATCCGGGTGGACAAGTTTTGCCAGACGACGGTACAGCGTTTTTGCCCGCCGGACTTCATAAGGCGTCGACATCCCGGCTTTACCGGCGTTCTCGTTGTCCTTCAACATTTTGCGAAGATTGGCGTTGTATTCTTCCATTTCCCGTGCCAGATATTTTTCCAGATCTGAAGGGTCTACATCACCGCCGTGGTTAAGTGCATTCTGATAATATGCGATCGTCTTTTTGCACTTGATACACTCCAGCTTCTCTTCATAATTGTCGGCAATCAGCTTGCCGAACCTCTGAAGATATACAGTCCAGATCTGTCCTGCTTCTTTTGTGATCTGATCCCGTTCCAGAAGCAGGTTTTCATATTCCTCATAGCGGGTATCCTTGCTTTTTATAAGATCCATTATTCCACCTCAAAATCATACAGTTCTTCATAGCGTGTTGTCAGCAATTCGCCATCGAGTTCCGTCTTGCGGAAAAGATCGTCGACGGTGCGGAACCACTTGTCGTCAAAGCGGATAACGATGGCGCAGTCTTCTTCGACCGATTCCACCTCATGCGTTGTATCTTCAAAGCAGAACCGGATCTTATGCGGTGATGCCAGCAGATAGAAGAGGTCGTACAGCCACATGTTTTCGGGATCGAACGGCTGCAGTTTGTAAACGTCTTCCACCATCCGCTTCATGATGTTCAGGTCGCCGAAGAAGGAATGCCACCGGAGCCGCTGCGCAAGGAAGGACATAGCCTTTTCATAAAGATGCAGCGCTGCCTTTGGTTTTCCTTCCTTGGTACGGATCCCTGCCAGCCGGGAGAATATCTCGGGCAGCGGGTCGTTCAGCCGACGGGTGTTCTTGATCTTCGGGTACAGCTCTTCGATGATCTCTTTGTACTTTTCATAATTCTTCTCCACGTAATAGCCGTTCTTATACATATCAGCGACTTTGTACGCGGAAATGATATCGCCCATCCGGCGGGCCCTGTCGAAATAGCGGAAGGCTTTTTCGTAGTTCTTTTCACCGGTTCGCCCGTAATACCAGATGTACCCGAGATTGGAGATCGCGTAAAGATTGTTATGCTCGGCTGCCATCTCGTAATATTTCAGCGCCAGATCGAACTGCCGGGATTCATAATAGAAGCTGCCGAGGTCAACCATGTAATCGGGAGACTTGGTCTCTTCTATGAGATACCCCAGGGCTTCCGTAAGAAGAAAAGCATCCTCTTCAGAAGGATTTGTTTTTTCATAATACTCTCTGCAAATACGTTTTGCTTCAACGATAGTCATTTCGTTTAATCCTCCCGTATAAATCAGTCTTCAAAAAGCAGCTCATGTTCATCCGTCTCATCAAACCATGCCGTATCGGATCTTACGCCTTTTATGACGGCGCCGCACCGGGGACAGCCCTTAATTTTTTTGTCAGACCGGAAACCGCATGACGTACAGACATATTCATCTTGTGTTCATTCTATCACAAGAGAAGACCGATTCATTGTACTTTGCTGCGCTTATGAGGATCATATTTTTTTCCGGCTTCTTCTTTGCATCTTGCGTACGCCGCGACGATGGCCGCGAAGAAAGCGTTTCGGCGTTCTCTTCAACAAGATTTTCGCCAAGCCCGGTCCGGATATGAAAAAACCGGACGCGACCACGGAGGTATTGTATAATATTTAATTGTAATATGATTACGTCTTCTATCCCGTTTCCGGCCACGGTCTCAAGCTGAATAAGATCACACCGGTGGCAAAAAATACACCGCGAAGCTGTTTGAATACTGCGAAAAGTATTTTTAACACAGGCGATCATCTGAAAGGGTGAGAATCATGAACAAATTCCGTTGGGCGTACATAGGCTGCGGCAGCATAGCGAAAAACACGGCGCGAAGCATTACAAGGGGCGGGCACGAGATCACCGCCGTATTTTCACGGAGCTTTGAAAAGGCGAAGGCCTTTGCCTCCTGTATGGAGGCTTTGATTTATGCTGACAATTGAAAAAGTTCAAAGATAAAAAGTTCGCCGCCAAGTGCGACCGCGCGCTCATCCTGCGGGGCTGCGAGATGCTCGGCATGGAGGTCTCCGAAGTTGCTGAGATCTGCATACGGATCGGCAATTGATACGTCGGCGAATGCGTGGTGGAGGCGCATCACCGGAGCCTGAACGCGCCGGACGACGAGCGCAACGCGATTTTGACTCGTTTGCCTGAAAAGAGTAAAGAAATTATAGCCGCAATGATGGCGGAACGAAACAGAAATTACGGTGGTGCGAGAGGGGTGAAAAATCCCGTTTTGCCCGATTATGAGAGGAAACGAGCGGTTTTTTTTTGAAAAAATACGTGACAAATAAAAAAGGATATGATATAATGCAGAACAACAAATCGATAGGAGATCAAAGCATGAACAAATCATTGAAAAAATCCATCGTTATCCTGTTCTCGCTGCTTATGGCGCTGTCCGTGTTTGGCGGACTGACGCTCACGGCGGGGGCAGCGGACACAACGGAAGGTCACGACATCAACCTTTCCAACGTTTGGGTGGATCCCTGGTACAATGTTACCTGCACGCCGGGCACGACCGATATTCCCGCCGGTCAGCAGGTGACCATCACGATTAAGAAAAACTTTCCCTGCGCATCTTTCATCGAGCACCGTTTATTAAGGGCAGCCGACGGAAGCAATTACACGCTCACCAGAACGTCCGACGGCTATTATGCGGAGTTCGAAATGCCCGATGCCGACGTAAGTCTGACCCTTTACGGGTACAGCATCACGCACACGGGCGGCGATTTTGAGTCGCCCGCCAGCTATTCGTTTGTGGACGACGATCCGAACTATCCTTACACGGTCGTGGACGGTCAGACGGCAACCGGATATAGAACAAGGCGCTGCGTGTATTGCGGAGAGACGAGTGAATGGTGGGGAGACGCTACCGCCTACAGCATTCAGCCGGCCGAAGCCGATGGGACGATCACGCTCGATTTTTATCAATTTGCGGAAACGGACACGGCGCGTCAAAGACCCTTCCCCGCGTCGCAGTACGCGATCCCCGGACAGCTCGTGTATTTTAAGATGAGCAGCGACCTCAAGTGCGCGGTGAAGGACAGCGTCCGCGTGATTGCGCTCAACGAAACGGATCCGCAGGATGAAATTGCGTGCGCATACGAAAACGGGTATTTTTGCTTTGCCATGCCGGAATATCCCGTTCAGATTTGTCCGGTTTACAAGCATACGCCCGGCGGCATAGAGCATTATAAAAACACCGGATCATACAGTCAGGACGTTTATATGGCGGAAGCGGTGCGGTACTGTACCGTATGCGGGAAGGAAGCCTCCAGAGAGCCTCTTCAGAGGGTTTCCATCCTGTCAAAAGCGTCTCAGGGCGTTTCCGCGCATGTGAACTTCCTCAACGTGAAGAGCGAAGGTCTGGATGTCGCTCTGCCCGGAACCACGGTTATTGTGAAAGTGGAACAGGAGCAGGGCTGCGCCGTCGTTGAGGGCCTGTACGTTGAATTCAGACATCCTTACGGAGGCGAGTCCGCCACCCCGGAGGATTGCTACGTAACAGATCTCGGAGACGGTCTGTATTCCTTTGTCGCGCCCCGTTATCATTGCTATGTAGTCGTATACGGACACAACGAGCATGACTTTTATGAAATCAATCGCACGAACGTGACCGCCACCTGTTCGGAGCCCGGCACCGCCGACATTGAATACAAGTGCAGATACTGTAATTACCATCCCACCAGGTACGGCGTTGAGATTCCCGCGCTCGGTCACACCGAGGGCGCGCCCGTTGCCGAAAACACTGTGGGTGCGACCTGCGCCGCCAACGGTGGCTATGACGAAGTCATCTACTGCGAGACCTGCGGCGAAGAACTCCGGCGTGAGGCGAAAACGCTCGATAAGCTTGAACATACGCCCCGTGAAGCCGTGGTTGAAAACTACGTGGAACCCACCGCTGAAAGAGAAGGCAGCTTACAGCTTGTTGTTTACTGCGCCTTCTGCGGAAATGAACTCAGCCGCAAGACGGTTGCCGTCCCGAAGCTTACGCCCGCGCAGGCAGATCAGCCCGATCCCTCGCCTGCAGGCAGCGACGACCTCTGCAAATATTGCGGTAAGGATCATTCCGGAAGCTTCTTCGGGAGAATCGTCGGCTTCTTCCATTCGATCCTGTATTTCTTCTCACATTTGTTCGGGTGAAGCTGAGCGGTCCGCTTACAATCAGTGAAGAGCGGCGTATCAAAAGAGGGAACCTGCCGAAGCCGCGCAGCGCAGGCAAAGAACCGTGCGTACATTTTTCCCAAAATCAAAAAGTAAAGTGCCTTTGGTTTTGGCTTTCTGCATATTGATATTGCACCCTCTGTTGTGATAGAATAAAAAAAACAAACAGAAAGGATGGTGCTATTATGAAAAAGATCATATGCAAGAGAGAATACGATACCGAAACCGCTGCGCTGATCGAAAAGCGCACCTTCGGCTCCTTCGGCGATCCTGAGGGATATGAGGAAACGCTCTATCAGACCCCCAAGGGATACTATTTCCTCTACGTCAACGGCGGCGAAGCCTCCCCCTATAAAAAAGAAGACATAAAAAGCATTTCCGCCGCGAAAGCCGACGAATGGCTTAAGTGATCCGATCGTATCATTATCAGGGAATACGGCGAAGGATCGTCAGTTAAGAGAACCAGAACGGAAATCCGCATATAAACAGAGCGCCTCCGAACCTTTTCGGTTCAGGGGCGCTCGTTCATTATATAGACGTTTTCAATCGAATTCCGATCAGCTTGTTCGTTTTTACGCATATATCCTTCACCGGATCGATATGGATATTTCGTAAAAGGTTTTTTTCGGAAAAGACGATATCTTTTGTTGAAAAACGTACATATGTGTAGATTTTTTCATACTTCAGTGTTATAATACTATTAAATGGTAAAAAGAAAGGGTGCTCAAATATGAAAAAAATCCTCAGTATACTGCTTTGCGCGTTGCTGCTGCTCTCCATGTTCTCGGTTCCCGTATGCGCCGCCGGCGATTACCGTATCGTTTCGCCGTATGAAGACGTGGTATGGGACGGCGAAAACGCATGGGGCGCGTACAAAGGGAATCTGCATACCCATTCTACCGTAAGCGACGCCGAAATGGATTTTAATGAAATGATCCTTGAGCATTACCGGCAGGGCTTTGATTTTCTTGCCATGACCGACCACGGCGTGACGGGTAAAGCATGGAACGAAGAACCCACGCATCTGCCGCTGTACCTTTATCAGTATCTGGCAGGGCGGAAAACGACGCGTCTGACGCAGGAGGAATATGAGGGCGTTACCACCGGCGCATATCCTGTAGACGGCCGGCCGCGCGGCAGTAAAATGACCTGCGTGATCGGCGGCAACGAGCTCAACGCGCTTACCCTTTCAAAATGCCACGTAAACGGTATGTTCCTTCCTCCGCACGTGGGAGATAACTATCTCGGCTATGAGGACGATCACGAGGGGGCGGTGCGTCTTGCCGATAACGCCGGCGCATTGTCTTTTATCAACCATCCGGGCGATTGGCTGAATTCCGGCAGGGATATCGGTATCGTTTCCGATCCGAAAAACGTAAAGTATTTTTCCGATATCCTTCTGAAATACGATTCCTGCCTCGGCATGGAGGTGTTTAACGAAAGAAATCACGTAACGCCGTACGACCGTATCCTTTGGGATAACGTTTTGATGCAATGCCTGCCGTACGGGAAACGCGTGATCGGCTTCTCGAATAACGACGCGCATTATTACGAGCACATCGATTCTTCTTACTCTGTTTTTATGATGCCGGAGAATACGGTTGAACAGATCAAAAAGACGATGCAAACCGGCGCGTTCTTCTGTGTGACCAGAGAATTGGGCGGAAACGAACTGATCGGCCCGGCGGAAGATTTTGACGTGCGCTACAGCGACGCGCCGTATCCGATGTTCAAAGAGGTGTCGGTGGACGGCCACCGGATCACCGTTCGGGTAACGGACTGCACGAGCCTTCAGTGGATCGCCAACGGAAAGGTGATCGCCGGTACCGCCGTTGACCCGAATAACGGCGAAACGACCTATGTGCTCGATCTCGATAAAATCGACGGCGCCGAAGATTTTCTGTACGTCCGCTGCGAGCTTTTCGGCGACGGCGGCTGCACGCTCACCCAGGCGCTTGTGATCGACGACGGATCCGTGCCCGCAGAATTTTCAGCCGATACCTCAATGCGCGCGCAGGTCGCATCGCTCATCGACCGGATCCGTTCGCTTCGCATTTTCGTGCTGTTCCGCATACTTCTGGATCGGATCACCCATTAATACAATGAAAATAAATGAGAAGAAAAAAACGATACTCCTGCGCATCCTGATCGTTGCCGGGCTGTTGGCCGTGATCGGGGTATGCGTGTATATGTACCTCCACTTCGGAAAGTCCGCGATCGAGCTGATCAAAGATACGCAGCGCTTCAAAACGTGGATCGACGGGTTCGGCCTGTGGGGCGTGATCGTCTTTGTTGCGCTTCGCGTGCTGCAGACGGTGTTCAAATTCATACCCACAGAGCCGATTGAGATCGGCGCCGGGCTGGTATGGGGCTGGTTCGGCGGTTTTGCGCTGTGCCTGCTGGGCAACGTTATCGGGTCGATTCTTATTCTGATCATGACGCGGCGGATCGGCACGCGGATATTGCGGCTGTTCCGCCTTGAGAACAAGATGCAGTCCATGCGCTTTTTGCAGGATCGTGAGAAGCGCAACCGGCTGTTGTTTATCTTTTATCTGGTTCCCGGCACCCCCAAGGATACCATGACCTATTTTGTGGGGCTGACGGATATGAGCATGATCGAGTTCATGATCATCTCGTCCATTGCGCGTATCCCCGCCATCGTATCCTCCACGATCTGCGGCGCGTACCTCGGTGCGAGCAATTTCAAGGTCGCCGCCATCGTGTTCATCGTGTCGGCGCTGCTCAGCATCCCCGGCGGGATCCTGTATAAAAAGCTCTCGGCAAGGTACATCCAAAACCATCCCCATTCCGGGCATGAGACGGAATCCGAAACGGAAGAAGGATCCGCCCCGTAACAGCGGTCTTTCCCGCTTGGTCGCCCGTTGTTGAAAAGGCGCTTGCAGGGCGGGAAAAATACTTGCAGCCAATCGCAATACCGAAGGAACAGAGAAATATGGATAAAAAGAAAATGACGGAGCTGTTTGCGTCCCCCACGCCCGAATACAGGGGCAAACCGTTCTGGTCGTGGAACGGCGAACTGCGCGGGGAGGAACTGGTCCGTCAGACCGAAATCATGAAGCAGATGGGCCTCGGCGGGTTCTTTATGCACTCCCGGCTGGGGCTGATCACGGAATATCTGGGCGACGAGTGGTTTTCGCTGATCAACGAAGTGGCGGACGCCGCCGAACTGAAGGGGATGGAGGCCTGGCTTTACGATGAGGACCGCTGGCCCTCCGGCTCCGCGGGCGGCAAGGCCACCGTAGATCCCCGTTACAGAATGAAATCGCTGTACGTATACGAATCCGCCCCGGAACTTGCGGATTGGGCGGAGGGTTCCTTTGCGCTTTATGCCGCGAAGATGGACGGGCTGAACCTGTATTCTTACAGGGAGCTGGACGCTTCGGCGATCTTCTGCAAAGAGGACGCCGTGCGCGCGGTTCGGGCGGCGGCGGAAGAAATGGCGCAAGCCGCAAAAAACGAGCCGGGCGAATTCAAAGCGCTGCGTTTTGCCGTGGTGCCCGATGAACCCAGCTCCGGCTACAACGGAAACACCTATCTCGATACCATGAACCGGGCGGCGACGGAACAGTTTATTGCGCTCACCCATGCCCGGTATGCCGAACGCTGCAGCGACCGGCTCGGGCGGAGCATCAAGGGCATATTTACGGATGAGCCCCACAGAGGTCATTGCTTTGATAACCGCAGAGAAGCGGACGGCGTTACGTCCTGCGCCACCTGCTATACAGACGATATCTTTGAGGAATTTGAGGCGCGGTACGGTTTTTCCTGCCGGGCGATTCTGCCGGAGCTGTTTTACCGCAAAAACGGCGAGATCGTCGCGCCGGTAAAGCTCTTTTATATCGATCTTGCCAACGCTCTGTTTCTGGAGCGGTTCGCCATGCCCATCAACGATTGGTGCAGGCAGCACAATATGATCCTCACCGGCCACGTGCTGCATGAGGACAGCCTGATGAACCAAACGGTGCCGAACGGTTCGCTGATGCGGTATTATGAATATATGGGGTACCCCGGCGTTGACGTGCTCACAGAGCACAACCGCTGCTACTGGATCGTGAAGCAGCTTGCCTCCGCGGCGCGGCAGCTCGGTAAAAAGTGGATGCTTTCGGAGCTGTACGGCGTTACGGGCTGGCAGTTCAGCTTTAAGGGGCATAAAAATGTGGGCGATTGGCAGGCGCTGTTCGGTGTGAATCTGCGCTGCCAGCATCTTTCGTGGTATACGATGGAGGGGGAGGCAAAGCGGGATTACCCCGCCTCCATCCTGCATCAGTCCCCATGGTATAAAGATTACCCCGCCGTAGAAAACCACTTCGCCCGCATGGGCGTGGTGCTCGCCGAGGGCCGCCCCGATTGCGACGTGCTGCTGCTCAATCCCATTGAATCGCTTTGGTGCCAGGCCTACGCCGGCTGGGCGAACTGGATCTATAACGCTTCCCCTGAGGCGGAACCCTATGAAGAGCGTTACGTCTCCCTTTTTCATTTCCTTGCCGATCATCAGATCGATTTCGATTACGGCGAGGAGGAGATGATGTCCCGCCACGCCGCTGTTGAGAAGATCGACGGGGCAGCCGTTCTCCGCGTGGGGCAGGCGGCGTACAGGGTGGTTATCGTATCGAATATGCTCACCATCCGCCCCACCACGCTGAAGCTTCTGCGCGCGTTTGCGGAAAACGGCGGCACGGTCATCTTCTGCGGAGATATCCCCGCTTACGTAAACGCCGTTAAATCGGCGGAGCCCGCCCGGCTGGCGGCGCAATGCGTTTGCGTCCCCTTTGATGAAAATGCGCTCGTATCCGCCGTGCGCGCCGCGTCGGCAGCGTATGTGTCGGTAACAAACGCCGCCGGTGAAACCGAAAAAGCGGTCTTCGCGCAGGTTCGCCGCGATTTTTGCGGGAACGGCGCCGCCGCCGTTGTGCTGAATACGGACCGCGACGCCCCGCGCCGTGATCTTGTGCTGACGCTGAAAGCCCCCGCGGGCTGCGCGGTTGAGGAATGGGATACCGCTGCCGGGATTCGTTATAACGCTTCCGCCGTTGCCGCGGAAAACAACGGCGTTTACCGTATCATGCTTTCTCTGGAGGCTGGCGGAACAAGGTGCTTCGTTTTCACCGGGAAAACCGCCGAACCCCTTCCGCCGGTTTCGGAATATGAAACCTTCGCGCAGAAAACGCTCACCGGCGAATTTCCGTACCGCCGCGATGAACAGAACGTGTGCGTGCTCGATTGGTGCCGCTGGCGCAAACAGGGCGGCGAATGGAGCGATGAGAATGAGGCGCTGCGCATCGATCGGCAGATCAGAGCCTGTTTCGGTTTGGAAAACCGCGGCGGCGGTATGCTGCAGCCCTGGTACGCCAAACGGTTCGATCAGAAAGACTACGGCGAAATACAGCTCTCTTATACGTTTGATATCGAAGATCTGCCCGCCGGCCCCGTCTTCCTTGCGGGGGAGCGGCCGGAGCTGAATCACTACCGGCTCAACGGCGTGCCGCTGCAGTGCGGCGACGTGAACGATTTTTGGGTGGACGATTGCTTCAAAAAAATGGAGATCCCTGCCGGCGTGTTGAAAGCCGGAACAAATGAGGTGACCGTGAACGTGCGGTTCCTGCGCACCACCAACGTAGAGGCGCTCTATCTGGTGGGGGATTTCGGCGTAAAGATAAACAAACGCCGCCGCGCGCTTTCCACGCTGCCCACGCGGATCGGCTGCGGCAATTACGCCGATTTCCGGATGCCGTTTTATACCGGCAACCTGACCTATGTGCTCTCCCCCGAAACATATGCGCCGCTCGTGAACGGCTTTGACGCTGCGGACCGGATCGTGCTTACGCCCGAATCCTTTACCGGGGCCTGCGTCAGGGTGGAGGCCTCCGGTAAGACTGCCGTTCTGGGCTGGGAACCCTATGAGGCGGACGTAACCGAGGCGGTTCGCCTTGGCCTGCCCATCGAGGTTACGGTGGTGGGCACCCGCATCAACGTGTTCGGCCCGCTGCACGAAACGGAAAAGCCCGCGGAGGCGTGCGGCCCGGATAATTTTGTTACCTCCGGCGATCGTTGGACGGATGATTACAGCCTGCTCGACAGCGGCCTGCGCGGATTTACGCTGAAGGCGCAGAATATGAAAAAAAAGAGTGGAAATCCGCTTTGCACCATGCTATAATACCTCTATTACAGCAAAAAGGACAAATTGCGGTAACCGCTGAACGTCGCGGGGAGGTACCATAACGTGAAAATTGGCAAAAAACTGATCATATCGATGCTGGCGCTGATACTCGGCACTCTGCTGATCGTTGAGATCGGGCTGTTTGCGCTCATTTCCGATCTGAAAAACGGCACGCAGGAGATGTACGACGACTTAAAAACCGAGGCGGAAAAGACGATAGAAGAGGGTCTGTACGCGATGGATTCCGATTCCCTCGGGCTGATCGCCGATATGCAGACGGCGGTAACGGATTCCCGCCTGCGTATCGTTGAGGATGCGGTAAAGCAGTCGGCGGAATATGCGGAGCGGCTCTATGCGTCGCCGTGGAATTACTCTAATACAAAATATGATCCGGTTTACCTGGCTGATGCGCCGGAATCACTCTCTGCCAGATATATGTTCAGCGCAGGGATCGAACCGACCGGGGATC
>CAMOVW010000081.1 GCA_946627725.1 uncultured Clostridia bacterium
GCAGGCCTGCGGCGTGCGGCCGGATCTGCTGATCGGCGATTTCGATTCCCTCGACGTGGCTCTGCCTGAGGACGTGCCCACCCGCAGGCTGCCGGTGGCAAAGGACGTTACCGATATGGATGCGGCGGTTGCGGAAGGGCTGAAACGCGGCTTTACCGATTTTATGCTGCTGGGCGGCATGGGCGGCCGGCCGGACCACACCATGGCGAATTATTCTCTGCTGGCAAGGCTCTCGCAGCAGGGCTGCAGCGCCGTGATGCACGGCGCGGGCTTTACGGTAACCGCAATAACAAACGGAGAGGCGGCCTTTGCGGCAGGATACACCGGCGCGGCAGCTGTTTTTTCCTGGTCCGACGTTTCGCAGGGCGTGACCATTGAAGGGCTGAAATATGAACTGAAGAACGGCGCGTTGACCTCAGATTTCGCATTGGGCGTGAGCAACAGCTTCACAGGGATCCCCGCCCGCATCGCCGTTAAAAACGGAACGCTGCTGATCATGACGCAAAACGCTTGACAAACCTGTTTCTTGTGCTATAATAAATATTGCTTTACAACCGAATAATTTAACAGGGGTGCCGCGGACAAAAGCCCAACGCTGAGACGGATTTTACCGAACCCTTTTACCTGATATGGATAATACCGGCGTAGGGAGTTAAATTGCGATCGTTATCTCACCGTACGCTTTGCGTACGGTTTTTTGTATGAAAGGAGAAAAAAAATGAAAATCACCAAAACACAGGCGCTGGTGGAAAGCGCCATACTGATCGCCATCGCCACCATGCTGAGCCTGATCAAAATCGTGGATCTGCCCTACGGCGGTTCCGTTACCATCGCCTCCATGCTGCCGATCATCATCATCGCATACCGCCACGGCGTGGGCACCGGCCTTACCGCCGGCCTTGTTTACGGCATTCTGCAGCAGCTGTTGGGCCTGAACACGCTGAGTTATGTTTCCACATGGCAATCCGTACTGGCGGTGATTTTGCTGGATTACATCATCGCGTTTCTTGTGCTGGGCCTCGGCGGCGTGTTCCGCAAAACCTTCAGCACCCAGGCGCCTGCGTTGGTTCTGGGCGGATTGCTGGTATGTCTGCTGCGCTATACCTGCCATGTGATCTCCGGCGCAACGGTATGGGCAGGGCTCTCCATCCCGGACGCCGACGCACTGATCTATTCCTTTGCCTATAACGCCACTTATATGCTGCCGGAAACCATCGTTTTGCTGCTGGCCGCCTATTATGTGGGCTCCACGCTGGATTTCCGCTCCAATCAACCCGTACGTCTGGCGAAAACCGATAAGAAAAATGGGATCCCGCTGTTCGGTATCCTTGCAGGGCTGATCTTTACCGCCGGTGTTATCTTTGACGTGGCCCTGATCTTCTCAAAGCTGCAGAACGGCGATACGGGCGAATGGAACATCGCGGGGCTGCACGATGTAAACTGGATGCTTTTCGGCATTGTTACCGCAGCAGCGGCCGTGATCGGAACTGCGCTGTTTCTGGCAGGGAAAAAAGTAAACAGCAATAAGGCTACGTAAACCGCAGTATCTCATCAAACCTCATTCTTGCCTCTCTCTCGGAATCTTTCGATAAAAAACGATTGAATTATTCCGGCGGACATGGTATAATGAGGTTTGATTATTTTTTATACGGAGGACCGTACCATGAGCGATGAGATCAAGAACCCCGATCTGAATGAAGATACCGCGGCAGACGGCGCGCAGCCGGACGGCAGCAACCTTCCGGAAGAGGCGCAGAAAGACGGCGCAAACCTTCTGAACGAAGAACCGCAGAATGCAGACGCCGCCCTGAACAGCGAACTGAACGATCTGAAAGATCTGTTTCAGAAGGAACTGGATAAAGCAGCCGCCGAGGCGGAAGCGCCCACGGAGCCCGTGATCCAGGCGCTGGACGACACGCCCGACCCCGAAGACACGGAAGAAGATGAAGAGGAAACCGAAGCTGCGCTGAACGGCGCTTCCGCTTCGGATAAAAAGAAGAAAGAAAAGAAAGCGAAGAAAAAACACAGCAAAGCGCCGCTGATCATCGTGATCGTTCTGCTGATACTGATCATCGTACCGCTGGCGGGGTATGTGTTCATGTCCGTTAAGGCGCCCACCTTCCCCAACTTTATTTCCGCATACGCAAAGGCGCTCAGTGCAAAAGAACCCGCAGATCAGATCGCCGCGTACGAAAACGCGCTTTCGTATTGCGAAGACGGCTCCGGCCTTGAATACAACCGGCAATCCCTTCACGAAACGCTGGTTCTGCTCAAATGCGAAGCCGAGGGCTACGCTTCGGCTTATTCGTATATGAACGCAAACATGTCCGAGGAAGAACAGAAGGCCTCCAAATCAAAGGATTTTCAGGCGTTTCTCGCCGTTTCCGATTCCGTAGACGCCATTGCGGACGGCGCCTATGAAGCTACGGACCGGGCCGTGACAGAAGCCGGCGCGGCGGACAAGGTTGATTACGACGCGCTGGCAAAGGAACTTGGCGCGCCGGATCTGATCACCACCGACGTTGCAGATATTCTCCGCTCCTTTGCCAAGGGGCTTGAAACCGAACACAACGGCGATTTCAAAAAGGATTTCAATACCATCATGTCCGCGTATTTCGGCGCGGTATCCGATTTCAAGAGTCTGGGCGCGGACGGCCAGAAGCTGCTGGAAACCGCGATTGTAAAGATGTATAACGGCGGATTCATCTCTCAGGCGATCAATATAACAAACAATTATTTCGACGAAGATATGCTTTCCAACGTACGCACCGAAGAATTCAAGGCCATGCAGGCGCAGATCGAAGCGCTGAAGGCGGTTGATATCGATCTCTATTCCGTAGCCACCGCTCTTTTCCGGAACAACACTGTTTCGCCGGAGGATATCAAGGCTGCAATGGATCTTTCGCTTCCGGATAAAGACGCCGCCGTGCTTACGGATATCGCGATCTCCATCGTGGATGCGCTGCAGGAAGAAAAGAATAAAAACCTGACGAAAGCAACCGCCGAATTATCTGACGCAATGAACTCCGTCTCCGCGCTGGATCTGCCCACCGCCGGGATCGTGGAAAAGCTGCTCGGCTTATTCCTGCAGACCGGCAGCGATCAGAACGCCGTTTCCATTCGCACAAACTATGTAACCGATGAAATGCTGGCAAACGGAAGCGCGGAACTGAAAGCGCTTACAGAGATAACAGACGCCATCAAAAACGGTCAAACCGCTGCGGAAACGGCGCTTAACGCGCTGTACGCCGAAAATGAATCCCCCGCGAAAGCGGACGTCATCGCCGCGATGGACGCGATGGAATCGAACAGCAAAGATAAATATGAGATTGCATATGCGGAGTATTATAAATATATGGCCGAGGTCCGTTTGGGAGATACGGATAACACCGCGGCTCTGAAATATCTGCAGGCTTTCTCAAAGGCGTTTACAGAGTATCCCGCTTTCTATAACACGCTGCTGGCCGAAGCATACCGCATGGAAGGCGACTACGATAAGGCGCTGGAGGTGGCGAATCAGGCGCTGGAATACAATATCGGCGATGATTTCGCAAACGGTATGATCGCCTTCATTTTGCGGATACGCAACGATCTGGACGGCGCTCTTGCCGCCGCCGAAAAAGGAATGGAGCTCTCCGATACCGTATTTGCATGCGCGGAGCAGGCGGTGATCTGTTACATGCTGAAGGGCGATTTTATCAACGCGTTCAAATATGCGAAACAGCTGTATGATACAAACTCTCAGAATCAGATGCTCACGCTCAATCATTGCGATTATATCCTGCTGATCGCCGCCTCGTACGACGGCAGCGACGCCGCGCTGAAAGAGGAGATCGATTCCTACAAGGCGCAGGTGGAAGAGCTTTACAAAAACAGCAGCGTTACACTGGACGAAAATGTTCAGGGCGTGATCGACGGCAGCACGACACTGGAAGACATCTTTACGGAAGAGCCCTACGCGATCCGGTAAATCCGGAGAATTATCTTTCAAATGTTACAAAAATAGAAAGAATTCATAAATTTTTAAAATTTGGATAAATTTGTTATTGACACATACACATCTTTTGTAGTATAGTTAATGCGTATGAAAAACGATATTTCAGATTTTTCTACAGGAAAGGGTTGGTTTTTATGAAAAAAATCATTGCCGTAGCTGCTGCACTTGTTCTTGCGCTCACCGCTACGCTGTCTTTCAGCGGCATCGTGGTAAGCACCAAAAACACGCAGACCGTATCCCTTCAGAAGCTTTCCGGAGAGAGCGGACTGGATCTCGGCAGCATCGGCGACACACTGGGCGGCCTTGACCTCGGCAGCATCGGCGATACGCTCGGCGGGCTTGATCTCGGCGGCGTAGGCGACATGCTCGGCGGGCTTGATCTGGGCGGCATCGGCGATATGCTGGGCGGCTTCGATCTCGGCGGCATCACCGATATGCTCGGCGGATTTGATCTCGGCGGTCTGATGGACGGCCTCGGCGGAAGCCTTGACCTCGGCGGCATCACCGATACAATCTCCGGTCTTGTAGGCGGCGGTTCCTCTTCTTCCTCCTCTTCGTCTGACACAAAGAAGGACGACGATAAGAAGGACGACACCAAAAAGGACGACACCAAGAAGGATACCACCGACACAAGCACCAACACGAGCACCGATAACAAGACGGACAACGCCAAGACCGGTGACATTCACTAAGTTATCATTAACCATGTGAAATAAAAAGAGGCATGCATTGCATGTCTCTTTTTATTAATATGCAGTTATTGCTTTATTTTTTCCCAATAGGCTTTTGCAGCCTGTTCGTTTTTATTTTCACCGGGCGTATAATATACCGCGTCCTTCAGGTTATCGGGCAGATACTGCTGCCGCACCCAATGGTTCGGATAATCGTGGGGATAAAGGTAATTCTGCCCTTTCTGCTGCGCGTCGGCGCCGTCGTAATGCTTGTTCTGCAGTTGGCGCGGCACCGGGCCAGCCCTGCCCTGCCGCACGTCCGCGGCGGCCTTATCGTAGGCAAGATATGCGCTGTTGGATTTGGGCGAGGTGCTCACAAGGATCACCGCGTTCGCCAACGGGATGCGCGCCTCCGGCAGCCCAACCTGCATGGCTGTATCCACCGCGGCCTTTACAATGGGTATGATCATCGGGTAAGCAAGGCCCACGTCTTCGTTGGCGCACACCAGCAGCCTGCGGCAGGCGGAGATCAGATCACCCGCCTCCAATATGCGGGCCAGATAGTGGATGGCGGCATCCGGGTCGGAACCACGCATGCTCTTCTGAAAGCCGGAGAGCAGGTCGTAATATTCATCGCCCTTTTTATCGTAATGGGCGCCTGTTTTGGCGCAGATCTGCCCCGCGCGCTCCAGCGTAAGGCTGCGGGGCTGCCCCGGCTGCGGGATCGGCGCGCCCAGCACGCACATCTCGCAGATATTCACCGCTTTGCGCATATCGCCGCCGGAGGCCTCCGCAATGTATTCCCGCAGCCCGTCTTCGATCTCGTAGGTCTCGCCGTTTTCCTGCTGCAGAAAACGAAAGGCGCGGTCGATGGCGGGCAACGCATCCTCGGGGCTGACGTGCTTGAACTCAAACACGGTGGACCGGCTCAGGACTGCCGAATAGATATAGAAATAGGGATTTTCGGTGGTGGAGGCGATCAGGGTGATATCGCCGTTTTCGATGTACTGCAAAAGGGATTGCTGCTGTTTTTTATTGAAATACTGTATCTCATCCAGATACAGCAGCAGCCCGTTGGGTGCGGCAATGGTGCCCAGCTCCGCGATCACGTCCTTTACGTCGCTGAGGGAGGCGCTGGTGCCGTTCAGAATATGCAGCCGTTTTTTGGTCGCCCCGGCGATCATCCGCGCCACGGTGGTTTTCCCGGTGCCGGAGGGGCCGTAAAAAATCAGATTGGGTATATTGCCGGATTCGATGATATTGCGCAGCGCCGCGCCCTCGCCGAACAGATGCTTCTGCCCCGCCAGCTCATCCAACGTTTTCGGCCGGATCCGGTCCGCTAAAGGAGAACTCAAATTTCAAACCTCCGAAACAAACAAAATACAAAATGAAACGTCGCCTTAATCGTTTTCATTTTTCATTTTTAATTGTTCATTCATTTATCTGTCCCATTTCCCCGGTGCGTCGGTGAGAGGGGTCAGGTTTTCTTCGCCGTCCGCCTGCATGAATTGGGGATATTTTTCCCATGTGCCGATATCGGGCTGGCTTTCCGCCTCAAGGATAGAGAATACAAGATAGGTATAATCGGAGTGCAGCATGCACGCCACGTGGGCGCAGTCCTTCACAAACCAGGTGATATCCCGGTACATGGCGGTGGAGGCGTTGATGCAGTGATCGGCGGAAACGTATTTCGGGTCACCCACGGCGAGCTCTTCGTCCGAGAGCTTGCCGCCCACCTCGGAAACCAGCGCGCCGAAGCTCATCATGCGGGTCTCCAGTGTGCCGTCGCCCTGCAGCGCAGCGGTTTCATAGGCCGGGGCGTTGGGGGTATTGTAAGAAGCGATCACGCCGAATTTCATACCGTTTGCCATAGCCTCGTCAAGGATCTGCCGTACCCTTGCGCACACCTCATACTGGATCTTATCCGTTTTGGCGATCAATCCGGCGTAATCGGCGCTGTTTTTGAACATATACTGTTTTGCGGCCTCGTATTCCTCGGGACGCACGATCTCCCAAACGGCGGGCATTGTGCCGAAAACGGGCAGAAGCAGCCCGTCGTAGATCTTATCTTTGTATTCCTCCGCAAAGGAATTCAGCCATTTGCAAACCCGGCCGAGGATCTTTGTTTTATACAGGAATTCCACAAGACCGCCGATCTGCGGAAGCTGCCTTTTGAGATACCTGTGCACCGCTTCGGTATCGAACTTCACTCTGCCCTGCAGCAGGTCGGTGGTCACGTCCGTGCCGTACATGGTGCCGGAGTTGGAAACAAGGCTGTCGATATGCGCGCTGCCGTAATAGTTGAGGTATGTAAGCGTGAGAATGCCGCCCATACTGCAGCACACCAGATCCACCTTATCGCAGCCGTGGTCCGCCATGGCGATCTGAATCAGTTCATCCAGCTTTGCCGCGTTTTCAAGGGTATCGAGCCGCCAGTCGTAAATGAAAAAATATACGTTTTCTGCGCCGTACCGCTCTGCGGCGGAACGAACCAGCCCCTCTTCATGGCTCTCGGCATCTTCCCAAAAATCCGTGTAATGTGATACGTCCCGCGTATAGTAATTGCTTCCTACCGTGGGATCCAGCGAATCACCGTTTCCGTTGCAGGCGTAGCCGTCAAACAGCTCGTTGGCGAAATTCACGATCTCATCCACGGCGCCGTCTTTGCCGCGGGTAACAAATGCCGCCGTGAGCCGGCCTACGGCTTTCAGCACGCCCTTAAAGCTCAGGTTTGCGCTGATGTTTACGGGCGTTTCCCCGGGCGTACCGGGGTTGCGGTACAAACCGCCGGTAAAATCCATCCCCCGCACGATCACAACGGGATAGGGGGTTTCAACGCCCGCTTGCGTATATGCGGCGGGCGCACTGCCGGCAAAGGTGATCAGCCCCATGCAGGGCAGCAGCAAACAAACGGATAACAATACGCAGATCAGCTTTTTCATGGCAACAGAACTCCCACTTTTATCGAATCTTTTTAAATAGTATCATAAATATATGAATAAATAAAGAGGATCGGTGTATTTTTTATTCCTTTCTTATCAAATTTACATAAAAACTTCAAAAATTAGCAACGAAAAATTTAAGAATCGGAAACAAAAAACATATTGACACCCCCTTGTTACTGTTGTATAATTTCAAAGTGTCAAAGTGAAATTGACCCACGCCAAGGCGGAGGGAGGGAATTTAATGAGTCAGGTAAAGGTAAAAGAGAATGAATCTCTTGACAGCGCGCTCAGACGTTTTAAGCGCCAGACGTCCCGTGACGGCGTTATTCAGGAAGTGCGTAAAAGAGAGCATTACGAGAAGCCCTCTGTAAAGAGAAAGAAAAAGTCTGAAGCTGCTCGCAAACGTAAGTACAAATAAGCGGCAAAAAACATTTATTACCGCGCATGCGGCAATGAAGCTTGTTTTTACAGGTGGGTCTTATGGGGCTCACCTTATTTTTTTGAAAGAGAACCTGCCATGACAGATACCAGTTTTACCGACGATCTGCTGCCGAAGTATTTCTTCGACCACATTACGGATATCACACCGGAGGATCTTGCCGCCATGGGCGCAAGAGCGGTGGCCATCGATATCGATAATACCATAGCCCACGACGGGGCCTTCCACCTGTTTCACGGGGTGAGGGCCTGGGTAAAGCGTGTGCGCGAAGCCGGGATCCCGGTGATCATTCTGACAAACACCTTCCCCCTGCGGGCAAAGTTCATCTCGCGGGTGCTGGGCAGGCTGCCCTACGTGGCAAACGCCGAAAAGCCCCGGCAGAAGGGCTTTCAGAAAGCGGCGGAAAAACTGGGCGTACCGGTGGGCGAGATGGCCATGATCGGCGATCAGCTCTTTACGGATATCAAAGGCGCAAACGAGGCCGGGGCGATACCGGTTCGGGTAAAATTCCGGCGGCCCGAGATTTTCGGCTATTTTCACTATAAGAAGCTGCGCCGGAAAGAAAAGAAATATTTGATCTCAAAAGGACACGGTGATAAACTATGAACGAATTTACTAAAAAACTGGGCGCGGCGCTGGGCGATACCGCTGACGCGGCGCTGATTTTATCGGAAGCGAACCGGTTTTATTACACCGGCTTCGCCGCATCCGACGGCGCTCTGCTGGTAACGAAAACAGACGCCCTCTTCTTTACGGATTCCCGCTATACCGAGGCGGCCGAGCGGAAGCTGGGCGGCGCTTACGTGCGTGACTCTGCAAAGCTCTACGAAACGCTGGCGGGCATTTTCGCCGAAAAAGGGATCGCCTCGGTGGCGGTTGAAAACGACCGGCTTACGCTGGCGGAGTTTTCGCTGCTGCAGAAAAAGCTGCCGGACGTGCGTTTTGTGAGCGACGCGGCACTTACAGATCTGATCAACGAACAGCGCGGCGTGAAAACCGAAGAAGAAGTGGATAAGATCCTTGCGGCGCAGCACATTGCGGAGGCGGCTTTCGACCATATTCTGGGGTTCATCAAACCCGGCGTCACCGAAAAAGAGCTGCAGCTGGAGCTGGATTACTATATGCTGCGCAACGGCGCGGAGGGCCTCTCTTTCGAGACCATCGCTGTGAGCGGCAAAAACTCTTCCCTGCCCCACGGCGTGCCTTCGGATAAAAAGATCGAGATCGGCGATTTCGTGACCATGGATTACGGCGCCCTGAAATACGGCTATCACTCGGATATGACCCGCACCGTGGCGGTGGGCCGTGTGACCGACAAACAGAAGCTTGTGTATAACACCGTGCTGCAGGCGCAGCTGGCCTCCCTTGAAAAAATGTGCGAGGGCGTTTCCTGCGAAGCGGCGGATAAGGCCGCCCGCGACGTGATCGCAAACGCCGGTTTCGGCGCTTATTTCGGCCACGGCACCGGCCACGGCGTGGGGGTGGAGATCCACGAATATCCCAGGGTCTCTCCCAAATCCAACGCCACCCTCAAAGCCGGAAACGTGGTGACCGCGGAGCCCGGCATCTACCTGCCCGGCAAGTTCGGCGTGCGCATCGAGGATATGGCGCTGATCACCGAAACCGGCTGCCGGAACCTTACCGCCTGCCCCAAAGAGCTGATCGTGCTGTAAAACGGCGATATTTTGCGTGTTTTTTATGAATTTTCCGCAAAAAATACGCGTAAACACTTGCAAAAGCGGCAAAAATTTTATATTATATAAAATGTATATGGGTAAGTATACCTGACAAGAAAGGATTGATTATTTATGGTTTCAGCCGGCGATTTCAGAAACGGCGTCACATTCGAGATGGACGGCCAGGTTTGGCAGATCATCGAATTCCAGCACGTTAAGCCCGGCAAAGGCGCTGCCTTTGTACGTACCAAGATCAAGAACGTGATTGCGGGCGGCGTGGTTGAAAAAACCTTCTCCCCCACCGATAAGTTCCCCACCGCTTACATTGAGCGCAAGGAGATGGAGTATTCCTACAACGACGGCGATCTGTACAACTTTATGGATCCCGAAACCTACGACATGGTTCCCATCAATAAAGACGACCTGCCCGACAGCTTCAAGTTTGTAAAAGAGCAGATGGTTTGCCGCATCCTTTCCTACAAAGGCAAGGTATTCGGTCTGGAGCCCCCGAACTTTGTAAACCTTGTGGTTACCAAAACCGAGCCCGGCTTTGCAGGCAACACCGCCACCAACACCCTGAAGCCCGCCACCCTTGAAACCGGCGCCGAAGTACGCGTACCGCTGTTCATCAACGAGGGCGAAGAAATTCAGATCGATACCCGCACCGGCGAGTATCTGGGCAGAGCCTGATCCGGAGGTAGATAACAATGTCTATTACCGAAAGAATTGCCTATATCAAAGGCCTGGCGGAAGGCCTGGATCTTGATAAGGAAAGCAAAGAGGGCAAGCTGTTCACCGCCATCATCGAGGCGCTTGACGATATCGCCCTTGAAGTGACCGATATGACCGAGCGCGTGGATATGATCGACTGCGATCTTGCCGACGTGGAAGACTACATCGACGAGCTTGAGGAATCCTTCGATGACGATTGGGACGACGACTGGTACGACGAGGACGAGGACGAAGACGACGAGGACGACGGCGTTTACGAATTCGAGTGCCCCAATTGCCACGAGACCGTTTATTTCGACGATTCCATCTTCGAGGATGACGACGACGATTTTGAGCTGGAATGCCCCGCCTGCGGCGCAAAGCTCGACAGCCTGTTCGACTTTGAAGAAGACGACGACGAAGGCGACGACGAATAATTCCGTTTACAACAATGCCTGCCGCAAAAACGGCAGGTTTTTTCGTTCCGGAGCGGAATGGGAGGAATCGAAGGAAATTATAATTCAGCGAGTAGCATTGAGCGTATAGCGTTGAGCGTTGAGCCGGTTACAAAAGCTGGGATAAGTGTGTACAGATCTCTGCAGAAAGACGGACTTCCCTTTGTATGATCCGGCATTCTGATCCATTCCAATGATACGAATCGCCATCCCGCGCTGTGATTCTCGCTCAACGCTATACGCTCAATGCTCAACGCTAAACTGCAATTTCCGCCCCCATGCCCCCGCTGACACATTTTTCTTTACCATTTCAAAAAAATCAAAATTGGATATTGACAACGCTTTTATCTTGTTATATAATAATGCAAGTCGCGGATCAAGTACCGTGTACGTTATGCGGTGGGTATAGCTCAGTTGGCTAGAGTGCCAGGTTGTGGCCCTGGAGGTCGTCGGTTCGAGCCCGATTACCCACCCCATTTTTTTATCCTTTCATACCCGTTGGGGAGTCGTCAAGCGGTAAGACACAGCACTTTGACTGCTGTATGCGTGGGTTCGAATCCCGCCTCCCCAGCCATGAAAAAAGCACGCTTCGGCGTGCTTTTTTCAACGAAATCCGTCCTTGCGGACGGGTGAAATCCGCCTGACGGCGGGTGAAATCGCGTTGCGGTGAAATCCCGCTTCGCGGTGTGACGGACGGATTTCATTTCACCGTGAGGCGAAGCCGAACGATTTCACCAAAGGCGTGAGCCTTTGATTTCACCGCGACGGAAGTCGCGATTTCACTGTTGCTCTTTCAGGTCCCTTACAGGACTCGAAGATGAGCGTGGCCAGCTGCAGAATACCGCCGTCAGATACGCCGAAGTCAAGACATGGCTCAACACCTTCATCAAGCAGACGATGCAGGGCGATGCGCTCACAACGGTTGATGGCACCACGATGAAAATGCTGGTAGATAGGATCCAGATTAGAAACGAAGGCATCGTGGTCGAGTTCAAATGCGGCGTGGCGATCGAACAGGAATACGTGAAATAAACAAAAGCCCGCAAACCGCCCCCAACAGCGGATTTGCGGGCTCTATTTCTTTGCAATCGGTTGAAAAGTTCATAGGTTCTGTGTATAATATAACATGAAAAGAAAACGACAAATCGGGATTTGTGAGGAACAGATATGAAAACAATATATCTGATCGGCGGTACAATGGGCGTCGGTAAAACGACGGTAAGTCAGCAGCTGAAAAAGGAGTTGCCGAACAGTGTTTTTCTTGACGGCGATTGGTGTTGGGATGCCGATCCGTTTCAGGTAACAGAAGAAACAAAAGCCATGGTCATGCGCAACATCTGCTTCTTGCTGAATAGTTTTCTCCACTGTACGGCCTATAAAAATATCATTTTCTGCTGGGTAATGCATGAACAATCCATTATTGACGAAATAATCAATAGTCTGGACACAGGAGATGCGAGAGTCATAAAGATTTCGCTTATGATCGATGAAACCAATTTGCGCAAAAGACTCTCTGCTGACATCGCCAGGGGGATCCGCAGTAACGATGTAATCGACAGAAG
>CAMOVW010000082.1 GCA_946627725.1 uncultured Clostridia bacterium
GGCGGTCGCCCACGGCGCGGACAGCATCCAGTACTTCCAATGGCGCAAAAGCCGGGGCGGACATGAAAAATTCCACGGGGCGGTGGTAGATCATTACGGAAAAGAAGATACCCGTGTTTTCCGCGATACGGCAAAGCTCGGCGCAGCGCTGGAACAGCTCGACGATGTTGTAGGCGCCCGAACGAACGCAAAAGCCGCGGTGATTTGCGATTGGGAAAACAGCTGGGCAGTGGATTTCTACTGCGGATATCGCAGAGATGACCGAAACTATTTCAAAGTATGCGAAAGCTGGTACCGCGCTTTTCTCGAAAAAGGAGTCCCTGCGGACGTGATACCGATGGACCGTGATCTTGCGCAATATGACGTTGTGATCGCACCTTATCTGTATATGCTGAAGGACGGAACGGTTGAACGGTTGAAAACCTTCGTTGAAAACGGAGGCATTCTGGTTACGACCTGCCTCTCCGGCGTTGTTGATAAAGACGACCTCTGCTATCTCGGTGGCTTCCCCGGCGGGGAGCTCAAAGACGTATTCGGCGTACGCTGCGAAGAAACCGACGCGCTTTACGACGGTGAGATATCTGAAATCAAATATAAGAATAAACAGTATACGGGAACGCAGCTTTGCGACCTGCTCCGGCTGACAGGCGCGGAAGCGCTCGGCACATTCGAAAATGAGTTTTATGCCGGTATGCCCGCCGTAACAAAGAACCGGTACGGCGGCGGAACAGCATATTACGTTGCCTTTGTACCGGACCAAACATTTATATCTGATTTTACGAATCCGATCATAAAAGACGCCGGTTTACAGCCGGATCTGCAGGAAGATCTCCCTCGCGGTGTGCTTGCGCGCAAACGCGGCGATCTGATCTTTGTGATGAATTTTACAGATCGGGAACAATTATTTACGCTCAACGAAAGCAAAACGGATCATTTCACCGGGAAAACAATATCTGATCTCAGACTCCCGCCATTCGGCTATGCGGTATTGAGATAAATAATGCGGCGGTTTGTTTCACACGCAAACCGCCGTTCTTTGTTATTTCAGTATTACAGACTGATGTGTTTTTCTTCCAACGGCATCGCCGGGCGGAAATGGGGAACCTCCAGCGTTTTATTGTGATTTGTTACAGATAACGCCGAAAGCAGCCCTACCGCCGTCCATTCACAGGCCTTATATACGTTCAGTTCCGGCTGTTCGTTCTTACGGATCGCTTCAATAAAGTCTTCCACAATAAAGAAATCTCCGCCGCCGTGGCCCGCATGCAGCTGTTCCGGTGTGGCATTTTTGTATTTCGCGGGAAGAAGATCGTTGAACTGCATCAGAGGCAGCCAGTCCATTTCACCCTTTTCGGTTTTGTGGGTGGTAAGCGATACGCGGTCAATATCACCCGCAAGATTGCCTTTGCCGTAAACGGAAGACTGAAATATACCCTGCGTGCCCTGCAGCAAATACAGATCCATGCTGTGGGGACGTGGAGAAAGACAATCTGTACGGATCTGCAGCAATTTTCCTTTATCGGTACGGCACATGGTGGTGGTGCCGCTGTCCTGTTTCACGCCGAGCGTGTTATATACGCCGGGGGAAAACGTACTGATCTCGGTGATCCGCTCTCCGGGGAACCACTGCATTACGGGGCCGACGCTGTGGGTTGGATAAAAATTGCCTCTTGTACCGCATTGCCAATAGCTGCGCCACGACGTTTTTCCGTTAGGATAAACGAGCAGATCGCCGATATTATGCAGATAAGATCCCTCTGCGTAGTAGGTTTCTCCGAAAAGGCCGGCATTCACCATGCTTTTTACCAGCTGCACCTGGGGCGTATAGATATAATTCTCGGCATACATATATATTTTTTTATACTTTTCAACGCACTCGCAGAGCCAGAACAGCTCATCCATCGTCACGCCCGCGGTGACCTCGCTCATCACGTGTTTTCCGGCTTCCAGCGCGGCGATCGCCTGCGGCACATGGCACTGCATCGGTGTGGCTATGATCACCGCATCGATATCGCTCTCCAGCATATCGTCGAATACACGGTATTGCTTTACATTTCCGATCTTCTCAGCTGCGCGCTTCAGCGCATCCTCATTCAAATCGCACATGGCGGTGATCTGAACGTCCGGCAGCATTTGAAGCCCCTGCAGCGTAGAAAGCCCTCTTACGCCCGCAATTCCGATTTTAATCATAATCTATCCTCTCTCATTCAAAAATATCGTCCAGCAAATGCCGCACCTGCGAATCGATAAAGAACCGGGGATACCCCACAAGCTTTGCCTCTTCCTGTGCCTTGCGCGCGATCTCAAACCGATCCTGCTTATTATAAGGGATGGAAGAGATCCGTATCCCAAGCCGCTCGATCAGAACGTCGATCGCGCTGATCAGATCCTCCGCAGAAGCGCCAACGCCGCATGCAACCGCAAGCGCAGCCATCTTATCCGCAGCAAACGGCAGATATGCGCGAAGCACGGGTGTAAACGCAGCCGCGATCGCAAGGCCGTGCGGCACATGATAAAACTCACCGAACCGGTGCGCAATGGCATGGATATATCCGGTGCCGATCCGCCCGAAGCTCTTGCCCGCAAGAAAAGCGGCCTGCTGCATTGCGCCGCGCGCTGCGAGATCATGCGGTTCGCTGCAGGCGGTTTCAAGATGTTCAAACACCAGCTTCGCCGCCTCCGGCGCATGTGAAGCATCCGAAGGAAACGCATCCGCAAACAGGCTCAGCCAGCTCTCCACCGCATGTGAAAGGGCGTCGATACCGGTATACGCCGTACCCATACGCGGTACGCTCTCTGTAAGCACGGGATCGAGTACGATCACGTCCGGCAGAAATTTATCGCTGGTAAACGGGCGTTTTTTATTTTTATCCTCTTCGGTAGCAACCGCAAAAAGCGTTGCTTCACTGCCGGTACCGGCAGTAGTTGGCGCAAGAAACAGCGGCACACCGGGAACACATTCACTGTCCAAACGAGCGATATCCTCAACAAATCGATCCGGATTCGCCGCGCGAAGCGACGTGATTTTTGCCGTATCCAGCACACTGCCGCCGCCGATGCCGATCACGCAATCGCAGCCGTTATCCATATACGCCTTTAAGGCGCGGGTCGTATCGCCCACGGCAGGCTCGGCGGCGATATCCGTAAACACGGGCGCGTCTACCAACCGGGAGATCAGTTCTCTTACGGTTTTGATCTCAAAAGGAACGGTAATCACCAGGGGTTTTTTCAGACCTCTTTCCGTCAGAGCCTGCGTCAGGTTCAACACGCTGTTTTCCCCCGTGATCATCTCCGGTGTTTTCAGCACCGCATTCTGCAGCACGCCAAGGGTAAGCTTGCCTATGGGCGTAATGGAGCCGCCCTTCCCTACCGGGTTCAGCGATACTTCCGCATAATCCAGATTACCGCCAACCGTAAGATATTTCCGATCCGGCGCGCTCCATACAAACCCCAGCTTCTGAAGCGCGGCGGTGGTTTCTTCATTGATCATTTTCACTTCGCTTGACCTGCCGGAAATGATCATATAGAACATATACACGTGAATATCCCGGTCCGCAAGATTGGCGTTGGCAAGCTCTATTGTTTCCGCCGTAGACGCGAAACGCCAGGGGCGATCCAGCAGATCGAACATATCGCGCACGTCCAGAAAATGATGATTGAACATATGCCAGATCCGGTTTTCCGCGCCGGAGAGCGCAAGCAGCACGTAAGCTCTGGCGCATTCGTCCACGGCGGTGAGATCCATGGGGTATTTATCCATGTTTTCATGGTATACGCCCAATTTGAGGATGGCGTGCAAACGGTGCAAAAAACCGTTATCTGAGGCGTTGCGCTGGAATTTACCGTCGGATGCGCGCCACGTCAGGTTGCCGATCCGGTAGATGTTTGCTTTTAACCCCTGCCGCCGCGCAAGAAGAACCTCTTCCTCCGCGCGATATTTGGAGTGGATATATACGTTATCCGTATAACGCTGGCCGATATCCAGCACGTTTTCGTCAAATACAGCGTTTTCCGTTTGCTGGATCACCGTTGCAGCGCCGTGTACGCTTACGGTGGAGGTGTGCTGCAATACCGCATTTGCTGCAAAGCAGAATCTGATGATATTTTTCGTACCCAGCACATTGGTGCGTTCCAGATCCGCATAATCGCCGGCATGGTGTACGTTTGCCGCAACATGGAATACGGTATCAACAATTTCGGTAAGTTCGTTATACCGATCGCCCAGGCCAAGGTCTTCTTTTTCAACGTTTCCGGGCACGGGGATCACCAGATCGGAAGTCCACTCTCCGAAATAATAACGGATATGATCTCTCATGCGCTTCTCGTCACGCACCAGGCAATAAACGGTTTTACCCGCGTCTGCCAGCTCCTTAAGGATATGCACGCCTAAAAAGCCGGTTGCGCCGGTCAGCAAAACGGTACGGTACGGCTGTGCTTTGCTGTTTGTCTTTGTTTCTATGATCAGGGCGTTCGCGTTCTCAAGACGCTTTTCGTCAACCAAAACGTTGGCCTGCACCTGTTTTGCAAGGTCGCTGAGCACAGGATGGTCGTAAACGGATTGCGGACTCAGGTTGAGGGTCACCGCAAGCTCCACCGCGTTCAGACTGTTGCCGCCCACGGTAAAGAAGTGGTCATCCATGCTGATATTTTCCGTATCCAGCAGCTCACATACCGCATTGTATACGCGAAGCTCGGCTTCGGACGCCGGAAGCACCCGCTCTTTTTTCACATTGCCGTGAGTGTTGCCACGCTTGATCTTTTGCGAAGCAGTTTTTTCAAAGGGGGTTTCACGCAGATAAAAGCCCTGTATGCGCTGGTAGGCCGCCAGATCCGCATTCACACGCTTCAGCATTGCGGGCAAAAACGCCGCGATATCGGTGATCCCGTTTTCCTTTGCCCAGACCTTATCCGGGTAGATCTCGGCATAAATGGCGCCGTTTTCGCCGAAACAAACGCATTCTTTTACAATGGGTTCTGAATAGAGTTTGTTTTCAAGAAATTCCGCGGAAACGTTTTCGCCGTTATCCAACAGTATCAGATTCTTACAGCGGCCGGTAATGAACAGGAACCCGTCCTCGTCAAAATACCCCAGGTCGCCGGTATGCAGCCAGCCGTCTTCGGTGAAAGCCTCTTTTGTGGCTTCGGGATTTTTATAATACCCCATCATCACGTTCAGGCCCTTCAGCTGCAGCTCGCCGTCCACAATACGGCCTTCCATACAGGGAATCAGCCGGCCCACAGAGCCGCTCTTATAATATTTACCTACGTTATTTGCAACAATGGGGGCGCATTCCGTCATGCCGTAGCCGTTATACACACCGATGCCGGTGGCGTTATAGCGGTCGTTCAGGTCCTTATCCAAAGGCGCGCTGCCGGAAGAGATCGTAGAGAACTCGCCCCCGAAAAATTCCTTGAAAGCCTCCTGCTCCGTCATGGTGTCGGCATGGGCGCGGGCATAGCGGAACCCGGCGTTCATAATAAATTTGATCATCTGCGGCACGGCAAGCATACCGTTCGGTTTATACAGCTGCAGATCCGAAACCACGTTCTGCAGGTTATCGTTCAGGCATAGCGTGCGCGCGTTTACCATCACTTTTGTGATGTTGCCGGTAAGGCCGAAGGCATGGTGATACGGCAATACACCCAGCAAACGGGGCGTGGGATACGCCTCATGCACAAAGGAACCTGTGGCGATCAGATTGCGGTGCGAAAGCATCACGCCTTTGGGAAAGCCCGTTGTGCCGGAGGTGTACATAATGGCGCAAAGGCTGTCCGGTGCGGGATCGTTAACGTATTCCCCGGCGAAATCGGCGTAGATATCCGCAATATTCGCAATGTTCTCCCCTTTAGCCGCGGCGTTATCCAGAGAAACGAAGCAGGTGATCGAAGGCATGTCCTTTTTCAGCGCCTCATACAGAGGACGATGCTTCTCGTCAAAGAAAAACGCACTACAATCCGCGAAATCGACAAGTTTCACATTCATTTCATCGGTTTCGGCCGGGGCAAGCGGAACCGCAGCAGCGCCGGTATTCACAATACCGAGAAACGCCGCCACCCAATCGAAACTCGCACCGCCCACAAGCGCGGCATGCGCGCCGTCCATGCCGCGTGACACAAGATACCTGCTCACCGCATCAGCGCACTGTTTTAGCTCGGTGTAAGTTTTTGCCTCCACACCGCCGTTTACCTTATACTCCATAAAGTGCACGTCACCGAAATCACGCGCGCATGTATCCATCAGATGCTTAAAATTACGCATTGTGGTCATATATGTTTTATCGGACATATTCTTGCCTCCAAAACCGACATTATGTTGATTAATTGTACCACACAATGAAATTGAATTCAACCTCTATTATTTATAAAAAATAAAAATATTCAATGATAACCGAAAAATTTTTTCAAAAAAGGGCTTGACAGATCGAAGCTTTGCGTGTATAATAACGCATGTCTTCGGAAGTGCTGCTATGGCTCAGGCGGTAGAGCGCATCCTTGGTAAGGATGAGGTCACCAGTTCAATTCTGGTTAGCAGCTCCAAGATAAAAGCCTTGAAACTACAACGGTTTCAAGGCTTTTTCTTTTCGCCGGGATTGACCTCGTTTTTTCACTCAATCCGAAAAATGCAACTTTTTTGCAAAAAATCGGTGTTTGTATCAAGCCTAAAACCCTTGTGGGACAAGAGTTTTCGACATATTTCAGCGTGCAAAAACCGTGCAAAAAACTTATTTTCCGGCATAGAGTTTATCGATTGTCTGGGCAGAGCGATTTGAACACTCACGCCCCTTCACATAATGCTTGAGTGTCATCGTTGCCGTTGTATGCCCACCAGAGTCCTGCGTGAGTTTGATATCCTTCGTCTGATCATAGATATCCGTAAGAACAGTGGTACGGAAACGGATCGGCGTGATTTTCTCTTTAAATCCTATATCTTTCTGAATACGCTCGCACATCCTTCGAACCTGTGTATAACTCAGAGGAGCTTCCCCGCCGAGGATGAATCCGTCACGTTTCTTTTCGGTTTTCATAACATTCGCAGCGATCTTTGAGAGCGCAAGGACACGGTTGCTTTTTTCTGTTTTAGTGTCTTTCACGATAGGTTGGTTCCGAGTAGGATGCGTCACTGCTCTTTGGATATGGATCGTTGACTTACTGAAATCAATATCCGTCCACTGAAGACCAAGAGCCTCTTCAAGACGCAGCGGATGCAGCGCCATAAGCGCGATAAAAACACGATCCCTTACGTTCTTAACATCGCCGATATGAGCGACGATGTATTTCATCTGCGTTACCGAATAAGGCGGAGTCTCAACGCTTGCAGCACCGTTGATTTTCAACCGACTTGACCGAAGAGGGTTTTTCAAGATGTACCCGTCTTCCACAGCAGCGTTGAATATCTGATTCAGTACGATCTTGACTTTATCCTTTGTCGCTTTTGCGGTTTGCATCTCGTTAAAAAGCCGCTGGACATCGTCCGTCGTGATATCCTCTACATTCATATCTCCAAAATGCGGGAGTAAGTAGTTTTCAATCTGCTGGCGATAGCAGTTGGATGTCACTTTTTCTACATTCGGCTCGCTGTATGTATGGAACCAGTTCCACGCGTAGTTCCGAAACCCGTGCTTTTCCTGCTTTTCCTCCGTTT
Source organism: uncultured Clostridia bacterium (assembly GCA_946627725.1). Taxonomy (GTDB): domain Bacteria; phylum Bacillota; class Clostridia; order Oscillospirales; family Acutalibacteraceae; genus RUG806. Next base: position 7,643 of record CAMOVW010000082.1, read on the forward strand.
GAGAAGAATACAGAGCCATAATCTTTTCTGCGTAATCCTGTTCGCTACTTGCTGTGATCCAGTGATCCATGCCGTTGACGGTTATTTTTCGCCGAATTTTATAACTCACCTGCGAATCAAATCCTTTCTGAAAAAGATTTGATATAACAAGCCTTTCCAATATGCTGTTATCAAAGATCGATTGGGCATCAGCCCAATCCGATTTTATCACGTCACCGACAGAATTGTAAACACTGTATTTCATTTTTATCTCTTCGATTTGGATAGAAACCGAACTGATGCATCTTGGGTCTATTCCTGCATACTCAATCCCTCCCTATTTCTGAGAACAAGTATGCTTGGAACAAAGTGCCGTCGTTCATCAGGAACCTACCGCGCATATACTTCGGGATCATCGTATCAGCCGAACCATCTCCGAGAATAATGGTCGAAAGCGTTGCATCCGCCTGTCCGCAGATCCGGTAATCCATGTTGACTTTTATCTGACCTGCAAGCACGTCCGCGTCGGGACGCTGCGTCGCAAGGATCAGATGGATACCGAATGCCCTCCCGAGACGTGCAACGGACGCCGTGAGGTATTCGATTGCCATAAGAAGTTCCTTATCCTCTTTTCGGCGAGTACTCTGCGCCGTGAGCTGTGCGTATTCATCACAAGCAAAGATCAGGCGCGGCAAGTTTTCTCCGGTTTTCTCATTATATTCGTCGATATTGACTGCCCCGACGGAACGGAATAGTTTAAGCCGTCGGTCTTTTTCTTCCATAAGGGACTCCAGAACAGTTTTCGTCTCCAGCCAGTCATAGCATAATACACAGTGTTCTTCAAAAAAACCGAAAAAATCCAGCCCCTTGTAATCGGAGATATAAACCTTTGCGCCTTTCAAAACGCACTGATAAACCATCAACTTAAGAAGGTTTGTTTTACCGCTGCCCGTACTTCCGCCCAGAAGGATGTGCGGAGCAACACAGAGATCAATCAATACCGGTCCGACGTAACCTTCTCCCAGACTGAGAATAAAACTCTTGGTTGACAGATAACGATCTTCCCATTCGATCTGACTCGGCAAGTCGCCTTTCGCGGGAATGGCACGCATAAGGATTTTTCTTTTACCATCCAACCAACGAAAATCGATAACGGAAATGTTCATGACGGCCTCTATCTTTTCACGGGCTTCTTCAAAATCACACAAAGGGATCCCACCACCGTCAAAAACATATTCCTGAATCTTCCTGTTTGTCTCATCTCGCCGAATGTATAACAGTAACGGTGGCTCTTCGGCTTGATTAACAAGACCAATTCGGCGGAGGTTATCTGAAACTTTAAATGTTTTCAAAGGCGTTCCAATGATAATAAGAAAAACAACAATCCATACTACGGCAGTTATTATTGCCAACACAGAAACAATATCTCCACCGAACATAAATCCCTTTTTTATGCTGCAACAAAGATAAATAATTAATATAAATCCAAAAATCAGCAACAAAACCTTCCAAGGTCTTTTAACGAGTTCCTTACAACCATTTTTGACTCTTATCAGAAGCTGACTTCGGATTGTTTTTTGATTTAAAACAAATTGTTCATCCTTGTTCATATGGGAATCAATCCTTCCTTTTTAATATGCCCGCCCAATGTGGACGGGCATATTTTTTTTCAAACGAACTTGAGCTGCATCACGCTTGCTTCCGCACCAGACGTATAGTGAGTTACATCACTGATGCGGCGAAGAAAAGCATTATATGTTTCAAGACTTTTGCCCCGCCAATCAGTATAATGTGCGTCCAAAGGGGCGTTCGAAGTGATATACACCTCGGTAAAACAGGCAACTCGATCCGTATACCGGGCGGGAAGCATCAAGGGATAACGATCCAACAAGTTCAACAAAAACGGCAGATCAATCTGCCCGTGGAATTCCTCCAACACAAGCACCTTCTGACCATGATAGGCATCAAAGCGCACTCCAAACGGTCCAGAATAGTCGGTAATCCTACAAATATCACGGGGATTATGGTTTTTGAAGATGTTAAAAGTCTTCCCTGTTCCGGTATCCCCATAAACATAATGAACCATCACATCGCGGTTTTCGACCATGTACTTCTCTGCGAGTATCGATTCCCGAAGTCCGTCGAGATCGCGTGTCTTAAATGCATATTCGGGGTACATAGAAATGATTTCCATATTCGTTTTTCCTGCGTTAATAAGAGCAATCACTTCCGGCATCGTCTGCGTCATCGGGAGCTTCAACGGCTTAATATCACCCCATTCATAGAAGGACCCTTCCACGCGCGTTTCCGCCTTCTCCGTATTGGAATATTTCCCTTCCTTGCGAACATAGTTTCTTACGTCTTTGGGCGTACCATAAGCGATATCGATGTGCGCCGTCGGAAATCTTCTCTTAATCGTCGAGAAACGGACGGGAGAGGCCATCTCAAGATAAAGGTGCACGTGAGGCGTTCCTTCTGCCCCAATTTCCTCCGAAAGACAGAAATATACCGGATTGAAAGAGACAGCGATATCTTTAATAATGCTTACCGGAAAACCATGATCTTCATAATTGTTTATTGTCAAAAGATATCGACGTGACTGGGTATTAGGAGACAGATCAGGGATGCATACCGCTCTTTTGTTTGCGGAAAAACCAGAATTCACTAATTCACTCAAATTTATCATCCTTTCATTCGCCTCCCCCAAGAAAAGTGATATTCTGAGGGAGGCTTTCGTTTTTTTTTAACCGGAGATCGTTCCAGTTTCATAGAACGAACCATCCACGATCATTTCATTTGCTCTCAGTTCGGAGAACTTATCTTCCTTCCGAATATAGCTGCGGATTTCCCGGGCGGAACAATTCACAACATCTACATGGGCGCACGGGAAATGCTCCTTGATGGTTTTCAATCTCATGGGCGCTTTCAACTGAATAAACAGGTGCATATGAGATCCCCCGTTTTTGCTATATTCTTCTACAAGGCAGAAGTACGAAGGATTCAAAGAACGAACAATTCTTTTCACTGTCCTGACGGAAAAACCGCATTCTTGATGATTGCAAATCGTTACAAAGAATTTGCGGGAATGAATTGACTTATACTGTTCTTCGATACAATTGCTATTCATTTATTTAAAAACTCCTTTACGAATTTAATTGTTGGACTAACACTTGCTACACGCTTCACCGAAGCGGTAATACTACCGCTTCGGCGGGGCAGAGCGGCGAGCCCTTTACGGGCGTCGTCCACCCTGCCCCGCACATACCTAAGTAATTAACTCTTCTCACGTTTAACGGGCGTGATGCGATCTGCGACGGCGGCGAAATAGATCTCACCGTCCTTATAGGACTTGTACGCCCGCACAAAAAGCCCATCAAAGCGCACCGGCATTGAATCAGCCGTCAATTCCAACTGCTTTTCTCCGGGGATCTTAACCGTAAGATCAGCATATTTATGAGCCACAAGAGCAACGCAATACGCATATCCGTTGATTTTGTCAGACCTTTTTCCGTCAACGTACTCATAAACCGGTTTCACATCTGTCAAAAGCATATCTTCACCAAGCGACTCATTGGAAATATTAAGTTCTCTAAGATTCAGTTTTATACGAAATCCTCCTTTCGTCTTTTTTGTACCGATCGATTACAATCCTATGGTAACACGTCAAGAAGTACAAAAATCCCGCCTGGGCGGGATTTTTGCATTTTTTTAAAAAACTATTCATCAATATCCGGCACTTCATCCATGGCAATAAAGTCATCCAACCAGTGCTTATTGTCTGCCTCCATTTTCAGCATAACATCCGCAATCCCGTTGCAATCTTTCAGAGTTAACGCCCACTTAACTTCATCATCTTCATCTAAATGCATCATTTCTATAAACGCAGGGGTCGGATTTAATGCATATGCGAGCATCAGACATTCATGATTCTTTCTTTTAAACTTTCCAGTTTGATTTTCACCCTTGTGATAATTCACACCAGAAATAAGTGTATTGATATGTTTTACTGAGAATCCCAACATGTAGGCAAGATCTTTTTGCGACATATTCTGATTATAAAGTTTTCTTTTTATTAAGGCTTCAAATGGGTCTAACTCTCGCCCTCGAGACACTCGGAGAATCCTCCGAACTTAAAATAGGTGCAGATTAAGAAGATGACAAAAAAAACAAAAATACTATAAAAAAACCTCATCTGCAACCCTCCTTTCACATACAATTAGCCTAATAAAACAAAAAAATACCCGTAATGAAAAAATCAATACGAGTTTTGGTTATTACCCTCAAAAGGGTATAATATGGCAAATTTTATGAAAATCAGCTCGCGGACATAGCCTTGTCAAACCGCGGCGGTTGTGGCACCGAAAGTGCAAAACATGTTTTTAATCGGGAAGAATCCGACGCGGCAGTTCGTTGGTGCGATCAAAAACGGTTATAGTTTTGAGTTTGCATTTGAATCAGTAGGCTCAAATTCAGAACAACCCCAAAACGGTCAAAACATATCCGGTTACTTCAAGACTTAGGCCTAACCCGAAGTACCCGTCTTCTGTCGTCAAAGGCACGCACAGAAGAAAAACAAAATCTGTCAAGGACATACTGCCTCTATCCTAATTTACTATATCACAAAAACAAAAAAACGTCAATTGGCAAAAACGTCAAAAGATAAAACTCGAAACGGAACATATGTTTGTTTAAAAACAACAAACCGCGTTTGCGAACAACAACTAACGCTTAACAACTGACTTCCGACATCTCGGGAGTTTGACAGTTGAAAGATAAGGGAGACCGGGAAAAGCCTTATGTGGCTT
>CAMOVW010000083.1 GCA_946627725.1 uncultured Clostridia bacterium
TACACAAAACCGTCCCCTGTATCAAGGCAGCCGCGTCGAAGGAATAACGGCGCGATAAACTGCAATTAACCGCAAAAAACTCCCCCTGCACCGTACAGGGGGATTTCGTATCTTATCGTCCGGGGGTTATTTGATGCCAAACAGGCGGAACAGTTTATTGAGCAGTGTCACGATGGCGCGCAATACCTTTCTGATACCGGCTATAAACTCTTCGATGATGCTCACTTTGGTATCTTCGGTTTGCGGGTGGGTCTCGTCGTTGATCACAAGGTAAAAGGTGGTGATAGAGCCGTCCGCGATGCCGCCGCACAGGGTGTTGAAGGAGATCGCCTGTGTTCCCCCCTCCGTATCGATCTGCGGGTAGATCTCGCCGTTGGTAAGGGGCTCCGTGATCCGCCGGCGCGCGCCGGTTTCGGTATCGAAATAATAAATGGGGACGTTGTCAAAGGTAAAGCTGTTCACCCGCAGCTTTGTGATCTCGCCGTAATGGGTGCAGAAAACACTGAGATCGTCAAAAAAGCTGTAAGCGTCCTGCGCCAGCGCGCCGCCGTAGGTGAGCACGCCGTCCGCGTAAGATACGGGGCAGTAATGCACCTCCGCCGCGCTGCCGGTAAAGGTCGGATTCTGCTCCGCCGCGGCAAACACGTTGATGTCGCCTCCGCAATCCGCAAAGGCCCCCGCGGGGATGCTGCCGCCCTGCAGAAGGATCAGCGTGGTAAGGTTGGGGCAGTTTGCGAACGCGCCCTCTGCAATGTTCACGCCGGGGGCGTTTACAATCACCGTTGAAAGCGCGGGGAAGTCCGTAAACGCGTTTTTGCCCACCGCGCCGATATCGCCTTCGATATACAGCGCCTCCGCGGTATTCTTTGCGCCGTCCCAATAGCGGTAAGCGGGCGCGTCCGTGCCGGGCAGATCGCCGCTGCCCCCTACGGTAAGGGCGGTTGCACTTTGATTTATCGTAATGTTCTTATACGCAGCCGCGGGGAAGTTATATACCACCTCCGCGTCGGGGAAGCTGCCGTTGTTGTCCATGATCTCCACGTTCGCCCATTGCTCCGGCGTGCCGCCGAACAATATCCGTTCGATCCCGGTGCTGCGAACGAAGGCCTCCGTGTAGATCAGCGTAACGCTTGCGGGCAGAACCACGGTTTTCAGGGATTGATTGTTGTCGAACGCCCATTTGGATATTGTGGTGATATCGCCCAGAAAGACCACAGTTTCAAGGTTGTGGCAGTCCGTAAAAATACTGGTGTCTGCCACGGTCACTTTTTCCGGTATCACGATCTCCGTGATCGCCTGATTGTAGGCGAAACAGTTTGGTTCAATGGTTTGCAGAGAATCCGGCAGTTTGATGTTTTTTACCGAATTTGTGAACGCGAAGGCCTGATTTTCCAGCGTCTGCAGACCCTCCGGCAGAAGTACCGTTTCGGTATATTTCATGTTGCTGAAAGAGCCCCAACCCAGCTTGGTTACGGTATCCGGCACGGTAAAGGTTTCTTCCGGCAGATAAATCGGGCATTTGATCAGAACGGTCTGCGCCTTGTTCAGCAGCGCGCCGCCATAAGAGCTGAACGCGGTATTGTTCTCATCCACCGTAATGCGGGCGAGTCTCGCCATGGTAAAAGAGTGGTCGCTGATCTCCGTTACGCCTGCCGGTATTCTGAGCTCTTCAACGATATATGCGCTGTTCTCCAGATAATTATACCCGGTAAGGCCGGTCACCGGGTATCCGCCCAGCGTATCCGGTATCGTGATCGGGTCGGCGCTTACGGGGGCGATGTCAGTGATTTTCGCTTCGCCGTTGGTTACGGTATAGGTGTAAATGCCCTCCGTTTCCGCCGCTGCGGAAAAAGCGAAGAGCGCAAACAGCAGAGCGCAGAGGATCGCGGATAAAATAATGTTTCTTTTTGTCATTTTCAGATACCTCCCGCAGATATTTTATCATATATAAAACGCTTTGCGCAATCTATATGCAAAAAAAATCCGGTTATATTTTGCCGTTGGTTCCGTAATATTGCCGATAATTCCTCAACTTATTGAAATATACTGTCGAAAATGCTATATTTTTACATATTTTATGTTTTCAAAAACGGATTTTTGTGATAAAATAGCAAAAGGGATCATGTTATGAGGATAGGTATTTGTGAAGATGAGATCGCGGTGGCGCAGGATATCTCAAACCGGGTATCCTCGTTTTTTGCCGCGCAAGGGTACGCCTGCGAGGTGGAGAGTTTTCCCGACGGGGCGTCTTTTTTGTCTGCGGAGCAGCGCTTTGACCTGGTATTTCTGGACGTCCGTCTGCCGGATATCAGCGGCCTCGACGTGGCGCGGGCGCTCTGCGAAAAAAAAGACAAGCCCGTGATCGTGTTCGTTTCGGCCTATGAGCAGTACGTGTTCGAGAGCTTCGAGGTGGGCACCTTCCGTTATCTGCTCAAGCCTGTGGATGACGCCGTGCTTGAAAAAACCCTGCGCAGCTTTCTCGTGTATTACAGGCAGAACGTTGTGATCGATATCCCCACCAAAGAAAAAACCTACCGCGTCAGGCTCAACGATATCATTTATATCGAATCCGCCCAGAAGCACTCCATCGTGCGGGTAAACGATACGGATTATCTCTCCGAAAACAGTTTTGAGGCCCACCGCAGCCTTGCGGAATATTCCGCGCTGATCGTATCGCCGGCGTTTTTCCGTACCCACAAACGGTTTTTTGTAAACATGCGGTATATCGAAAAAATAGAAAATAATCTGATCACGCTTACCATCGGCGAGCGCGTAGAGATCAGCCGCCGCCGCAGCGCCGCCTTCAACGAGGCCTACGACCGGTATCTGCGCACCGTTCTGTAAGCGGTTAAAAAGGGGGCGCGCATATGCAGCAGTTTATATTTGCCGCAGTGTATTTTCTGCGGGATATGCTTCTTGCGCTGTCGCTTTATTTTGTCGTCCGTTACGTGTTGTTGCTGCCCTGTAAAAAAAGGATCTGGCCCGCCGTTGTGTTCCCTCTGCTTATGGCAGTCAACGCGGCGGGCTGCGCCGTTTTGTGGGACCGCTCTCCCGAAGACGTGCGTGCCGCGGCGGACGTTCTCTCTTTTCTGCTGGCGTTCCTGTTTGCGCTGTGCCTGCTCCGCCGCCCGAAGCGGGGCTTCGGCGCCGTATTTCTGTGCGCTCTGCTTGTTGATTTTACGGCGGATACCCTCTATTCGCTGTTTGCCTCTTTCGGCGGCGACGCGCCTTTGTACGAGGCTGTTTTCAGCCTGGTTCTGTTCGCCCTGTTCGGCGGCGCCGTATGGCTCGCCGTTAAGAAGGGCAGGGTGAATATGCTGCCCGGCGCCTTTCGCAAGCTGCCCAAGCCCCTGTTCGCCGTGCTGCTGTTTTTTGAATTCACCTGCTATTACAGGGAGTTCGGCGAGGCGCAAACGCCGTACCGCATCTTTTACCGCGTCGCCGCCGTGGCGGTGGTGGCAAGCCTGTTCTGGATGATGTTCCGCCTGCTCTCCTTCGCCGGCGAAGAGCGCCGCCTGTTGCAGCAGCTCACGGTGCAGAAGGAATACGGCGAGCGTCTGCAGAACGACGACGAGGCCCTGCGCCGCTTCCGGCACGATTACAAAAATCATATGATCGTGGTGAACGCCTATCTGGAGCGCGGCGATCTGGCCGCCGCCCGGGCCTACGTTTCCGCCATGCAGGTGCAGATCGCGCCCTCTCTCAACGGCATCCACACCGGCAATTTCGCCGCGGACGCCATACTGAATTACAAAAGCGCCGCCGCAAAAGAAAAGGGGATCGACCTTCGCTTTGCCGGCGCCGTGCCCGCCGCGGGCGTGCGTGACGAGGATCTGTGCACCGTGCTTTCCAACCTGCTGGATAACGCCATCGAGGCCTGCGAAAAGCTCTCCGGCGGCGATATCACCGTAGATTGCGGCACCAAAAACAGCTTCCTTCTGCTGTCGGTGGGAAATCCCGCCCCCACGGATTCCGATCCCTCCCGTACCTCCAAAAAGGACCGAAAAAACCACGGCCTCGGCCTGAAAAACGTAAAGCAGGCGCTCAAAAACTGCAACGGCCACCTCACCATCACACAGGAAAACGGCCGCTTCATCGCCGACGCCCGCATGGAACTCGCCGCAGAAACGCAGACCTGAGAAATACAACGTGAAATATACGGTAAGATACGCCTCCGCCTTTTGTGCGGAGGTTTTTGTTTTACCGTTCATTCCGAAAATCGACCGTTGAATCCCGGTGTTGTTGACCTTTGTTTACCGTTTTTATAAACTTATATCTGTATACTGTTTCTGACGGTCTATATAATAAAACAGGTTTATTATCCCGCAGTATATGAATATTGTATTTCCATTAGATACAGACGAAAGTGTGGTGAAATAGATGAAGAAAATATGGAAACGTGTTATTTGCATTACGATGCTTTTTACACTTGTTGTTAATTTCAGTCTTTTATCGTATGCGTCTGTTCCGGAAAACCGTTTATACTTCGGCAATGCGATCTGCGATCTGGAAAACAATACGATTGAAATCCCGCTTGTTCTGGAACACAATACAGGGCTGATGGGGTTCCGGATCAGCATTTCTTACTTAAGTTCAGCTGTTCGCCCTGTTAAGGTTAAAAGAGGTTCCTCTCTGCGTTCCGGTATGCTTGAGGATAGCATAGATACTGCAAACGTGGGAACGTTCGACGTGATATGGACGGGATCTTCCGATTACACAGAAGACGGCGAATTATGTGTGGTCTCATTTTTGATTCAGGAGGATCGCACAGATTTCAGTTTATCCTTGGGCTTGTCTTACAGCCAGGATGACACTTTTAATGAAAAGTGGCAGAACGTAACGCTGAACTGCGAACCGGAAAAGAGTTTATACATAACAAATGGAAACGTCGTTAACACAAGATCTTCTTTTGTTCAGAAGCTTTTATTGTTTTTCAGAAAGCTTTTTGAGAGGATAAAATCTATTTTTGTTGCTCCCGGTGAATAAGAAAGGAGGAGTGTTATCATATTGTTGAAACAAAAACACGTGTTGTGTATTATTTCGGCGATTTTGTTGTTTTTTGCGTTGACGCCCGTCAGGGGTTTTGCATCGACAACGATGCATTTAACATGTCAGGATGTTCACGTCAAAGAGGGGCAATCCTTTTATGTCACGTTAAAAACGGAAGGCAATCCCGGATTGATGGGATTTAAGTTTACTGCAGCGTATGACGATACTGTTTTGAACGCCCCACAAGTAAGAGCTGCAGGCATTACCAAAAACGGCAGTCTTGACAGCAGCATCGGTGTTGCGGAGGGTACCGCGTTTGACGTTCTGTGGACAAATACCTTCGGCGTTTCCGGAGACGACGTTTTGCTGGAGCTTGGTTTTACCGTTGCGGAGCATGCCGCCGATACAGTGATCAAAATCATTTTCAGCGCCCCGGATACGTTTACCGAATCATGGGAAACGGTAGAGGTTGAGCCGCTGGAGATCAAGGTTCTGATCGAAAGCGCACCGGAAAATGAGAACAAACAAACTTCCGGTTCAACTTCTGTATCAGAGAACGTTACGCAAACGCCCGCAACAGGATCCGAAACAGAGAACTCAACAGGGCAACCCGCATTTCCGTATTTATCGAAAACGGAAAGAGATTTTGCGGAAGATATCTTCCGGAATAACGAGCCGGAAGCGATTCAAAAGGCGATCGACAGTGCGCTGCGGCAGGTGGAATCCGATACCGTGGAAAACGTGTCTTCGGATAAACGGGCGGAATTTGTACAAGCGTTTGAAAATGAGCTGAAACAGGCTTCGGTTCCTTTTTCCTCGATAACCGATCAGCTCTCCGTTGACGATGCGCTCAGCGTGATCATAGCCGTCAAAGATGCGGTTGCCGCGCCTGACACAGATACAACGGCTCCAGAGGGTTCCGTAAACGGAGAAAGCGCCGAACCGTCTTCGGAAAAAACAGAGCGCTTTCCCAAATGGGCGATCGCCGTTCTGTCCGCCGGTTGTGTTCTTTTGGCTGCCTTTGCTGTGTGGATCTTTGTTAAGAAAAAAAAGTGATCCCGAACATATATGGGGTGCGATGAATAAGATCGGCGCTTTTAAATACTACATGGCAATTCCTTGCTTTCCGTACGGATCAAAAACCGCGGAAAGCGTTTTACCTCTTCTTACGACATTTTTTTGCAGAGTTGAAATATAATTCCTGTACGAAAAATTGTCATAATGATATAGACTTAGAAATGAAGGAAGGTTTTTATTGATGAAAAAGTATTCAAGAGTAATTTCATTCGTTTTGGTCTTTGTTTTAAGCTTTTCATTGCTGCCGGCCTCTGGTTTATCAGCAAACGCGGTAAGCGGTATTGATGCAGCTTCTGAAAATTGGCTTTGGCCGGTGCCTACGGTAAAAAGACTTACACCGGGTCAATATTACACATCAGATCATAATGGTATTGATATCCCCGGAAATGGCCAAACTGTTCTTGCCACTAAAAGCGGAAGGGTAATAACAGTGTATTCCGGGTGCAATAACTGGTCTCCTCTCTCAAATGGCGGCAAGACCTGTAAACAATTGGGAAAGTGCGATCCGAATTACCATAAAACATTTAATGGAATGTGTAATGACGGTTTCGGACGCGGTGTGATAATCGATCATTTGGATGGAACTTATTCTGAATATGCCCATATGTCAAGTGTAGACGTTAAAGAGAAGACATATGTTCATCAGGGAGATGTGCTTGGTAAGACCGGAGCATACGGCTATGCAAAAGGTGCACACCTGCATTTCAGTTTGGCGAAAAAAAATGTTTACAAGTGTTTTAATAATAATCCAAAACAATTAGGATACAGCACCGGCGTTACATATGTTTATTCAGTTAACGTTAAACCCTCAACCCCAACAATAACTGGAAACGTATCCGGAGATATTGCCGTTGATACTCCTGTTGTCATTTCTTGGGCTGCGTCAAAGGGAGCAACGGGATACAAAGTGTATTTAAACGACATTGAGGTAGTTTCCTCACAAACAGGCACGTCGTATTCCTTTAAGGCGTCGGAAGCAAAAACATATGAGGTGTCGGTTTGTGCTAATAAATCAAAATATACCAGTGCGAAATCCAATACGGTTTCCGTAACGGCGCATAACCCGGTGAACGTGACGTTCGTTGATTGGGATGGTACACCCCGTACAAAAGAACCGCTTACCGTACCTTACGGCGGCACTGCGGTTGCGCCTGATATTCCCTCTCGGGAAGGCTACACTTTTATCGGTTGGGATAAATCGCTCTCCAATCTGAAAGAGGATACCGTTATTCAGGCGCAGTATAAAATCAATACGTATACCGTAAAATTCATAGACAGCAAAGGAAAAGAACTGAGCAGTCAGAAGGTGGAGTACGGTTCTGCGGCCGTTGCACCCGAAAATAAGAATATTCCCGTCGGTTATACGTTCCTTGGCTGGAATACGGACGCGTATCTGGAGGTAAAGGAAGATCTGACCGTTTACGGCGTGTACGATTGGGGAAATCATGATCTGCCGATCGTTGCGCAGATCACGTCTGCAGCCCGTCAGGATGACGGTTATTACGTCCATTTTGATCTGACGAATTACCCGGACGCCATCACAAGAGGACGCGCTGTCGTCCTGCTGAAAACCGCCGAGGGTAAGCTGGTGGATACCACGGAATCCGCCGCGTTCAGTATTCCCAAAAGCGGCACAAAAGCGGGCATGGAAGTGTTTATTCCCTGTGAAACCGCCGCCACAAAAGTGGAACTGGTTATTGTAAACAGCTATACTACCGGCGTGCCGATTTCGGCGGTCGTCAGCGCGGAGATCGGCAGCGGGCTTGCATGGTCGGATTGGTTGGATACCGCGCCGGAAGAAGGACAGTATACCGAGCTTGAAGAGAGAACCGTATATCGCTCCAGGGATAAGGAATTCACGACCGATACCGTCAGCTCAAAGGACGGCTGGACTTTATATGATACTACAAGCCAGTGGGGCGATTACGGCGCATGGTCGGCATGGTCCAAAACACCTGTAACCGCGAACGATTCCACCAAGGTTGAAACAAAAACGGTAACGGATACCGCAGCGTACACAAAATACAATTTATTTTATTACAGATATTATAATTCAAGCTACGGTAAATATTTTTATACCTACGGCAGCGGTATGGGCGGAACAAAGTACACAAAGAGTGTAAAGAGTTCCGAGGTGAAATATTACAATACCTTTGACGGCCATAACGCCTATATCAAAACCAGCGGATATTATAATTTCAGCGGTGAAGTATGGTTCCTCTCCGGTTCGCAGAACGTTGCGGCCGTAACCCACAAGGAATACAGATACTGCACCCGCGCGTTGCAAAATACGTATCATTTCTACCGTTGGCTTGATATGACGGATTGGACCGCGGACGCCATTGAAGCGACGCCGGACAGAGAGGTTGAAACAAAGCAGCAGTACCGATATAAGGTCGCGTTTGCGGACGCCGGCATTGAAGACGTGACCGGTGAAACGCGTACGGTTTCCGGTACGCTTGACAGTTCTCTTGCCGGTAAGCAGCTCTCCCTCTTTGTATATAAGATCGACGAGGCGTCTGACTATACGAACGAATTTGTCGGCCAGACGACGGTGGGCGAGGACGGTAATTACAGCTTTACGTTCAAGCTCAGAGAAGAACCTTCAGAGAAAACAGGGGACTTCACCGTTGCCATCGGTATCGAGGGGTCAACAAATACGATCCTCGTCGATACCATTGAAGCGCCCAAGCCGAAGTATAACGTAAATTTCTATTGCGACGGTGTAAAGCTTGGCGAGACCCAGCTTGTGGAAGAAGGCAATGCCGCCGTTCTGCCCGCGAATCCCGAAAAAGAAGGCTACACGTTTGTCGGCTGGAATGCGAATACAACCAATATCCGCGGCAATGCGGACGTTGACGCGCTCTTTGTAAGGAATAAATATACCGTTGTATTTGTCGATTACGTTGCCAAAACGGTAGAAATCAAGGAATTTTTCCATGGGGATCAGCTTGTGCCTCCGGAGATGAACGCCGTTGAAGGCCATACGTTCCTTGGATGGGAAGAACTTACAGACGAAGAAACCACCGTGACGGAAAACCTTGTGCTTACCGCAAAGTATGAAAAGCATTCCTACACCGTAGAGTTTTACGATTACTATAACAACCTTATCAACACGCAAACGGTTTATTTCGGCGATTCCGCCGTTCTACCCGATGCGCCTGATGAAGATGACATGACTTTCCAGTATTGGGACAGCAGCGAGGATTTCTACGATGTTAAGGAGAATATCACAGTACGTGCATATTATGAATTTGAAGAGACCTGTGATACGCCGCATGCAGACGTTCTTTCCGGCGAATACGATCAGGCGCAGACCGTGACATTGACGTCAGCTTCCGAAAATGCGGTCATTTTCTATACCACGGATGGCTCAGACCCCAAATCGGTTGATTCCAACAGTACTGCAATGATTTATACCGCACCGATCGAGATCAGCCAGAGTTGCCAGCTGAAATTCTATGCCACCGCTATGAACATGAACGACAGCGAAGTGGTAACGGAAACTTACGCGATCAATAACGGCAATTCAGAGAGCGGCCTGATGCTGTATGAAGATATTCCGGACATCGTGCTTGAAAACCTGGATAAATACTCGCTGAAAAGCGCTTTGGGCTACAGCTACAAAGATACCGTTGAAACAGACAGCGTAACGGATGCTGAAACGCTTGTTCAATCAGGCTGGACGTTCGATTCTGTTGTTGAAAGCGATTGGTCCGAGTGGTCCATGACCAAGGACGCCCCCAACGATACGGTCGTTGTTTATGACGAAAAAGATCCGGATCCCGTCAGTATGCCGTATTATCAGTATTCCCACTGGAAGTACACCGACGGTGACGCCGTGATCTGTTCTCCCACTGAGGTAGATGGTTTCGACGGCGATTGGGAGTATATTGAGCTTGAAAACGCACTCTCCATTTCCGCTTTTGTTTCAGGCGTACCAGCCTATACCTATAACGGTGAAAGATGGTTCTCGCAGACGGTCGTTCTCAAAGACGTGGTACCGGATTATAAGCTTTACAGGTACAAAACGCAGACAAACCGGTATTATAAATGGACCGACTGGACGACTGCCGCGCCCGCCCCGGACGACGACCGTGAAGTACAGTCCTCCACTGTGTATTATTATACAATTCCCGTCATGCATGTTGTTACCGTCTATCGTGAGTGGAGCGACAATCCCACGTTCAGTGTGTTTGCGTATGATGGAGCAGTTGCGGAGATCGGAAACGATTATTTTGAAGTAAATGGCTATAATATTACAGGCTATTATCTGGATGCAGCTAAAACAATGCCGTTTGCTCTGGATACCCAGCCAATAACAGCATCAATAGATATTTATCCTGCTTACGAAGCAAAAAACTTTACGATAGTATTTCAATATGAAAATGGTGAAGTTATCGATACGCAGACCGTAAGTTATTGCGAGAATGCTATAGCGCCACAGCCTGTAGTTCCGGAAGGATATGTGTTTGTTGGTTGGGATTCTGACGCTTATATAGGTGTGGATTCTGATGCGGTAGTGACTGCAATTATCAAGTCAGCAGATGAGATCTCGTCCATTTATCTCAACAGAGACAAGGTCCGTCTTTACGTGGAATCCATGATCCTGATCAGAGCGTACACAAGTATTGAGGGTACGCCGATCACATGGACGTCAAGCAATTACGACGTGGCCGATGTGGATGATAACGGTATCGTTATTGCCGTTTCAAGCGGTACCGCGGTAATTACCGCCACTACACCGGATCGCATGTCCGCTTCCTGCACGGTTATTGTTGAAGAAGATTTGTCTAACAGAATCACTCTGAATGATGACGCTTCAATCGGATTTGATACGGCAGGATACGTCAGAGGCCTCAAAGTCGGCAGCAATACGGTCGACGAAGCTGCCGCGCAGTTTGAGAACACGGATCTGGTATTCAAAAATGCGAAGGGCGAAGTGATTACCGGTTCCGCGCTTGTTACCACAGGCAGCGTTGTTGAGATCATAAAGGAAAATATCGTGATCGACGCCCGCGTTTTCATTATCACAGGTGATGCAAACTGCGACGGCAAGATCAACAACAGAGACGTGGCGTTTGTAACAAGATATCTTGTAAACAAAGAACAGGCGGATTCTGAATGCCAGCTGCTCGCGCTTGATACAAACGGCGACGGCAGCGTCAACAACCGTGACGCCGCAATGCTTTCCCGCTACCTTGTCGGCAAAGAAACACTCTGAGCATTTGTTCGTATGTGTCTCCCGGGGAACCGGGAGCACATTTCTGCACGAAGGAGGAATATTCATTGAAAAAAATACTTTCAATAATTCTTGCCGTGGTTCTTGTTTTAAGCTCTGTGAGCTCAATTGCTTTTGCCGCAGGTATCTGTACAATATCGGGTGAAGATGTCACTGCGCTTGTCGGGCAGCAAATAAAGATACCGATTTACATCAATAACAACGCAGGAATTATGGGATTCGGTCTGCACGTTGAATATGATGCAGATTACCTGAAGCCCGTTTCCGCTGAAAGAGGAACGGTTACCCAAAACGGCAGTTTTAACGACAGTATCGATACTGCAACGGGAAACGGCTTTGATGTGATCTGGTGCGCGGCGTCAGACGTAACGGATAACGGTACAATCGCTTATCTTTCTTTTGAAATGCTCGAAGCAACTTCTTCAACCGTGATTCATCTTTCTTATTCTCAGGATGATACCTTTAATGAAGATTGGGAAGATGTTGTTCTGAACTGCAACAGCATTTCCGTTTCCGTAAACGGTTCCGCGTCCATTTCCGCAAAGGGTTATATCTCCGGATCGGCAATCGCGGGAACAAAAACGAACGCAACGATTGAAATCAAAAACATAAGTGAAGATTCTTACACACTGCACGTTGAGATCCCATCCTCCGTTGCGCGCATCACAGGGGTATTCTGCAGCGAGGCAGCGGCCTCTGTTTCAGTAAGCGAATCTTCTGCAGATATCCGTTTAACGGATATTCCCGATCAGATCAGTCAATTGGAAGTATTGCTTGAAATGGAATTGGCACCTGCCTTTGTCGGCAGTGAAGATTTTGAAATCATTTCAAACGATACCGTTTGCGGATTCTTTCATATATCTGTGCGGGCTTTGGGCAATGCATCCCTTATCGTTGCGGATGATATTACCGGAAGCGCAGGAGAAACGGTATCGCTTCCAGTTTTTATCAGGAACTGCGCCAGTCTTATGGGCTATTCGCTGGTGTTTTCATACGATAAAAATCTGATCCAGCCTCTGAGCGCATCC
>CAMOVW010000084.1 GCA_946627725.1 uncultured Clostridia bacterium
TAGCGCGGTTCCTCAGAACCGCCCGCAACGCGATTCCTTATTGTCATTTGGCTTCCTGCAAGGAAAACCGGCCTTTACAAAAGTAACTTTGCGCAGGAACCGCCTTCGGCGGTGGCGGTTCTGAGGAACCGCGCTACCGGGGTGGCAGCTTTATTGCGGAAGCTGTGATTCTTGCGAACGGCGAACGGCGAACGGCAAACGGCGAACGGCGGTCGCGCCAACAGCGCGACAAACTGCAATTGTTTTTCTCACAATAACCGTATGAGGAGGTCTTTACTTATGATACTTCTCCCCCCTGCCGATCTTAAAGCCCCGGTAGATCTGCTCCAGCAGCATCACCCGGGCCAGCCGGTGGGGGAAGGTCATTCTGGACATGGAAAGCCGCACGTCCGCCCTGCGCTTTACTTCATCCGAAAGGCCGTAAGAGCCGCCGATGATGAATACCACATGCGAATCCCCTCTGAGGGCGGCGTTGGAGAGCAGCGTGGCCATATCTTCGCTGGAATACTGCTTGCCCTCGATGCACAGCGCGGCGACGAACGCCGTTTGCGGCAGCTTGGAAAGCAAAGCGCGCCCTTCTTTGAGAAGGGCGTTTTCGATTTCGGCGGCGGAAGGATTTTCCGGCAGGTCGGCGGCCTTTACCTCGGTGACGTTCACCTTGGCGTATGCGCCCAGCCGCTTTACGTATTCCGCCGCGGCGTCTTCATAAAACTTGTCTTTCAGCCTGCCCACGGCAAGCACGGATACCGTTAACATAATAACTAAAACACTATGTACTCCGGCATGGCTTCCACCGGGGCCACGCGGAGGTCGAAATCACGGCCGGGTTCGGCGCCGAGGCGCATCAGCGCGGCGCGGGTACAGTTGAGGGCGATCTCGGGCAGATTGTTTTCCCGGCTGAGATGCCCCAGCACAAAGCGGCGCACGCCCAGATCATACAGCGCGCAGGCCGCATCGGCGCAGGCGTCGTTGGAGAGATGCCCGAATTCGGAACGGATGCGGGCCTTGAGCTGCGGCGGATACACGCCGGAAAGCAGCATATCGTCGTCGTAATTCGATTCAAGAAGAACCAGATCGCATTGCGCCAGCTGCCGCAGCATTTCGGGCTTTGCAACGCCGGTATCGGTACAGACGCCCACGGTGCGGTCCGGCATTTTGATGACGTAACCGCAGCTCTCTTTGCTGTCGTGCGAGGTGCGGAAATGGGTGATGCGCATATCCCCCACCGTTACGCCGTCCATAGGCATGGGGGATGCGGTGAATTTACCGTCCAGCACGTTCAGGTTGTTGAGCCCCGCCAGCGTACCGCGTGTGGCGTACACCGGCGCCTGCAGCTGCCCGGCAAGCACGCGCAGCCCGGCGATATGGTCGGTATGCTCGTGAGTGACAAAGATCGCCCGGATAAAGGAGGGATCCAGCCCCGCCTCGGTCATGGCGGTTTTCAGCCGTTTGGCGCTGACGCCGGCGTCGATCAGCACGCCGTAATTACCGGACCCCACAAAGGTTGCGTTGCCGGAGGAAGAAGAACAAAGGGTGATGAATCTTGCCATGGTTTTTCTTATACCTTACCGCCGAATTTGCCGGTTTTACTGCCCTTGCTGCCGCCGAAGGAGCGGTCCATATTCAGCAGGTTGGTCTCAAAGGAGAACACGATGCTGTCCTCTTCCCTTTTGCGCTTCAGGGCAAGCTCGATCATGCGATCCAGCAGCACGTTATAGTGCACGCCGAGGGGTTCCCAAAGGTAAAATGCCAGCGAACCGGGGATGGTGTTGATCTCGTTCAGATATACTTCGTTTGTGGCCTGATCGATCATGAAATCGATACGGGAAACGCCGTTGCAGCCCAGCACCTTAAACGCCTTTACCGCCATTTCGCGGATCAGGGTGCGCTGTTCGTCGGGGATATCGGCAGGGATCTTACGGGCAAGGCTTGCCATGCCCTTGCTGCCGCCGCCGGTTTTGCCGCCCTTGGCGCCCTTGCTGCCGCCGCCCCCCTGCAGATACTTGTTTTCGTAGCTCAGGATCTCGTCGCTTTTGGCGGGGCTTTCGCACTCGCTGGCTTCGGCGTGATCCGTATCGCCCAGCACGGAGCAGTTGACTTCTTTCAGCTGCGTGATGGCACGTTCGCAGAGGATAACGGAGGCGAATTTGAAAGCGTCCTCCACGCTGATCTTCAGCTCGTTGGCGTTATGAGCGACGCTGATGCCCACGGAAGAGCCCAGATTGACCGGTTTTACGATAACGGGATAACCGATGCGCTTCTCGCAGCGGGCGATGATGGCGTCCGGATCCGCAAAGTCGGAAAGGAAGAAGCGAAGGCAATCCAGCACCGGCACGTTGTTGTCTTTCAGCACGGTTTTCATAACGTATTTATCCATACCCACGGCGGAGGCGGTAACGTCGCAGCCCACAAAGGGCAGCCCCAGGGTTTTCAGGTACCCCTGCAGGGTGCCGTCTTCCACGTTGGTGCCGTGCACGATGGGGAAAGCAACGTCGATCTCGGAGATCACGCCGCTTTTGCCCTTGCCGCCGGTGCGCATCAGATATACCTTGCCATCGCGGTTCAGCAGGGTGCAGCGTTCGCTCTTTTTGATGAGGGCGGGGATATTTTTATATTCTTCGATGCAGGAGCACTCGAAGGAGGTGTAAAACTCGTTGTTTTTGGTGATATACACCGGAATAATATCGTATTTTTTCTGATCCAGCGAGGCGATGGCCTGCAGCGCCGAAATAACGCTCACCTCATGCTCCACGCTTTTGCCGCCGAACAGTACGCACAGTTTGATTTTCATCCGGAGCCTCCTTAATAGTTATCGGGCAGATCGTTCTCCAGCAGAATGATCTTTTTCTTTTCCGTGGGCAGAGCGTAAACTTTTTTGATGGCGACGGAGAAATCCTCTTCCACCATCAGCATATTCTCGGGGAAGCCCGCATCGAGCACGCCCTTGCGGATGGGCTCGGTCTGCTTTGCGCCGATGAGCACGATGCGGTCGCAGGCCGCGGCGGCCTGTTTGCCGAAGGCGTAGTTCAGCTCATATTCCTTTTCTCCCAGCTCCACCATACCGGGGGTAACCAGCACGCGGCAGCCGTCCATGGCGCCAAGGGTTTTCAGCGCGGCCTCGCAGCCGGCGGGGTTGGAATTGAAGGCGTCGTCGATGATGGTGCAGGCGCCCTTTTCCACGATCTGCATCCGGTGCGGCACCGCCTCGATACGGCGCACGTACAGCCGCATGGCCTCGGTGGGCATACCCAGCCCCGCGGCGCAGGCGATGGCGCCGGTGATATTGATCACGATATGCCTGCCCAGCAGCTTGGTTTCAAACTGCGTTACGGCGCCGTCCGGCGATTTCACCTTAAATGCGGTGCCGGCGGTGCTCACGTTGATGTCAAATGCGCGCCAGTCGCAATCCTCACGGGTGCCGTATTTTATATAGCTGTGCTTGGGGGGATTCTCACGGATGCGGTCGTTATCCCAGTTTACGTACAGCGGCGCGTTTGCGGGAAGGGCGTCCGCCAGCTCATATTTGGTTTTGATGATATTCTGCACGCTGCCGAAGGATTCCAGATGCTGATCGCCCAAAGCGGTGATGATACCCACCTTGGGATGGGCGATATCGCACAGCTCTTTGATATCCCCTACCCATTTGGCGCCCATTTCGCAAACGAACACCTTATGGTAAGAACGCAGCTCCCCGCGGACGGTTTTCACGATGCCCATGGGGGTATTGAAGCTGGCGGGGGTAACGAGCGTATCGGTCCACGCGCGCAGAATGGTGTACAGATAAAACTTTACGCTGGTTTTGCCGTAGCTGCCGGTGATACCCACGGTAGTGAGATCGGGGCTGGCCTTGAGCAGCTGCTTTGCCTGCCGGGTATAGCGGGCGTTGATGGCCTTTTCCATCGGCTGATTGATGAGATTCGCAAGCAGCACCAGCAGCGGCACAAGGGCGTTGGCAAGGCCGATCACGGTAAAGGCGAAGTATTTACGGGCAGTGGAAAGCAGCCAGAAGCTCACGCCCAGCGCCGCGGCGCACAGCACCAGAAAGGTGACGGTCATGCGCTTTACGCGGGCGGTATACACCAGCGGCTTTTTCGCCGCGCGGCTGCGGTTGGAAAAGATCAGCCCGACCACGGAAGCCAGCAGCGCCGCGGCGGCGAAGCCCATAAGGGGCTCCTTGGGGCAGAAACCGCAGAACGAAAGCACGAAAACCACCAGCTCCATCAGATAATGGCGCATGTTTTTCCGCATCCAGCCGAAATGGGTGGATGCGCGGTAACCGTTTAATTGGAACATATGCAGGTTAAACACCATGCTGCGCAGCACCGCCCAGAACGATACCATGACGAGCGCGCCGTAAAGAAGTTGCAGATAAGGTACCATAAATGATCTCCCTGATTCAATATAAACAATGATTGCCGCAATCAGCGGACAGAAGCCTTGGGCTGTTACCGATCCAGCTTCAGGAACGACGCAAGGATGGCGTTATACAGGCCGGGATTTTCGAGGAAGGAGAAATGGCCGCAGCCCTCCATGCGGGCGAGGCCCGCATCCGGGATCAGCCGCTCCATCTTTTCGGCGTCCGAGATGGGGGTGGCGGTATCCAGCGTGCCCCAGATGAGCAGTGTGGAATAGGGGATGCCGGGCAGAAGGGGCTCAAGATCTTCGTTTACGGTGTTTACAAGGATCTTGCGCATCAGGGGCGAGGCGGCGCGGTAATCCGCGGAGCCGATCTTGCTCTGCATTTTATCCAGCAGCTTGGGGGAAGCGGAGAGCAGCTTTTTGCCGAATTTGATCACCTTTTCCTTTTGCAGCTGTTCCGCCGATTTTTCGGGGCGGATACCGGCGGCGTCCACAAGGATCAGCCGGTCGATGGCAAAGGGCAGATCTTTGCGGTTTGCCATTTTAATGATCACGCGCCCGCCGAAGGAATGCCCCAGCAGAATCACTTTTTTCAGACCGAAGTGCGAAATGAAATCGATCACAAAATCCACGTAATCATCCACAAACCACTCTCCCGGCGGCTCCGGTGTAACGCCGTTGCCCGGCAGATCCGGCGCCAGAACGTAATATTTGGCGCTCACCGGCAGGGCGCCCGCGCGAAACAGCTCGCTGTTTGAGGCCCAGCCGTGCAGCATCACTACGGCGGTATCGCCCGGCTGCCCGAGTTCAAGATAATTGGTTTCAATGCCGTTGATCGTTACAACCAAAAAGAAAGACTCCCTTCTGCATACGAAAATAAGATATTACAGTATACGCCCCGGCGCGTTTGCCGGTGCATGTCAATCCTCTGTAAGTACGGAGGAAAGATCCATCTCTTCGCCGTCCGCCCATAGCTTTTCGAGATTGTAGTTCTCGCGCTGATCGGGGGTGAAGATATGGATGATCACGTCGTGGTAATCCAGCAGGATCCAGCCCGTGGCCTTGCCTTCGATCTGCCTCGGCTCGAAGCCCGCCAGCTTCATCTGATATTCCACCTCGTCCGCAAGGCTTCTTACGTGGGTGGAGGAGGTACCTGCGGCGATCACGAAGGCTTCGGTAACGATGGTAAGATCCTCTACCTTGAGGGCCTTGATATCGATGGCTTTTTTCTTATCCAGCGCCTGAACGGCGGTAACGATTTTCTGATTCATACATTTATCCTTTCTTTTTCATCAATAAGCACCTGATTATACGCCGCCAGCGTATCCGGGTGGATGGGGCGGCAATCTTTGGCAAGATCTTCTATGGTGAAGCGCAGCCCTTCTTCCATGGCGGAGGCAAGGCTCTGCTGCGCCCGCACGCGCATATCCTCCACACCGGGATAATCGCGGTCCGCGGATACAAAATCCGCCACGAACAGTATTTTTTCCGGCAGCGTCATATTCTCGCGCCCGGTGGTGTGCCAGCGCACCGCGCCGTAGATCTCCTCCGGCAGGGGATAGTGCCGACGCAGGTAAACTTCCCCCGCCATGGCGTGCCAGAGCTTGGGGCAGCGTTTCTCCAACGGGGTAAGGGAAACGCCGTTCGCCTCGAAAAAGGCAAGGGCTTCTTCGCGGGGCTGTTCTTTCATGATATCGTGCGCCGCGCCGGCGATATAGGCGAGGGCCGGATCCCAGCCGTACCGCCCGGCCAGCTTTTTCGCCTCCTCCGCAACGCACTGCGAATGGTAAAAGCGGAAATCGGAGAGCCTGCCGCGCACGTCCGCCCAGAGGATCGAGATATCAAATTCGTTCATGGTTTACCTTTCCCTCCTGATGTAGTTGGGAGTGAGGAGTCAGGAGTTAGACGAACGCCTGATTCCTCATCAGAGTTTATCCCCTTTTTACAGGTTCTTTCTTTTTAATCAGTTTGCTTCTCCCTTTCTTGTCTTCAAAGGGGGACTTTTTCTTCGGGCGTTCGTATTTCTTTTCGGTGGAGGTGTTCTTCACCGGCTTTTTTACGGGCTTGTGCAGCTCGGGATTATAGCGGTAAAGCACCATCACGCCGCCGATCACCTGCACCACCTCGGCGTTTGTTGCGGCGGCGAGGGTATCGGCAGCCTCGCGCACGCCCACGGGGCTGGTTTCGGTAAGTACCTTCAGTTTGATGAGTTCTCTTGCGCGGAGGGCGTCGTCCGTTTGGGCGATCAGCGTATCGCCGATGCCGCCCTTGCCCACGTGAAAGAGCACCTCAAGGCTGTTCGCCTGCGCGCGGAGCGCGGCGCGTTCTTTACTGGTCATTTTGTTTCTCCTTGCAGTCAGATATACTCTTTTAACAGTTCCGCCGCTTTGCGGATGGCGTTGCCCCGGTGGCTGACAGCGTCTTTTTCTTCGGCGGTAAATTCGGCGAAGGAACGGTTTCCCACGTAAAAGACGGGGTCGTACCCAAAACCGTTTTCACCGCGCATCTCGTAGCCGATCTTACCTTCCACCGTTCCCTCGGCAACAAAATGCCGCCCCGTGGGGAATACCACGGCGATATTGCTCACGAACCGGGCTGTGCGCCGTTCATCGGGCACGTCCTTCAGTTCCTCCAGCAGCCCCGCGATTTTTTCGGGGTAAGGGGTATCCTCGCCCATATAGCGGGCGGAGTATACGCCGGGGCGGCCGCCGAGCGCATCGATACACAGGCCGGAATCATCCGCAATGCAGGGCATCATGCTGTCCGCGCAGCCGGAGCGGGCCTTTTTGAGTGCGTTTTCGGAAAAGGTGGCGCCGTCTTCGATCACTTCGTTCAAGATCACGCCGCACTCGAAATCGAAATACACGCTGATCCCCAAAGGGGCGAGGATGCGCTGCAGCTCCTCGCGCTTTTTCATATTGTGGCTTGCTATTAAAAAATCCATATCATTCTCTTTTCAATTCATTATGATTTGCGTCCGAACAACCCGAACAGGCCCTTGCGTTCTTTCTTCTTGGGCTGCTCCGGTTCGGCGGGCTGCGGCGCAGGCTGCGGTACAGGCTGCGGCGCGGGCATTTCAACTTCGGGCTGTTCCGCTGCGGGCGTCTGCGGCGCGGGCTGCGGGGCGGGCGCGGGCTCCTGCGGCGCGGCGGGCACGGAGGCGCTGAAATTATTCAGGAAGTTTTCCAATACCGCCTGTGAAGCCTGTGCCTCCGCCGACGCGGCCGCGGGAACGGGCGCTTCCTCCACAGGCTCATCTGCCGCGGGCTCTTCCGCTGCGGGCTCTTCCGCTGCGGGTTCTTCTGCTGCGGGTTCTTCTGCTGCGGGTTCTGTATACGCCGCGGCAACCGTTTCGGTTACCGTTTCGGTTTCAGCATCTGTGTACGCAGCTTCGCCGCTATCAGGCTGCTGCCCTGCCTGCGGTACCGCGTCACCTGCTTCGAGGTCTGCTTCTTCTGCTTCGCCAGCTTCCTGCGGCTGGGTTTGGTCAGCGTTGCCGTCCGCTTGTCCCGCGTCAGCTGTCCCTTCCAGTTCTCCTTCAGGCTCGCCATATATCTCTGAGAATAATTCTCCAGCGGCTTCAGCAAGCGCTTTAAGATCTTCGTTCTCCTCTTCTTCCGCCGGGACGTAGTTCTGGTATTCTTCGCTGTTGATAAGTCCTTCGAGTGCGTTTTCATCGTCGTTCTCCTTCCCTGTGCCTTCTTCAAACAGGCTCTTGGCAAATGCCGCCGGATCAAACGGCTGAAGATCGTCTATACCTTCTCCCACGCCGATGAATTTCACGGGGATCTTAAGGTCGTTTTTAATGGAGAGCACCACGCCGCCGCGAGCGGTGCCGTCCAGCTTTGTGAGCACGATACCGGTAAGCTCGGTTACGGCTGCAAATTCCTTCGCCTGGTTTACGGCGTTCTGCCCGGTGACCGCATCCAGCACCAGAAGCACCTCGCGGTCCGCGTAGGGCAATTCTTTATCCATCACGCGGAAAATCTTTGCAAGCTCCTCCATCAGATGCTTTTTATTGTGCAGACGGCCTGCGGTATCCAGAATGATGATATCGCAGTCTCTGGCGAGACCGGCCTGAATGGTATCGTAAACCACGGCGGCGGGGTCGGCTCCCTCTTTGTGCTTCACGATATCCACGCCCGCGCGCTGGGCCCACACGTCAAGCTGATCGATAGCGGCGGCGCGGAAGGTATCCGCCGCGCCCAGGATCACCTTTTTGCCCTGGGCCTTATACATGGCCGCAAGCTTACCGATGGTGGTGGTTTTGCCCGCGCCGTTTACGCCGATCATCAATATCACGCTGGGGATGGTGATCAGGCCCATATCCTCGCCGCCGTAGAGCAGGTCGGCAATGATGTTCTGCAGTTCCTTTTTGACCTCGGAGGTCTTTTTGATCTTTTCGCTTTTCACGCGCTCTTTGAGCTCTTCCACCACCTGCACGGCGGTGTTCACGCCCACGTCGCCCATCACGAGGATCTCTTCCAGCTCGGTATAGAGATCGTCTTCAAAGGAATCGAAGGAATCGAGCATATCGTCGATGGCGCCGCTCATTTTGTTTCTGGTTTTACTCAAACCGAAATTGATTTTACTGAATATAGACATGGATCCGCCTCCTGAGATTGGATTTATATAATGTAAAAATATTTAATGCAGCTGTATCAGTCATCCAGCTCCAGCTGTTCCACCAGCTGGGCGGTATTGAGCTCCAGCAGTTTGGAAACGCCCTTTTCCACCATGGTTACGCCGTAAAGGATATCGGCCTCTTCCATGGTGCCGCGGCGGTGGGTGATCAGAATAAACTGGGTGTTGGCGGTCATCATGCGCACGTACTGGGCGTAGCGCACCACGTTTACGTCGTCCAGCGCGGCCTCAACCTCATCGAAGATGCAGAAGGGGGCAGGGCGGACTTTTAAGATGGCAAACAGCAGCGCCACCGCGGTAAGGCCCTTTTCGCCGCCGGAGAGCAGATTGATATTACGCACGTTTTTGCCCGGGGGCTGGGCTTTGATGTTGATGGGGCATTCCAGAATATCCTTTTCGTCCTCCAGCGTCAGCTCCGCGCTGCCGCCGTTGAACAGATCCGTAAAGGTCTGGCGGAAATAGCCGTTGATGGCGTTGAAGCGGTCAAGGAACAGTTCGCTCATCTTTTCGGTGAGTTCATCGATCATCTTTTCCAGCTCTTTTTTGGATTTTTCTACGTCGTTCACCTGGCCGGAAAGGAATTCGTACCGCTGGGATACCTCTTTATATTCGTCGATGGCCGCCACGTTCACGCTGCCCAGCGCCTTGATCTGCGCTTTGAGCTCGCTGAGCCGTTTGCCCGCGGCGCCGGCGTTTTCAATGGGCGGCGCGATCTCGGCAGCCTCGCGGCGGGTGAGGCCGTATTCTTCGTAAAGCTTGCGCTCCGTATCTTCCGCATCCCGTTCCAGAGAGGATTTGCGTTCTTCCAGACGGACGGTTTCGGCGGAGAGCTTCTCTTTCTCTTCGTTTTTCTGTTTTTCCGTATCGCGGGCGTCGGTCTGCGCTTTTTCGCATTGCTCGCGCTGACGGATCAGCCTGCCGATGGAAGACACGTTATCGTTCAGGCGGTCGCGCAGGGCTTTGGCCGCGCCTTCGGCGTTTTCGGCCTGTTTGAACAGTTCGGCGTTTTTCTCATCCAGTTCACGCAGTTCCGCGGCAAGCTCCTCTTTGCGCGCGAAGAAGCCGGATTTGCGCTTTTCAAAATCGGAGATCTGTTCTTCCTTGGCCTGCTTTTCCTGAATATACGAAACCACCGAGAGATTGACGTCCGCCATTTCGGCGCTGATGGCCTCGCGCCGGGAGAGCATCTCGTCGTGCCCGCCGGTAAGGGCGGAGAGCTCGTTTTCGGCTGCGGTTTTCTTTTGCTCCAGCGCGTTCAGCTTCTGATCGGCCCCGGCGATGGTGCTTTCGGCCGCCTCGATACGGCGGGTGTTGTTTTTCAGTTCCGCCATCAGAGCGAGCACGAACCGCTCGCATTCGGCGATTTTGGAATCGGTAAGGGCAAGGGCGCTCTCGGCGCCGGTTTTCAGCTCGCTGCCCTGCATGATTTCGGCTGTTACGCCCTCATACTGCGCCTGCGCTTTGGATACGGCCTCGGTGGCGGTTTTTACGTCCGCCGCGTACAGCTCCAGCTCTTTCGCCGCCTTTTCGGTTTGCGCTCTGAGCTTATCCATTTCGCTTTTACGGGTAAAGAACCCGGCGGAATTGATGCGGGAGCCGCCGGTCATGGAACCGCCCGCGTTCACGACCTGCCCATCCAGCGTAACGATCTTGAACCGGTAACCGTATTTTTTTGCGATCACAACGGCGGTATCCAGATCCTCGCACACAGCGGTGCGGCCGAGCAGCGAGGTTATAACGTTATCGTACTGCCGGTCGTAACGGATCAGATCGCTGGCCACGCCCACGAAGCCGAACATATCCTCCAGCCCGCGTTCCTCCAGCGTGCGGCCCTTTACCGCGTTCATCGGCAGGAAGGTGGCGCGGCCCGCGCCCAGGTTTTTCAGCGTATTGATGGCGCGTTTGGCGTCGTTTTCGGTTTCGGTAACAATATTCTGCACCGCCGCGCCGAGGGCGGTTTCAATGGCGGTGGTATAGGCCTCCGGCACTTCGATCAGCTGGAACACGGTGCCCCGGATGCCTTTCAGCGTGCCGTGGCTCTTTTCGCGCATCACGGCTTTAACGCTGCCCTGATAGCCCTCCATGTTTTTTTCGGTGTCTTCAAGGAATTTCAGGCGCTGCCGGGCGGAGAGCAGTTCCAGCTGTTTGGTTTCAAGCACCTGTTTTTTATCGCTCAGCTTTTCCTGATTCTTTTTCAGCAGCAGCCCTACGCCGGAGCGCATATTTACAAGGCTGGTAAGGCCGCCGGCGGCTGCGTCCGCTTTCTTTTGTTCTTTTTCGCGCTGCTCCCGCAGTTCGGAGAGCTGCGCTTTGCGCGCACGGATATCCTCTTCGATATCGGCGGCGCGTTTGCGGATCTCCTCCACCGAGGAGACGGCGGCGCTTTTTTCGATCTGCAGATTTGAGATTTCGCTTACGATACCGGCCAGCGTTTCGTTTTTCTGATTATATTCGTCGGAATAAGATTCATCCTGGCTTCTGAGGCCGGCCATATCCGCAGTGAGGGCGGAGAGCTTTTTCTGCAGATCGGCGATCAGGGAATCCAGCTCGGTGATGCGGGCGGACACGGCGGTTTTTTCTTCATCCGCGCGGGCAAGCGCCTCATCCTGCAGGGCGATATCCGCGTTGATGCGCTCGGCGGTCTCGCGGTTATGGTCCACGCTGTTTCGGAGCACGGCGGCCTGAGATTCAAACCCGGCGGCCTCCTCTTCCAGCGAGGCGTTCTGCCCCCGCAGGCGCTCGATGCCCACGTTTATCTCGCGGATCTCCTGCGCGGCGGTTTCGATCTCTTCGTTCAGGCGTTCCAGCGTAAGGCAGGCTTCGTCGTATTGGGCCCGGGCGATATCCAGCTTATTCGCCTGCTCGCGGATCAGCGAGGCGGAGCGGTCCAGCGTGCGCAGCCACAGGCCGATCTGCAGCTCTTTGCGCTCGGCGGCCAGCAGAAGGAACTGCTGCGCCTTGACGCTCTGCTTTTCAAGCGGGCCCACACGGGATTTGAGCTCCGCAACGATATCTCTTAAACGTACAAGGTTTTCTTCCGTTTGGGCAAGGCGTTTGTTTGCGTCCGCGCGGCGGTAGCGGTAATGGGAGATACCGGCGGCCTCTTCAAACATTTCGCGCCGGTTTTCACTCTTGGCGGAAACAAGCTCGTCGATCTTGCCCTGGCTGACCATGGAATAGCCGTCGCGCCCGAGGCCGGTATCCATAAAGAGCTCGTCCACGTCTTTCAGGCGGGCGGATTTGCCGTTGATCAGATAGCCGCTGTCGCCGGAGCGGTAATAGCGGCGGGTGACGCTCACCTCGTTTTCGGGATTGGC
>CAMOVW010000085.1 GCA_946627725.1 uncultured Clostridia bacterium
GCCTGCAGAGGGAATGTAAGATCCGCGTGTTCGATATCGAACTCCTTGCGCACCAGCGAAAAGCCGTTGGAATGCACGCCCGAAGAGGGCAGCGCAACGATCACGTCCCCGGCGCGCATCGCAGTATGGTCTATGATTTTTTCTTCGTCCACAATGCCCACGGCGAACCCGGCAAGGTCGTATTCATCCGCAGGGTAAAAGCCGGGCATTTCGGCGGTTTCGCCGCCCACCAGCGCCGCGCCGCTCTGCACGCAGCCCTCGGCCACGCCCTTAACGATATCGGCGATGCGCTCCGGCACGTTTTTGCCGCAGGCGATGTAATCGAGGAAGAACAGCGGTTTCGCGCCGCAGCAGATCACGTCGTTCACGCACATGGCTACGCAGTCGATACCCACGGTATCGTGCTTGTCCATTAAAAAGGCGAGTTTGAGTTTTGTGCCTACGCCGTCGGTGCCGCTCACCAGCACCGGTGATTTCATACCGGCAATATCGGGCTTAAACAGGCCGCCGAACCCGCCGAGGCCGCTCATCATGCCCGGCACAAGGGTTTTTGCGGCGTGCCGCTTGATCAGCTCTGTGGATCTGTACCCCGCGGTGATATCCACGCCCGCGGCGGCATAGGCTTTGGAAGCAGAATTTTCGATCATATATTATTCCTCCCCGTTCCAGCAATAGGTGCAAAGGTTTTCGCGCGGCAGGCCGATGGCTTCCACAATGCCCTCAAGGCTCTGGAATTCAAGGCTTGCCAGGTGCAGCTCGTCGCAGATGGCAGCCCGCAGCTTTTTGCCGCGCTCGGTGGAAAAATCGGAATACTCGTTGATGTATTTGAAGCCCTCTTCGCCCTCGATCTCAAGGATCTTGCGGCGGGCGATCAGCTCCATATCGGAGGTGGCGCGTGAGAAGTTCAGAAACTTGCAGCCGTACATGATGGGCGGGCAGGCGGAGCGCATATGCACGGCCTTCGCGCCGCTCTCGTACAGGAATTCCACGGTTTCTCTCAGCTGCGTGCCCCGCACGATGGAATCGTCCACAAACAGCAGATTTTTGTCTTTGATCAGGTCCTGCACCGGGATCTGCTTCATTTTGGCCACCCGGTTGCGCTGGTTCTGGTCCGTGGGCATAAAGCTGCGGCTCCAGGTGGGGGTGTATTTGATAAAGGCCCGGGCAAAGGGCAGGCCGCTCTCGTTGGAATAGCCGATGGCGTGGGGTGTGCCGGAATCGGGCACGCCGCCCACGTAATCCACGCCGGAATTATTGCCCATCTCTTTATCGTGCCGCGCCATCAGGCGGCCGTTGCGGTAGCGCATCACCTCCACGTTTACGCCCTCGTAATCGGAGGTGGGATAGCCGTAGTAGCTCCAAAGGAAAGAGCAGATGCGCATCTTCTCCCCGGGGGGCGAGAGCTGTGTGATACCTTCGGAGGTGATCTCCACGATCTCGCCGGGGCCCAGCTCTTTTGTTTTTTCGTAGCCCAGCTTTTCGCAGGCGAAGGATTCAAAGGTGACGCAGAAGCCGTCTTCCCGCCGGCCGATCTGCACCGGCAGGCGGCCCAGCTTATCGCGGGCGGCGATCAGGCTGCCGCCGTCCTTCAAAAGCAGAATGGAGGCCGTGCCCTCGATCTGGTTCTGGGCAAAGCGGATGCCCTCCGTAAAATTGCTTTTTTGGCTGATGAGCGCCGCCACCAGCTCCACGGAATTCACCGCGCCGCCGGTCATGGCGTCAAAATGCCCGCCGCCGAAGTTCAGCACCCGGTCGATAAGCGCGGGCGCGTTGTTGATAACGCCGATCACACACAGGGCGTAGGTGCCCATCACCGAGCGGATCAGCAGCGGCTGCGGATCGAAATCGCTGATCACGCCGATGGCGGAGCAGCCTCGCATTTCGCCTGTGATACGCTCGAACCTGGTGCGGAACGGGGAATTTTCAATATTATGGATCACCCGCTGCATACCGCGGGCGGGATCGTACGCCGCCATGCCCGCGTTGCGCGTGCCGAGATGAGAATGATAGTCTGTGCCGAAAAATACGTCGGTCACCGCGTCGTTTTTGCTTACCGCACCGAAAAAACCACCCATAAATTATCCTTTCCGTTACATTGTGCCTGTTTCAAAATGCGGAATTCGGAATGCGGAATGCGCAATGATGTGAACCGCACCGATCTTATCATTCCGAATTCCGAATTACGAATTACGCTCCGAACACTCTGCGCATCATTTCGGCGTATGCGTCTTCCACGTTGCCGAGGTCGCGGCGGAAACGGTCCTTATCCAGCTTTTCGTTGGTTTCGGCGTCCCAGAAGCGGCAGGTATCGGGGCTGATCTCGTCCGCCAGAACGATGGTTCCATCCGGCGTTTTGCCGAACTCCAGCTTGAAATCCACCAGCTTTACGCCCAGGGTGAGGAAATACTCCTTCATAACGCTGTTCACCTTAAAGGCCATGGCCTTAATGGTTTCGATCTCTTCGCGGGTGGCAACGCCCAGCGCGATGGCGTGGTAGGCGTTCATCAGCGGGTCGTGCAGATCGTCGTTTTTGTAAGAGAACTCGATGGTGGGCTCGGCGAACACAATGCCCTCTTCCACGCCGAAGCGCTTTGCGAAGGAACCGGCGGAGATATTGCGGATGATCACTTCCAGCGGAACGATCTTCACCTTTTTCACCAGCGTTTCGCGGTCGGAAAGCTCCTGCACGAAATGGGTGGGCACGCCGTTTTTCTCGAGCAGCTGCATGATGTAGTTGCTCATTTTGTTGTTCACCACGCCCTTGCCGGCGATGGTGCCCTTTTTCAGGCCGTCAAACGCGGTGGCGTCGTCTTTATAAGATACGATCACCAGATTTTCGTCGTCCGTTGCATAAACCTTCTTTGCTTTGCCTTCGTAAAGCTGTTCTCTTTTTTCCATATGATGAAACCTCCAAATAAATTTTTATGATCTTGTTCTTTGCTCAACGCTCAATGCCGAACTGCAATTCCGAATTACGCATTCCGAATTACGAATTGAATTTTGCCGCGATCTCCGCGTCGGTGGCCAGCACCTTTTCGGCGTCGGCTTTGCGCTTGGCTTCCAGCTTTGCGGCAACGGTTTCATCCGTTACGGCAAGGATCTCGGCGCATAATAAAGCGGCATTCACAGCGCCGTTGATGCCCACGGTGGCAACCGGGATTCCGGGTGGCATCATAACCGTGGATAAAAGCGCGTCAATGCCGTCTAAACTCGCAGATTTACAGGGTATGCCCACAACGGGCAGCGTGGTGTTTGCCGCAACGGCGCCCGCAAGGTGGGCAGCCATACCTGCGGCCGCAATAATGGCCCCGAAGCCGTTCGCCCGCGCGCCGCGCGCGAAATCCCGGGCTTCATCCGGGGTACGGTGGGCGGAAAAGACGTGGACCTCCACCGGGATCTCCAATCCCTGCAGGGTGGCGATCGCCTTTTCCACGGTGGGCAGGTCGCTTGCGCTGCCCATCAGTATTCCGATCTTTTTCATGGTTTCCTCCCTAAAAAAACAAAAAAAGGGCGCACTCATACAATCATTTGTGTGGGTGTGCCCAGACGGTCGGCATAGCGTATTTTTTCTGCTCCTTTGCGGTGCTCCGCTTGAATTCCGTCGGTCACAGAAAAAACTTATTTCGGTTGCTTCTATCATACACCAAAAAGGCTTTTTCTGTCAAGGCGTTCAAACGGTAAATTTTGTGTGAACCCGCCGCGGGTTTTTGTGTAAAAACACAAAAAGGGGAGGAACGGCGAAAAAGGAAAGATGGATTAAATCATAATATCGCGCACTTTGCGCGATAAAAGCCGTCAGCCGTTAGCTGTCAGCAGATATTTGAGCGTCGCGCCTTATTGCGTACACGGAGATTCCTGCGAACAGTAACCGGCGGTCGCGCCTGTGCCGCGGCAAAGGACAATTTGAAAGAATCAACGTTGTATTTGCGATATGTTGCTTCGCAACGCGATAGAATTTGGCGATATATGCAGTTTCACTGCATGCGATATGATATGGCTCCTTACCATATCACGTGCCGCAGGCACATATCGCGCCGCAGGCATATCGCGTCCAACGGACATATCGCGGATCCGTCAGGATCCATATCGCTTTATGCGTACCCCCAGGTTTTCAGCTTCCATCTGCCGCCGTGGGAGCGCACCAGCACCCACTGCCAGCCGGAATAGGTAAAATCGGAATTCAGCCCGGACCCGGCAAGGCGCTCGTCGTCGTCCGTATGAAAGGCGCTTATCAGCACGATGGCCTCGTCCGCGCCGTACTGCGCCGCCCATTCTTCGGCGGCCTTTCCGGTTTTTTCTTCATCATAGGTCAAGCTGAGCAGCGTGCCCCGCCAGCCCCATTTGAACCGACGCTTCACCGCGTTCATGGCGGCCCTGATCTCCCGTTCGGAATACCGCTCCGACGCCGAGATGCTGATTTCTGCCTTTCTTACCCGGGCGCTGCGCGCGGCGGCCAGGTGGATGATCTCCCCCGCCCCGAACAGCAGAACCACGCACAAACATACGGCAACCCATTTTTTCATACCCGCCGCCTCCTTTCGCCCCCCAGTGTAGCAGAGCGCACCCGACGGGTCAAGCAGGTTAAGAAAGTCTTAAGAAGTGCGAAAGGGAATGTTAAACAGATGGGAAATTGCAGTTTGGCGCGCAGTCAGGCAGGCAGACATGGGGACGGCTTCTATGTCTTCGCCCATCACATAAACGCCCGAAGTTTGCAGTCGATACGAAGACATAGAACCGTCCCCTTGTCTGACAGATGGTACGGATCGGGTCGCTTTTTTAAGCCGACAAAAGATAATTTCTTCGCCTGCCGCAATGAGATTGCGTAGTTTTCGGCGTGTCAAAGACAAGGGGACGGTTCTATGTCTTTTTCTTCTTCCGATTTTCCGGTCTTTGCAAACTTTAAAGACATAGAAGCCGTCCCCATGTCTTTGCCAAATTGCAGTTTGGCGATGCAAGCGTTGAGCATAGAGCGTTGAGCAAATCACACAGCGCGGGATTGGCTGTTCGTGTTATTGCAACGAATCAAAATGCCTGAAAATCAAAGGGGAATTCCGGCTGTACATGATGTTCAGAAAAACCTTTTCCCATCTTTTGTAGCTGGCTCAATGCTCAACGCTCAATGCTTCTCGTCAAATTATAATTTACATTTCCTCAGTCCGACGACGGGTGCGGCATGTGGCCGTAGAGCGTCATGGCGGTTTTCTGGATCGGCATGGTTTGCAGGATGATGTGGCCGGGGCCGTTGATCACCGTGTTGAACACCCCCTCGCCGCCGAAGAAAATATTCTTCGCGCCCTTCACCGCAACGGTATCGATGGTGCAGGTGCCGTCCATTGCGGCAAGGTAGCCGGTATCCACGATCTTTCTGTCGCCCGCGGGGATATCGTATTCCACAGCGGAGCCGTCGGTCTCAAGAAACACAAGGCCGCTGCCCGAATACTTCTGCATCAGGAATCCCTCGCCGCCGAAAAAGGCCGATTTCAGCCGTTTCTGAAAGAAAACGGAAACCTCAATATTGCCGCAGGAAGCAAGGAACGCCCCCTTCTGCGCGATCACCGGCTTATCGGGCGTAACCTCCACCGCGCGGATGGACCCGGGGAACGAGGACGCAAACGCGATCTCGCCGGGGCGGCGCGCAATGTATCTGTTGCGGAACAGCTTTTCGCCGGTGAACAAACGGCCCAGCACCTTGCCTACGCCGCCGCCCTCGGTCTGCATTTCGATCTCATCGTCCATCCAGGACATGGACCCGCCTTCGCACATCATTTCTTCCCCTGCGTTGAGTCGGCAGAGCAGCACGGGCAGATTTCCGCCCTTGATCTCATAATTCATATATAGGATCCTCCTTTTTTTCTATAGTATATCATATTATTTCTTAAGTCTTGTTAAAAAAACAAAAAAAATATTTTTTTCCGGCAAAAAACGTGATATAATAATATCCAATATTTTGCCGTGTTCATCGGCTTGCTTGAAAGGAATCGCAAAAATGAAAAAACTGATCAGCTTTATTTTTCCCATTGTTATGATCGCCTTCGGCGTGATCGCCATCGTCAGCGGCGCGCATAAGCTGCAAACCAAAAACTCATACGACGGCTCCGTTACCGCCGTGATCACCGGCATCGATCGTGAATGGGCCGGCACCGACAGCGACGGCTTCGACGAATACGACTATCACGTTTATATCGAATACGAGATCAACGGAAAGAAATTCGAAAACGTGGAATACCCCGGCTACAGCAGCTCCATGAAAAAGGGGGATACCGTTGAGATCCTCTACGATTCCACCTTCCCCGAACGCATTGCGGAAAAGAACATCACCGGCAACGCGGTGTTATTCATCATCATAGGCGTGGTTCTGATTCTTGCCGGCATCTTCATGGGCATAAGGATCTTCTTTAAACGCGCGTGACGAAGAATTTACTATTGCAATTATGATAATATTGTGATAATATAATGATTGAAAGGAGATGATGAAACAAGTGTTAAATATTAGACCTGTTTCTGACTTGAGAAATAAATATCCGGAAGTTGAGAGCGACGTTCTCAAAAACGGCGAACCTGTGTTTCTTACGAAAAACGGGTATGGTTCTATGGTTTTGCTCAGCATTGAAATGTATTCTGCTCTGCTTGAAAATATAGAAGAAAAATTGCTTCAAGCTGATGATGCGTCTGAAGCAACCGATACTCGCTTCAGCGCAGAAGAGGTTTTCAGCCGAGTAAGGAAGCGTGTCAATGGATAGTAACTATACACTGAAATTTCTGCCGCTTTTTGAGAATGATCTCAACGCGATTGTTGACTATATTTCAATAAATCTGCAAAATCCTACAGCAGCAAATAAACTAATTGATGACGTTGAGAAGGCAATCTTCGACCGGTTATCTGATCCGGAAGCGTTTGAGCCCTATCCAACTGCCGCGAAGCACCCGCTGCCGTATTATTATATCCGGGTTCGGAATTATCTGGTTTTTTATGTTGTTTATCAAAACACCATGGAAGTCAGACGAATGATCTACGGTCCCCGCGATATCTCAAAACTGTTATAAGAGAAAGCCCCTTTGGCGGGCTTTTTTCTTTTGCGGCTGTTCATATCTTTCATGCCCGCCCCTAAATACAGCCTCACAAAAACCCGGTTCTTCACGGATTTTCGTGTAATAAAACAAATTATAATCTAATTACACCGCTTCCCATGAAAAACCAACCCCCCTCCCGTTTCCGGGAAGGGGGAAAAATTTTTATGTATCCGGGGGTTATTCTTCCGCGCCGGTTTCTTCGTTGTTGCGCTGGGCGTTCAGTTCGTCCAGCATGCGGGTGTGCTCTTTATCGGTAAGGGCGTATTTCAGGGTGGGGATGGCTGCCAGCACCATGCCGATTGCGGGCGGGATGGAAATCAGGAAGAACATCGCCATGGCGAACGACGGGTAATCAGCCTTGAATTCAGAGCCGTTTACCAGCGCGTTGTTGAGCAGGGCCACGTTTTTATCTGAGAAGCCCACAATGGCGTACACCGCGCCGCTGATCAGAGAGGCGATACCGGCGGAAAGCTTTGTAATGAAGCTCTGGCCCGAGAAGAAGACGCCGTCCGGGCGGATGCCGTTGTTATACTCTTCGTAGTCTACGCAGTCCGCGATCATAACGCTCTGCAGCACGTTCAGCGAGCCCATAGAGGCGCCCGCCATAAAGAACAGCACCGCCATAATGATCATACCGGGCCAGTTCAGGATATCGCCCTTAAAGATCAGGAACACCACAAAGATCAGTGCAAAGGGGATGGCGCCGATCAGGGTGAAGAAATTGTACATGCTCTTCTTTTCGTGCTTTGTGATCAGGTTGGGAACGAACAGCGGGAATACGATCATACCGCCGAACAGGCCCACCACAAGGATCAGCACCTTCAGCACCAGCGACAGATTCAGAGCGCCGTCCACAAACAGCGTTTTGCCGATATCGTTATTGAAGAAGTAATACATCACCAGCGTCATGGCCACGATGCCCAGCAGCTGGATGGGGCTTCTGAGGATACCGGAGATCAGAATCTGGCGGAAGGGCTTGTTGCCGAACATGATCTTGAAGTTCTCTTTGATGGTATAGGTCTTTTCGTTCTGGGGGGCAACTCTCTCTTTTACGGAAATGCCCGCAAACTGGAACAGCACGGTGGCGAATACGGTCATTACCACCGCAAGGGTGATGTACGCGGCCCGCAGCGAGTGGGCCTCATCCATACCGCGCGCTTTCCACATGCCCTGGAAGGCGGGCGCGATCATGGTGAACATGGTGCCGATCATACCCACGTTTGCCACGGCGCGGGCAAGGGTAAGGGCCTTGGCGCGGTCGTTCTGGTCTTCGGTCATCAGGCTGGTAACGCCCCACAGCGGGATATCGCCGATGGTGTAGGTCATGCCCCAAAGCACGTAGGAGAAGGCCGCCCAGATTATAATCAGAACCGCCTTGCCGCCTTCGGCCTTTATAAAGCCGCGCTCGGATTTGTAGCCCTGCAGCATGGTCTCGCGCACGCCGTCGTCTTCAAAATCGACGTAGGTTTTGGCGCCGTTTTCCGCGGTTACGACCTTCGCCACGCCCACACGGTTATTGGTGACGACCTGATACAGGATGTAATCTTTTTTATCGTGTGTGTAAGACGCAAGCTCGGTTTTTTCGATGGCGTCCACTTCCGCCGTGGTCAGCTTTACCGCCGCGGGCATATTTGCGAAAGCGGCGTCGGGATTCTCTTTTACGTACTCGGAGAGAACGCTTTTCTGCGTGTTATCATCCGCGATATGGTATTCGCCCTTCTTATCTTTCTGGAATACCATCACGCTTTCGGTTTTCGGGATGCTGATGATCGCAACGTCGATCTGCTCCGAGGTTTTTTTCTGAAGCTTGTCGATAAAGGTGAGGTCGCCGGTGTAGGTGAAGGTATCCAGCACCTCAGGATCGGCCTCGGCTGCAACGGTGTAGCCGGGCAGCGCGGCAAGGCGGTCGGTTTCGGCCTTCGGCTCGGCGTACATGCTGTTGATAAAGGGAAGAATGGTGGTGATCAGCACCACGCCGGGCACAAACAGCAGATAAGGCTTGCACTTGCCCCATTTGGTTCTGGTTTTGTCTACGATGGTGCCCATCATCGGGTCGTTGATGGCGTCCCATACTCTGGCAAGGGCAAAGATCAGGGAGCAGGCCATGGCGGGCAAAAAAATCACGCTCTGAAAATAGAACGCAAGGCCGGTGGCTATGATATTGTAAATAATGTTCTGCCCCGCAAGACCGGTAAGGTACCCCGCAAGTTCTTTCTTGGTGTAGGTGGCCACGTTGGAACGCGCCGTTGGTTTACCCATAATGTTTTTCCTCATTTCATTTCATAATGTTGGCAAGTTATATTATAGATGATAAAAATGGAATCGTCAAATATATTTTTTGCATTAAAATTTGTGCAGAACAACCAAACAGAAACGGAAGCGAAAATTGCAGCAAAAGGGGCGGTCATGCCCGCCCCGGATTACTGTGGCGTTTTCTGTGGCGTTTTCTGTGGCGTTAT
This sequence comes from uncultured Clostridia bacterium, assembly GCA_946627725.1. Taxonomy (GTDB): domain Bacteria; phylum Bacillota; class Clostridia; order Oscillospirales; family Acutalibacteraceae; genus RUG806. The sequence goes on from CAMOVW010000085.1 coordinate 9,531, forward strand.
AGCCGGTTTTATTTTTTCAATCCCGTGATCACGGCCTCCGGGTTTGCGGCGCGCACTTGTTTTAACAATGCATCCTGCAGTTCTTTGCGTTTTTCAAAGCAGCAGGACACGGAGATCTGGTATGGGTACCCTTTGGCTTCGATCAGCATGCCGTACATATTGATCAGGGGGACTTTTCTGAACCGGATGTGCCGCACGTCCTTATACAATACCGTTAAGGTTTCCGCGTTGGATTTCCGCTTTACAAAGCAACTGTGAAACCGGATGGCGTCCCGGGTCAGCTCAACGTATCGATTTTTATAGATCGGGATCGTTCTTGCCCACGCCATTGCGCAGAACAATAATCCGAGAAGAGCGTACTTCATTGCCTGTTTGATGTCCATGCCGAGCAGATACATCAGTAAAACCAGCAATGCGCACAATGCGAACGAAACAACAATAAACAAAATAATGAAGGGTTTACCGAAACGGTATGTCATATACAAATCTCCTTTTGCGTCTTTTTTCGGTTTATTCCAGCAGCTCCGTCCACGGGCGGAAGGCGCATAAGAAATTGTCAAAGGGCGCCGCGTCCCCCTGTGTGAGCCTTGTCTGCGTTTCTTTGCCGTTGGCGGTATACCGGATGGTATAATTTACAATGCCGGTTTCTTCTTCCTTTGTTTCTTCCGGCGTCATGTGAGAGAGCTGGTACCACAAAAGCGTTTTTTCCTCTTCGCTGAGCGCGGCTTCCACGGTTACGCCGTTTTTGCCGTCGGAAAAGCTTTTTCCGATCGTCTCCCCGGCGGAATCAAAGGTCATCGTGTAATATTCATTCCACGAAGAGAATGTATAGTCAAATTTCCGGAACGCGATCTTTTTTGTAAACGTAACGCTGAGGTCCTCCGGCGGCGGTTCGGGGCGTTCCGCCCGCAGGCTGATCTGCGCCATGATACCGGCGGTGTGGGTCTGCAGCAGAATCTGCGTGCCGTCCGTGGGTTGGCGCGTGATTTTTGCGGGAGTGCCGTCGTTAAACAGCTCCACCGTGTAAAGATAATCGAACAGCGCGCCGTAACAAAAGGAAAACTGTTCCCCTTCCACCTTGTCGCCGTTTTCATTGGTCAGCGTTACGGGGTAACGGAGCTGCCGGTCTGCCATACAGATGTCGGTATCCGGGTCCGGATGCGGATGCGGGGATCCGAATTCTGAAACCATGTAGATCTTTGAAACGCGCAGCCCCGTGTTTTCGTGCCGCGCTTCCGCCTCTGTATACGGGGTTTTCGCATTGCGCTCGGCGGGGTTCTGATAGGTGATTTCGTCGCCGTCCTTTTCCGGCGTATACGCGCCGGTTTCGGCGATGCGCAGCGCTTCGGCGTCCGTAAGCGGCCGGTTTGCGTTTACAATATACCATGCAGCGGTGTTCGGTACGTGCTGCCCGAACCCTTCGCTGCGGGCGCAGCACACCGCAGCCGGTAAAGTGAGGCACACCGCCGCAGCCGCAATGCCCGGCGTAACGATTCTCAATATATGCAGGCCTTTCAGCCCGCTTTTTGTGAGCCGCCCGCCGCGCTGCGCCGTTACCAGCGCAAAAGCCGCGCACCATATCGCGGCGGCGGGTAAGCCGCACAACAGCATCCACAGGGGCGTTTTCGCGTAGGTGTCTATAAAAGCGCCGTCTACGTAGGTTTGCAGCTCGCCTTGCGCCAGCCGCAGCGCCATCGCGCAAAAAATCGGCGACAGCCGTACAAAGCCCACGGCTGCGGGCGCCGCGCTGAACAGCCACACCCGCGTTCGTTTGCACATCCCCGCCCAAATCAGCAGCCCAAACGCCGCCAAAAAGCCGGGGGCGAGAAACAGCTCGTAGGCGGAGGTCGTTACAGCCGAGAATACCAGGCGGGCGATCTCCAGCGCCGCGCCGGTCAATATGCCGAGGGCCACGCGCAGGGCAAGCCTTCCTTTATGGATGCTGTTCAGCTGCGCGCCAACCGCCTCCGGGGTTTCGCCCATGGCGGCCTCTGCGCGGGCAGCGGCCGTTTCAGGGCTGCAGCCCAGTTCCGTCAGCTCCGCCTCGTGCTCCGCCATGTGGTTTTCAAGCTCCGCCGCGATCTCCGCCTTCAGCCGTTTGTCGTCGATCCCCTCAATGGCCTGACGTGTGTAGCGCTTCATACGGGCACGTACCTCAGCACCTTGTTCATGCCGGCGGAGAAATATTCCCATTCCTCTTTGTTTTCACGCAGCTTTTTCAGGCCCTTGCGGGTGATGTGGTAATACTTCCGTTTGCGGCCCTCCGCCTCTTGCCAGTAGCTTTCAAGGCAGCCCTCTTCCTCCAGCGCGTGCAGAATGGGGTAAAGGGTGCCCTCGTTCATTGCAAAGGCGTCTTCGCTCACCTGCGCCAGCGTTTTTACAATGCCGTAGCCGTAGAGGTCACCCCCCGCCAGCACGCTGAGCACCAGCGTTGCCCCGGTGCCCTTCAAAAGCTCTTTGCTGATCTTCATCCGCGTCACCATACCTTATAAATCAATGTATATACATTATATACCAAGGCATGCGGGTTGTCAATACCCTTCCGGCTGCGGAATGGAGGGGGAAATTGCAGTTTTGGGGCTGTAAAAAAACAGTCTAAAGGGAAAGACCTCCGAGGCCACAAATCGGCTT
>CAMOVW010000086.1 GCA_946627725.1 uncultured Clostridia bacterium
GCAAAAAAATTTCACTTTATAATTTGTCGCACCGAGCGACAAATTATAATTTACCTTCTCTTGTACCTCGCCCCGCCGAGGCCGAGCAGCAGCATAAAAAAGGGCGGAAAGATCATCAGGCCGACGCCGAACAGCAGCCCTTTGCCGAAGGCGCGGGCAAGCCGCAGGTTGAACAGCACATAATAGACCACGTTTACCACCGGCACCAGAAACAGCAGCGCCTTCAGGCCCGTGGTATCGCCGATCTGCACCAGCGTATAGACGTTGAGGATGGGCACCAGCGACCGCCAGCCCGCCTTGTGGGCTTTTTTGAACAGCACCCACATGCCGATGATGCTCAGCACGGCGAAAACGGCGGAAAATACCCCGCCCTCCGGCGTAAACATGTATTGGCTCCAGATCTCTCTGAATGTTTCCGACATAATAAAACTCCTTTCGATGATCTGATGGTTGTGTATGATAAAGCCGATCGCATTCACATAACCGAACCCGCAACCACAATACGCGGCGTGAAATGCCGCTGCCGTTGCGCTGCCGCGCCCTGTTGCGGACGCTGAGATTTCCGCGAACGGCGGCTGCGCCCCCGGTGCGACAAAAAACCCGCCGGATAGCGGCGGGGGAAAGCTTCAGTCGATCTCGACCTGAACCTTTTTGTTTTCACGGATGCCTGCGCTGCGCATAACAACGCGGATGGCTTTGGCGATGTGCCCCTGTTTGCCGATCACGCGGCCAACGTCGTTTTCCGCAACGTGCAGATGGTATACGAACACGCCCTCTTCATCGGGCTCATCCACGGTTACGGTAACGCTGTCGGGCTCGTTTACAAGGCCTTTGGCAATGCCGATGAGTAATTCTTCCATGATCTGTCCTCCGAGCGGGCGATCAGTCGATCACGCCGTTCTTCTTGAGAAGAGATTTTACGGTATCGGTGGGCTGAGCGCCGTTGGCCATCCATTCCTTCACCTTGTCGCCGTCCACTTTTACGGTGGCGGGCTCGGTCATGGGATCATAATAACCCAGCTCTTCGATGAATCTGCCGTCGCGGGGGTATCTGGAATCCGCAACAACGATGCGATAGAAGGGTGCTTTTTTGGCGCCCATGCGGCGCAGTCTGATTTTTACCATTTTGTATTTCCTCCAAAAAAATTATATTTACTTATCTGAAACACATATAGCTGTGTTAAAGTACGCTGTTTATGATTCTGAATCATTTTACTGCATGCCGGGGAAGCCGCCGGGCATGCCGCCGGGGGGCATCATGCGGCGCATTTTCTTTTTGCCGCCCTTGCCGCCGAACTGCTTGAACATCTGCTGCATCTGCTTATATTGCTTGAGCAGCCGGTTTACGTCTTCCACCTGCATACCGCAGCCCGCGGCAATGCGGCGCTTGCGTGAGGGGTTGATGATATCGGGCTTTTCGCGCTCTTTGGGCGTCATGGAGTAGATGATGGCCTTTGTTTTATCGAAGGCGCGCTCGTCGATATCCACGTCTTTGATCTTTTTGCCCAGGCCCGGTATCATGCCGAGCAGATCTTTGATGGAGCCCATCTTTTTCATCTCTTTCATCTGCATCAGCAGATCGTTGAGGTCGAATTTATTTTCTCTTAATTTCTTTTCCAGCTCTTCGGCCCGCTTTTCGTCCAGCGTGTTTTCCGCTTTTTCGATCAGCGAGAGCACGTCGCCCATGCCGAGAATACGGGAGGCCATGCGATCCGGGTGGAAGATATCGAGATCGTCCAGCTTTTCGCCGATGCCCACAAATTTGATGGGCTTGCCGGTAACGGCACGGGCGGAAAGGGCCGCGCCGCCGCGGGTGTCGCCGTCCAGCTTTGTAAGCACAAGGCCGTCCAGCCCCAGGGCTTCATTAAAGGTGGAGGCCACGTTTACCGCGTCCTGGCCGGTCATGGCGTCTACCACCAGAAGGATCTCGTGGGGGTGCACCGCCGCTTTGATCTCTTTTAATTCCTGCATCAGCTGCTCGTCGATATGCAGACGGCCGGCGGTATCCAGAAATACGTAGTCGTAGCCGTGGTCCTTCGCCGTTTTAATGGCTTCGGTAGCGATGGTAACGGGGCTGATCTGCCCCATTTCAAACACCGGCACGCCCGCCTGTTCGCCCACCACCTGCAGCTGTTTGATGGCCGCGGGGCGGTAGATATCGCAGGCCGCCAGCAGCGGGCGGTGCCCCTGCGCTTTGAGCCGCTTTGCGATTTTGGCGGAGTGGGTGGTTTTACCGGAACCCTGCAGGCCGCACATCATCACCACCGTAGGGGGGTGGGGCGCGGTGTTCAGGCGCGTGGCGGTGCCGCCCATCAGCGCGGTGAGTTCTTCGTTTACGATTTTGATCACCATCTGCGCCGGGGTAAGGCTTTCGGTCACTTTTGCGCCGATGGCCTTTTCGGTAACGCGGGCGGTGAAATCACGGGCCACCTTATAGCTTACGTCCGCTTCCAGCAGGGCCAGGCGCACCTCGCGCATGGCTTCCTTCACGTCGGATTCGGTAAGCGAGCCTTTGCTTCTCAGCTTTTTAAAGGCGGCGTCTAATTTATCGGATAAACCCTCAAATGCCATTTGAAAACCTCTTACTTATAAATGAAGCTGAAAACGGGCGCCGTTATTCCGAAAGGGAAATGGCGATGGATTTGATGCGCACGGTGAGATCGTTGATCTCGCGGGAGAGGCCGCTCTTGCGGTTCTCGGCGCTGATGCGGGTGGCGCAATCCATGATCTCTTCCAGCCCTTTTTTTACTTCTTTGAAACGGGAAACCAGCTTTAAACGCTCTTCCATTTCGATCAGCTGGCATTCGGCGCGCTTGATGGCGTCGCGCACACCCTGCCTTGTAATGCCTACGTTTGCGGCGATCTCGGCAAGGGAAAGATCTTCGTTATAATAGAGATCCAGAAATTCCCGCTGGCGGGAGGTGAGCATGTCGCCGTAGAAATCTATCAGTATGGTGATCTCAAGATTCTTTGCCATGAAAAGCGCCTCTCCTTCGTAATATGTGTAAAGATTCATGCTTTACAGGCGATACTATAGCATAAAAGAAGGGTTTTGTCAAGTGTTTTTTTTGAGTGTTGAGTGTTGAGTGTTGAGTGTTGAGCGGTGAGTGTTGAGTGTTGAGCGGTGAGCGTTGAGCGTTGAGCGTTGAGCGTTGAGCGTTGAGCGTTGAGCGTTGAGCGGTGAGTGTTGAGTGTTGAGTGTTGAGCGGTGAGTGTTGAGCGTTGAGTGTTGAGTGTTGAGCGGTGAGCGTTGAGCGTTGAGCGTTGAAGCACAGCCTTTCCGCGGCAAGGATATTTTGTTTATTGACCCATCGTATATTTTTCCGATCCCGGTAAATACTGTAAACAGGTGAAAAACCGAAATTTTACAAAGGAGTTAACATCATGCAGCTGAATCAGAAAGAATCCTCTTTGCTGAAGGAACTCAAGGAACAGGAGAACCTGTGCATCGAAAAATACGAAAAGGCCTCGCAGTGCGCGGCGGACGGCCAGCTCAAAGGGCTGTTTACCCATTTGGCGGATCTGGAGCGGACCCATCTGGATACCCTGAATCAGATCGAAAACGGTACGCCGCCCGCGCCGCCTGCCGGGGGAAGCCAGACGCTGCCCACCTTTACCGCGGTTTACGGCGCCGCCGAAACGCCGGACAAGAAAAACGACTGCTACCTGTGCACCGATACCCTCGCCGGGGAGAAACACGTTTCCGCCCTGTACGACACCTGCATTTTCGAGTTCCGGGACGATAACGCCCGCAAAGCCCTGAACCACATCCAGAAAGAAGAACAGGACCACGGCAAAATGCTGTACAACTATATGTCCGTAAACGGCATGTATTAACGAAAAACCGCAGCTCTCAACGGGCTGCGGCAAATTTTACGGAAATGTATCAGCCTGTGATAATCCAAAAAAACCGGCGCAGCCGAAACAGCCGCGCCGGTTGATTTTTTATCGCCTTATCTCTTACAGCTCAGCGAAATACTTGATGGTGCGAACCATCTGGCTGGTGTAGGAGTTCTCGTTGTCGTACCAGGAAACAACCTGAACCTCATACAGGCCGTTGCCGAGGTCGATCACCATGGTCTGGGTGGCGTCGAACAGGCTGCCGTAACGCATGCCGATCACGTCGGAGGAAACGATGGGATCCTCATTGTAGCCGAAGCTCTCGGAAGCGGCGGCCTTCATGGCGGCGTTGATGCCCTCTACGGTAACGTTTTCGCCCTTAACAACAGCGGTAAGGATGGTGGTGGAGCCGGTGGGAACCGGTACGCGCTGGGCGGAACCGATCAGTTTGCCGTTCAGCTCGGGGATCACAAGGCCGATGGCCTTGGCAGCGCCGGTGGAATTGGGAACGATGTTGGCAGCGCCGGCACGGGCACGGCGAAGGTCGCCCTTTCTGTGGGGGCCGTCGAGGATCATCTGATCGCCGGTGTAGGCGTGGATGGTGCTCATGATACCGCTCTGAATGGGAGCGTACTCGTTCAGGGCCTTTGCCATGGGAGCAAGGCAGTTGGTGGTGCAGGAAGCGGCGGAGATGATCTGATCGTCAGCGGTAAGGGTATTTTCGTTTACGCTGAAAACGATGGTCTTCAGATCTTTGCCTGCGGGCGCGGAGATAACAACCTTCTTTGCGCCGGCGTTGATGTGGGCCATGCTCTTCTCTTTGGAGCAGTAGAAACCGGTGCACTCAAGCACTACGTCTACGCCGATCTCGCCCCAGGGCAGGTTGGCAGCGTCTTTCTCTGCATAAATGGTAAGAACTTTGCCGTCTACGGTGATGGTGTTGGCCTCGTCGTCGGCGGTAACGGTGTGAAGGTTTTCACCGATCACGCCGCAGTAACCCTTCTGGGCGGTATCGTACTTAAGAAGGTTTGCAAGCATAGAGGGCTTGGTAAGATCGTTGATGGCAACAACCTCATAACCCTCGGCGCCGAACATCTGGCGGAACGCAAGACGGCCGATTCTGCCGAAACCGTTGATAGCAACTTTAACAGACATGTTTTTTTCCTCCGTTTTATAAAACTTTATTTTTTCAGGATATATTATACCGAAAAAACCGGGCTTTGCAAGTCATTTGTTAAAAAATGGACCCGCGCCCGGCATTTTTTGGTTGCTTCACTAAATTACAAATGGATTTCTTTCTTTTTTTCGGTGAAAAAGCGTTACATATTCACAATGTTTTTCGGCGTTCCCGCAAGAAACGCGCCCACGTTCTCATCCACCGCCCGCAGCAGGCGCACGCGGGCCTCGTAGGGCGACCATGCGATGTGGGGCGTGAGATACACGTTTTTTGCCGTAAGTATGGGGTTATCCGCCTGCGGTGGCTCAGAAGAGAGCACGTCCGCCCCGAAGCCGCCGAGACGGCCGCTGTTCAGCGCGTCCGCCACGTCCTGTTCCACGATCTCCTGCCCCCGGGCGTTGTTCACCAGAAACGCGCCGGGCTTCAGCTTTGAGAGAAAATCTTTGTTTACAAGCCCCGCTGTTGCGGGGGTCATGGGGGCGTGCAGCGAAATAAAATCGCACTGCGGCAGCATCTCGTCCAGCGCGCAGAAGCGCACCGGGGCATCCGGATATTTTTCGGGATGGGCGGTGTGCACCAGCACCTTCATGCCGAAGGCGGCGGCGATCTTCGCCACCCGCCGGCCGATATCGCCGTAGCCGATCAGGCCCATGGTTTTGCCCTCCAGCTCCGCAAGGGGCGCCAGCATATAGCTGAAATCGGGGTTCTTCACCCAATCCCCCGCAAGCACGCTGGCGGAATGCAGAGCCACCCGGTTGGCGTATTCCAGAATAAAGGCGAAGGTCTGCTGCGCCACGCTCGCGCCGGAATAGCCGGGCACGTTTGCCACCGCCACGCCGTGTTCGGTGCAGGCGGCGATATCAACAATATTATACCCCGTGGCCAGCACGGCGATCAGCTTCATTTCGGGCAGCCGTTCCACCGCAAAGCGGGTGATGGGGGTTTTGTTCAAAATCACGATCTCTGCCCCCTTTGCCCGCTCGATCACAAGGGCCTCGGTGGGGGTACGGTCGTAAACGGTCACCTCGCCGTATTTGTTCAGAAAATCCCAGCTCAGGTCGCCGGGGTTGGCGGTGTGCGCGTCCAATATCACGATTTTCATGCGATGCACCTCGGGTTTCGGATCATTTCAGGCGGAAGGCGGCGTTATCGTCGTTCAGCCCGTATTTGCCGATGGTTTTCTCCAGCAGCTCCATCATATCCACGGGCTTGCCGTTCATCTTCACGGTTTTGTTCAGCACGCTGAACAGGGGACGCATTCTGCCGAACACGCCCATCACGGCCTCGTATTCCGGCGTGCCGTAAACGTAGGGGGCGTTGCCGGTGAAGGCGTTGCGCACAAGGCTGCGGGCAAGATCCACAAACAGCATATCCTTTATGGATTCATCGCAGGGCGTATGGAACAGCCTGCACACCTTGCCCACCGTGGCGCTGTTGAGATACGCGCCCAGCTTGCTTACAAGGTTCAGCACCCCATCGGCGGCGTCGCGCACGCCCAGCTTGCGCAGGAAGCGGTCGGGATCGTCCCGCATGGAGGTGAGGTAGGTATTGATCATCATATCGAACTGGCGCTTGAAGTATTCGTCCTTTGAGAGGCCCTCCATATCCCAGTCGAAATCCGGCACGGGCAGGGTCTGCAGCTGAACGAGGTCGTTATCCGTAATGGTAACAAGACGCATGGAGGCGGGGCAGCCGATCAGCGAGCCGGTGCAAACGTCGTAAAAACGGTTGCCCTTTTCGGTGACCTTCACGTTCACCGCCTGGTTGTGCATATGGCCGGTAAAGCACAGGTGCACGCCCTCATCCGCCAGCAGGGTGGTGATGAAATCGGCGTTCTTCATAACCACCTCGCCGCCAAGCAGCCCAAACAGCGGTACGCCGGGCAGCAGCGGATAGTGGCTCATGGCAATCAGAGTCTCGCCGTCTTCCCGCGCCTTTTTGGTCTGCCGCAAAATCCACTCGATCTGCCGCGCGGTATAGGTGTGGTTTTTCTTGCAGTCGCCGTCGTTATTCAGGGCCAGCAGCCGCAGGCCCGGCGCCAGCTGCGCCACGTAAGAGAGGTTTTCTTTATCCACGGCGATGGCGTCCGAAAAGCCGTATTCGTAGTACAGATCGAACAGCTCTTCCCGCTTGGTGCCCTCTGGCTCCAGACGGCCGGTCTCGTCGAAGGCGAAGGGATGGTCGTTCCAATCGTGCCCCGCGGTGATCACAAAAATCCGCTTGCCGTGGGCCTTCAGGTCTTTCAGCAGCTCGATAAAGCCCAGATGGCTCTCCTTTTCGCCGTTAAAGGAGAGATCCCCGGCGATCAGCACCGTATCGGCAAGATCGGTGTCGTTCAGAAAGCGGAACGCCGCCTCGTTGATTTTCTGCGTTTCGGCGAAGCACTTCTGCTCATACCGCATAAAATCGTTGTAAGCTTCTCCCCGGCACCCCAGCTTTTCCGCAAAATAATGGGTATCGGTGATCAGAAAAAACTTGAATTCGCTCATAGGAAGTCCCCTCCGGTTTCTTGTATTTTTACTTTCATTACATCCGCTGCAATTCGGAATTCCGAATTATTTCCTCCCCTGCCTAACGTTTTCGTAGCACTTCTGCACGGCGGCAGTGTTTCGCACGGAGGAATAGCCGTTGCACATGGTATTGATCTCGTTTTGCAGATAGGGCTCGCTCACCGCGGTGAGGCAGGCGTCCCGGTACCGGCTGAACAGATCCCCGTCAGACAAAATATTCACCCGGTACACCAGAAAGATCTCGTCCTCAAACAGAAACACGCCGGCGTGGTTTTCCGCCAGCGAGCGCACGGCGCCGTAAAACCCGGCGGGATAGTAGGGATCGCCCTCGGCGATGACCTCCGTTACCAGCGATTGCTGCGCGTCCTCGTCGCCGCCGGTGCTGATCAGCGAGGCGAAGGTATAATCCACAACGCCGCCGTTATTCAAGCTGTTTGCCGCGGTATCGTATTTTTCGCGCACGGCGGCAAGCTGCTCCGGGGTAAAGGGCACCCGGTTGCCGTAGATATCCGCCCCGTAAACGGTGCTGCGCAGCACCTTAAAGGCGACGTAATAAGCGGTGAAATAGTTTTTCAGCGTATCGGTTGCGATGGCGGAAGCCCCGTCGGTATCGTACAGCGCCCGGCGCAGACGCTCGGTGAACGCCTCGCTGGTTTGCAGCTTCATAAAGGTTTGCTTCGATACGCCCACCTTGCGGTAATGCGCGCCGAAGATATTCCACAGCGCGTTGCCCCGCTCGGCGGTTTCGGCCGTTTGTGCTGCCGAAAGGGTAAGCCCGCGGGAGGCAAAGGCGGAATTCACCGCCACGTAGCGGATGCACTGCTCGGTGGCGTAACGGATGCGGGCGTCTTTATTGGTAAGAGTAGCGTCCGCAAAGGCGATATCCAGATAATACTGAAAGATCTCCCCATCCAGCGGCGTACCGTTCACCGTGAGGGGGTACTGCGCCTCCTCTTTTTTGCCGCAGCCCGCGAAAACGCCCAAGACCACGGCAAACGCCAGAATGATTCCGATCGCCCTTTTCAACGTGATCCCTCCCCTGCGGTTGCTTTATAGTTCAGTATAGCATAAAACGATTTTATATTCAAGAACCAAAATATGCTTTGCATGCAAAGGGGAGATGTGGTAGAATAAAGAAAAGGGACAAAATTGCGGTTTGTCGCGCCGTCAGATAGGCAGACATGGGGACGGCTTCTATGTCTTCGCCCATCACATAAACGCCCGAAGTTTGCAGTTGACACGAAGACATAGAACCGTCCCCTTGTCTGACGGTCGGTGCGTATCGAGCAGCTTTTTCAAACCGATAAAAGATAATTTCTTCGCCTTCCGCAATGAGATTTGCGCGTGGATTCCAGACACGGGGACGGTTCTATGTCTTTTTATTATTCCGGCTTGCCGATCTTTGCAAACTTCAAAGACATAGAAGCCATCCCCATGTCCGGGCGCCTTTTTGCAAACCAACTGCTCTATGCTCAACGCTCAATGCTTCTCGCTAAATTATAATTTATAAGTTTATTAGTAAATGAGGGGGGTCCTCCGCCGATGCTGAAAAAGGTATATGTTGAAATCACCGACGTTTGCAATCTGGCGTGTTCGTTCTGCCATGGCACGGGGCGGGCGCCGGGGTTTCTTGCGCCGACGGATTTCGGGGTGATCGCCGCAAAGCTGCGCCCCTATACGGAATATATCTATCTGCACCTGCTGGGGGAGCCGCTGCTGCACCCGCGGCTCGGCGAGATCCTCGAAATATGCCGGGCGCTGGATTACAGGGTGACGCTGGTAACCAACGGCACGCTGATCGGCCGCGCCGCCGAAACGCTGCTGAACTGCGGCTGCCTTTACAAGCTCTGCTATTCCCTGCACGCATACGAAGCCAACCCCGCGGTATGCGCGTTGGAAGACTATCTCCGCCCCATTTTTTCGCTTGCGGGCAAAACCGCCGGGCAGGGCGTGCTCAACGTGTTCAAGCTCTGGAACGGCGGCGGGCAGAACGCGCTGAACGGCGAAATCCTGAAAAAGATCGAAGCGTATTTCGGGCAGCCCCTGCGCCCCCATCCCCACGGCTATACCGCCGGGGAGCGGCTGTATATCGACCTTGCCCACCGGTTCGCCTGGCCGGATCTTTCCGCAGCCGTTGCCCCGCCCCGCTTCTGCATGGGGCTGCGGGACCAGCTTGGCGTGCTGTGCGACGGTACCGCCGTGCCCTGCTGTTTGGATGCGGAGGGCGCGCTGCGGCTGGGCAATCTGCTGGAAGACAGCGTTGAAGACGTTTTGAACAGCCCTCTTGCGAAGGCGGTAACGCAGGGCTTTTCGGAGGGACGCGCCCCAACGGACCTGTGCCGCCGGTGCGATTTTGCGAAGCGGCGCTTCGGATGAGGTGAGACCATGGATTTTCCCGTTTATATTCAAACAGCGATGCGTATACTGAAGGAGCACGGCGCCGAGGGCTACGCCGTGGGGGGCTGCGTGCGCGATACCCTGCTGGGCAGGCCGGTAAACGACTACGACCTTGCGGTAAACGTGCCCCCGCAGAAGACCGAACGCTGCTTTGCGGGCTATAAGGTGATAGAAACCGGGCTGAAGCACGGCACCGTTACCGTGGTGATCGATAAGCACAACGTAGAGATCACCAGCTTTCGCATAGACGGCGGCTACACGGACGCCCGCCGGCCGGACAGCGTCGCCTTTACCCCCTCGCTGGAGCAGGATTTATGCCGCAGGGATTTTACCGTAAACGCCATGGCCTGCGGGCAGAACGGCGATATCATAGATCTGTTCGGCGGAAAGGACGATCTGCAAAACCGCCTGATCCGCTGCGTGGGCGACCCGGACGCCCGCTTCAAAGAGGACGCGCTGCGCATATTGCGGGCGCTGCGGTTCGCCGCCGCGCTTGATTTTACAATTGAAGAAAAAACCGCCGCCGCCCTGCGGGCCAACGCCGCCGCGCTGACGAAGATCTCGGCGGAACGCAAATTTGCGGAGCTGAAAAAGCTGCTGGCAGGGGTATCCGCCGCGCCGATCCTTACGCAATACAAAGACGTGATCTGCGTGTGCATACCACAGCTGGCGGATCTGCCGGAAGCGGAATATACCGCCGCCGCCCATACGGCGGGGAACCTGCGGGATGCGCTGCTCTCCTTTGCCGCGCTCATGCGCCCGCTGGGGCCCCAAACGGCGGAGGAGGTATGCCGCGCGCTGAAAACCGACAACCGTTTCCGCAACACGGCGGTGTTTCTGATAGAAGAGCAGCATACCGTTTACGCCACAAAAGGGCAGGCCCGCCGCGCGTTGGGCGCGTTCGGCGCGGACCGGTGCCGGCTGCTGCTGCGGTTCCGGCAGGCGCTGGGTATGGAGGCGGACGCGCTGAACGACGTGATCGCCGACCCCGGAAACCTGCCCGCAAAAATCGCGGACCTGCGCGTAACCGGCGCCGACATCGCCGCGCTGGGCTTTACCGGAAAAGAGATCGCCGACGAACTGAACCGCCTGCTGATCCGCGCCGCCGAAGGCGACCTGCCAAACGAAAAAGACCCGCTGCTGCAGGCGGCGGTAAACGATATAAAAATTTAAATTTATTTTAAAACAATTATAATCTACCTTTCGGAGAACCTTATGAACAACATCAAACTCATCATTTTCGACCTTGACGGTACGGTGCTGGATACGCTGGCGGATCTGGCGGCGGCGCTGAATTTTGCGCTGCAAAAAAACGGTCTTCCGGCGCGCCGGACGGCCGAGGTGCGGGCCTTTGTGGGCAACGGCATCCGCAAGCTGATCGAGCGGGGCGTGCCCGCCGGAACGGACGAAGCGACTGTGGACGCCGTACACCGGGATTTTACCCGTTATTATGAAGCGCACTGCGCGGACGCCACCGCGCCCTATCCCGGGGTGCGCGAGACCCTTGCCGCCCTGCGCGGGGCCGGATACAAAACCGCCGTGGTTTCAAACAAAGCGGATTACGCGGTGCAGAAGCTGGCTGAAATCTATTTCCCCGGGGATTTCGATTACGTTACCGGCGAACGTGAGGGCGTGCGCCGCAAGCCCGCGCCGGATACCGCCCTTGCCGCGCTGAAGGCGCTGAACGTATCGGCGGGTGAAGCCCTGTTTGTGGGCGACAGCGAGGTGGATATTGAAACCGCCCGAAACGCCGGTATGCCATGCGTTTCCGTAACCTGGGGCTTCAAGGACCGCGATTTTCTTCTCGCCCACGGCGCCGAAACCCTGATCGACCGCCCCTTGGAGCTGGCGCAGCGCTGCTGCGCAATGGAGGAATAAATTGCGGTTGGTCGCGCAGTCGGGCAGGCAGACATGGGGACAGTTCCAATGTCATTCAGTTAAGATATGCGAAGCTTGCATGAAAGATAACGGCAACCCTATGCGGCGCCTGTGAAATCCTGTAGATAATATG
>CAMOVW010000087.1 GCA_946627725.1 uncultured Clostridia bacterium
CAGTTTGTACAAGGTTTTATTAAAAACTTTGTCTAACTTTTTGGGGTCACTTCACTTCAACGCAAGAAGCGGGCCGGGGGCGGTTTTTTTGTTGGGAAACAGGTGTTTGGAATGAGATACAAACTATCATTTAACAAGAAACGTTAAGCAATCGGTTTACAAAAAGGCGCCCGGACATGGGGACGGCTTCTATGTCTTTGAAGTTTGCAAGGAGCAGCAAATTGGAAGAAGAAAAAGACATAGAACCGTCCCCGTGTCTGGAATCAGCCTTCAAATCTTATTGCGGCAGGCAAAGAAATTATCTTTTACCGGCTTGAAAAAACGACCCGATCCACACCATCCGTCAGACAAGGGGACGGTTCTATGTCTTTGTATTGGCTGCAATTTTCGGCCTTTTATGTGATGGGCGAAGACATAGAAGCCGTCCCCATGTCTGCCTGCCTGACAGCGCGCCAAACTTCAATAAATCACCTGTTAATATTCTTATATGTAACTGTATAACAGTTAGTGTAACTGACATACTTTCTGTAACGCTTCTGTTTGTCGGCTTATACTATTGTTAAGCAGTGATTGTAACTGTTTAACAATGATATTTTGTCGGGAGGGGTTTTGATGCAGAATGAAGGGATCGGCAGGCGGATTCAGGCCTGCCGGAAAGCCAGAGGATTCACGCAGGAAGAGCTGGCGGAAAGGATCGATCTCAGCAGAAATTACCTTTCGGCAGTGGAGCGCGGCATCAATCAGCTCAGCCTGGATAAGCTGATTGAATTGATGAATGTGTTGGAATGCAACGCGGATGAGATCTTTGCGGACGTCATCAAAACCGGCGTTCAGACAAAAGCTTCCGTTCTCAGTGAAAAATTGAAGGACTTGCCCCTCTCCGAACAAAAACGGATCCTGGAAGTGATCGACACATTGATCAGAACCGCAAAAACAGAATAAGATGAAAAAACCTGCAGCCGAAAAACTGCAGGTTTTTTATTTTTGCGCCATACTTCAACATACTTCGACAAGACTTTTTTGTATAATATAACAGTAGTACAATTCAAATAATTGTATCGCAATTACTATATTGGAGGTATTTGTTTTATGACTGTAACAAAAATCGGTATATTGCCGGAAAACAATGATTCACCCGATACTGTGATCGAATTCCTGCGGAAGACCATAACAAAAGAACACCCCGGCCATGTTCTTTTACCTCTTCACAAATTTCGGAATGTTGAAATTGCGGAATTGATTCTCTTATTAAAAGAAGAATGCATTCCCATATCTTTGGAATGCATTCTTCCCTATGAAACCGTTGCGAACGATTGGAGTGAGGATTCTCGCGACAGATTCTTTTTCGTTATGGAGCATTGCGATAAGGAAACCATGCTGCAGACGCAGTTTTCTCTGAATGCACTGAAAAAAACGGAATCATATATCCGTAAATACGCAGATATGATTATTTGATAAAGAATTCCGTTCTGTTTTCTAATTGAGAAAAGTCTGATCCGACCGGCATCTTTCGGGCAAGTATGCGGCAATTGCGTCTACAAAACGGACTGCGCTTCTCAGAAGCATTTCCGCTTCCTCTGCATTGATCCGAACAATAATGTTATAA
This sequence comes from uncultured Clostridia bacterium, assembly GCA_946627725.1. Taxonomy (GTDB): domain Bacteria; phylum Bacillota; class Clostridia; order Oscillospirales; family Acutalibacteraceae; genus RUG806. Next base: position 1,607 of record CAMOVW010000087.1, read on the forward strand.
TCGCTCTCTTCTCTTGTTGTTTGCAGAACTTCGATCAGGTCAGAAAGGTCTGCATCAAAGACGCCTGTTTTTATATAATGCTGTCTGAAATAAGAAACAACGCCGGAATGCTTTTTTGAATCGTAATTGTCAAGCGCCTCCAGTGCTTTCATTGCGTGAAATGCGGCATAGTAAGCGCGGTTTGCCGCGGTATTGTATGCGCCGATCTGTATCAGAACAGGGATTTCCGTTAATAATTCTTTCGCTCGCTGCATCTGCATCTGAGAAAGCTCAATAAAGGTACTGTCAGGCAATTCTGATTCCCTCCCGGTCAACGTTTTCATAAAAGGGCAAATGGTTTCTGTATTTGGTGAAGGATTCCATATCAACGATCACAACGGAAACCGTAACGTCATGCTGCAATGAAAGGCGGCTTGCTGTTTTTGCGAGAATAAAACGGTATTCCGGAAGCTGTGCCGCTGTGCAGTTTACGCGTACCATGATATCGACGTCGGACTCTGTGTCGTAATCACCGCGGGCGTAAGATCCGTAGAGCACCACCGCATTCAGTTTGTCGCCAAGCAGACGCTTCGCATCCGCAGCGACCGCGTCTGAAATGATACGCAGTTGATTTTTTGTACACATCGGTTCCACCTCCGGATTCTGTTTGAACACTTTCTGATTATATTTTATCACAAAAGGATAAAGAATACAACAGCGATCATTCGCTTTTATCCCCCAGCAGCGTCAGAACCGTTTTGCGCAGTTCCTCGCCGTTGGTGCAGCGCCAGGTTTCGCCTACGTTTTCGGGGTAGCGGTTTTCGTCGTCGTAGAGCAGGGCGGCCATGCCGGCGTTTACGCCGGCGCCGATATCGATATCCCTGTCGCCCAACATCAGGCAGGCGTCTTTCGGCAGGCCGTTGCGGCGCACGAGGTCGTTCAGCGCGTCGGGGGCGGGCTTGAAGGGGAAGCCGTCTTCCCCGGTGATGCAGTCCGTGAACAGGTCCGTTAAACCGTACAGCTCCAGATACTGCAGCGCCACCTTGTCCCGGTGGGTGTACAGGTAGTTCTTTCCGCCGCCCGCGGCGATATCCCGCAGCAGCTCCGGTATGCCGGGGTAGGGCACGCCCCGGGGCAGAAAATCGAGGTCGTTTTCGATCTCGTAAAAGGCGGCGGCGTCCGCGTCCGTAAAGCCGTACCAGCGAAAGGCGTGCCGCAGCGTGATCTTCAGCAGCCGGTAGGCCTCGTCCCGTTCCGCCGGTATGCCCGCCCTGCGGCAGTATTCGCAGAAGGCCGCCAGCGTGTGTGGATAGGTATCGAACAGCATACCGTCAAAATCCCAGATAAAATGTTTCATATTCATATTCCTCGGTCGGGTTCTTTCACAACGCAGCAGTGCGTGATTCCGTAATAGCGCATCACTTCAATTGCACCTGCGGTTACGGTTTCGCCGCAGCAAACCGGCGGCACCGCGGGCGGGCAGCTCACGCAGGGGGCGGCGCATACGCGGCCCTCGCACTGCCTGATGGGCAGCTTTTCGCAGTCCGAAAGCAGCGCTTGGCGCAAAGGCATGGCTTTCGGGGGCAGATCGCTGCGGGGCGGCGTTGATTTCAGCGGCGCTTTTTTCGGCAGGGCTTCAAAAAACGCGGCCAGCGCCTCCAGAACGGCGGGTTCGTTGCAGGGGGAGGGCATCATCACCGCGTAGTCCGGGTCGAAGTATTCGCAGATAAAGCCCTTTTTTGCCAGCAGCGCCGCCAGTTCCGCGCCGGTATATCCGGCGGCCTTCGGCGTTACCGTCAGCTTCATCGGTTCCGCGCCGTAAACGGGAAAGCCCGCCGCCGCAACGCGCCGCTTCAGCGCAGCCAGCGTTTTGCAAGTCTGCCGCAGCTGTTGCGGAAAATCCGTTGCCAGCGCCCGGTTCACCTCGTCCAGCGAGCGCAAAATCAGGTAAGAGGGGCTTGTGGAGCCAAACAGCGCCAGCGCGTGCCGGGCCTCCGGTATCAGATCCTTTGCCCCCGCGCCGAAGTGCAGATAGGCCCCGCCGGTGAGGGCCGGCAGGGTTTTGTGGGCGGAATCGCATACGATATCCGCCCCCGCCGCAATGGGGTGCTGGTCCGTTTCCAGAAAACGCAGATAGGCCCCGTGGGCGTTGTCCGCCAGAAGCAGCGTACCGTATCGTTTGCATACGGCGGCGATCCCGGCCATATCCGCCATGCCGCCCAGATAATCGGGGGAGGTGATATACACGGCGGCGTACCGGCGGGCCTTCAGCTTCGCCTCCACCGCGGCGGGGGAAATCACGCCCGAGAGCAGCGTCCCGTTTTCCGGCGAGAGCCAATCCGCCTCCGTCCCCATGAGCCCGGCGGCGGTCACAAAGGTCTTATGGGCGTTGCGCCCGGCGAGGATGGTTTCCGGCAGACCGCGCCGCTTCGCCGCCAGCTGCGCGAGATATACCATGGCCCGTATGCACAGAGAGGCCCCCTCTGCGGAATAGAAAGAAGCCGCCGTGCCAAACAGCCCGGCGGCGTTTTTTTCGCTTTGCGCAATAATGCCGTCCGCTTCATACAGGCTGTCCGCCCCCGGGATCTCGGTGATATCGAACCGCTCCGCGTCCCCGGCCCCCTTGTGGCCGGGCATGTGCAGGCGAACCGGATCCGCCCCGGCGTATTCCCGTATAAAATCACTGATCGGCGTATCCATCAGGCGTTATCCTCCCCGGCCAGCGCTTCTTCCGCCGCCAGCATAATGGCGCATTCCATCCGCTTGCGGAACAGCTCGCACCCCTGTTTGTAAACGCCGTTGATATCGCCGGTGGCATGCCAGGCGTTGGCGGCGCATCCGCCGGAGCAGTACAGCCTTGCCCAGCAGCCGCGGCATTCTTCGCGGGTGTATACGTTGCAGACGGCAAACCGGTCACGCACCGCGGTGTTGGTAACGCCGGTATAGATGTTGCCCAGCAGAAAGGCCTCTTCGCCCACAAACTGGTGGCAGGGGTACAGGTCGCCCCAGGGCGTTACCGCCATGTATTCGGTGCCGGAGCCGCAGCCCGAAATGCGCTTGTAGATGCAGGGGCCGCTTTTCAGATCCAGCATATAGTGGTAAAACGTAAAGGGACGGCCCTCTTTTTTGCGTTCCAGCATCAGCTGCGCCAGCTTTTCATACTGGTCCTTTACGATCTCCGCGTCCGCCGGGGTAAGGGCGGCGGGGTCGCCGGGCGCGGCCACCACCGGCTCCATGCTCAGCTCGGTAAAGCCCAGATCCAGCATGGTTTTGATATCCTCCGTAAAATCGGGGTTGTTGTGGGTGAAGGTGCCGCGCATATAGTAGTTTTTGTTGCCCCGGGCCGCCACCAGCTTTTGAAATTTGGGCACGATGCGCTCAAAGCTGCCGTTGCCGGCGTAATCCACCCGGTATTTATCGTGGATCTCTTTTCTGCCGTCGAGGCTCAGCACCACGTTCACGCACTCCCGGTTTGCGAAGTCGATCACGTCGTCGTCGATCAGCATGCCGTTGGTGGTGAGGGTGAAGCGGAAATTCTTGCCGTGTTCTTTTTCTATGCTGCGGGCGTAGGCCACGGTCTGCTTTACCACGTCAAAATTCATCAGCGGTTCGCCGCCGAAGAAATCCACCTCAAGGTTGCGGCGGGTGCCGGAGTTCTCCACCAGAAAGTCCATGGCGCGTTTGGCCACGTCAAGGGGCATCACCGCCCGCTCGCCGTGGTATTTGCCCTGGCTGGCAAAGCAGTATTCGCAGTTTAAGTTGCAGGTGTGGGCGATATGCAGGCACAGCGCCTTCACAATGCCGCCGCTGCGGCGCTTCAGCTCCCCGGCCATGGGGGCAAAGGTATCCTCCGCAAAGAGCTGCCCGCTCTCTTTCAGGCCGCGCACCGCGTCGATGCAGCCCGCGATCTCTTCCGCGGGCAGATCCGGGTAGGTTTTTTGCAGGGCGGGCAGCAGATCTTCCTCCGCCGCGCCTTGGTCAAACAGGGCGATCGCGTCGTAAGCGAGGTCGTCCACCACGTGCACGCCGCCGCTGCACACGTCCAGCACAATATTGTATCCGTTCAGTTTGTATTGATGTATCATCTGAAAATTCCTTTATGATACGAAAAAACGGCACGGTTAGGTGCCGATCTTCGATACGAAAAGCCGATTCTTATTCTTTTTCGCTTTTGTTTTCACAGGCCTGGTTTGCGATGCCGCAGCTGGTTTTGCAGGCGGACTGGCAAGAGGTCTGGCATTCGCCGCAGCCGCTGTTCTTCGCATCGGCGCAAAGCGGACGGGTCTGGATGGTTTTAATGTGTTCCATACTGTACCTCCGTTGATTGAACTTGTAAAATAACTATACCACATCTTAAGGCCGCAGTCAATAAAAAAATGAAAAAAGGGGGCGAAGGGATTTATAATCGCGGTTTGCCGCGCCTTCTGCAATTCACGCGGTAAAACTTTCGTTCATGTTAACCGTTCCACGGCGCTGCCGCGTCTTTGTCGGCGAACCTTTTTTTCAGCTTCCGGAACCGGAAGAAGCGGATCAAACCCATTGCGAATTCATAGGAGGCCGCAGAACCCAATGAAGCCCCGGCGCCCGCAAGTACAGTGCCGAAGACGTCCGCCTGCGGCACCCGTGTTTTCAGCATAAAGCCCGCCGCCGCAAGCGCAAGCGCGCCCGCGAGCATGGCCGCGCCAAGCAGAACCCTTTTGCGGAAGGGGTTGGCTTCGGCGGCGCGGACCTCTTCTTCCGTCATACCGATCCGGGTCAGCGCTGCCGCGTCTTTCACAATGGAATGAACAATTGCCTTGTCGCTCAGAATTCTGTTGAGCGCGTATTTCCGATACTTTTCTTTTTGGATCTCCGTCATGGTGGCGGTCAGACACTTCAACCCTTCCTTCGTTCCGCCGGTCAGGGAATAATCCTTGTTGACGGCGCGGGCGATCAGCTCCTTCATGGCAAGATCCATATCGCCGCCGTAGTACTGCGCAGTAAACGCGTCAAAGGCGGACGCCGGCGTCTCGGGATCCCGCGCCAAAGCGGCTTCGCGCTCCGCAAGCGCACGCCGGGTCAATTCCGCCTGCACGTCCTCGGGCGCGGCGCCGTTCTCGGAAAATGTAAAGGAATTTCTTTTCCCTACGTCTTTGAAGAACTTGAAAAAAAACAGAACAAAGAAAACAACAACCGAAATGATGCCCGCAACGAGAATCCATGCGGGGTCTTCCATGAGATCCACGTGAGAAATCGCGGATACGACAGCGGAAACGACCATCAGCAGACCCGTGAACACCGCGCCGAGCGGAACCGGCGCAAGAATCAACAGAAACACGTCCAGAACGACGGTTTTTTTGTAAGGATTCTTTTTCGCGCCCGCTTCCCGCGCTTCGCCCTGTTTCGGTTCTTCAGCGCTCCGGAGGGATTGCGGCAAGGCCGCGTTATCTTGCTGTTCACGCATGGAAAATCGCCCCTTTTCGTTTGATTGGTTGTGCCGCGGCGAACGGCGATTTCCTCGCCGTCACCCGATTTTTACCAGCCCTTTTTCCGCCAGCTTCTGCAGGCTCATGAGTATGCCCAGCTTCGCGTGCTGCCAGGTGAGGCCGCCCTGAAAATACACCGCGTAGGGCGGGCGGATGGGGCCGTCGGCGGAAAGCTCTATGCTGGCGCCCTGAATAAACGCGCCCGCGGCCATGATCACGTCGTCGTTGTAGCCCGGTATGGGGCAGGGCACGGGGGTAACGTAGCTGTCTACCGGCGCGGCGGCCTGAATGCCCTCGCAGAAGGCCTCCATTGCCGCTTTGCTGCCCAGCTCTATGCTCTGTATGATATCGTGGCGGCTCTCTTCGGCGGTGGGCACGCAGCGAAAGCCGAGGCCTTCGTACAGGCGCGCCGCAAAGATCGCGCCCTTCAGCGCGCCCGCGGTAACGGTGGGGGAGAGGAAAAAGCCCTGATACAGGCTGCGGTTTAAATCCAGCGACGCGCCCACGTCCTGCCCGATGCCGGGGCCGGTGAGGCGGTAATGGCAGCGCTGCACGCATTCCCTTGTGCCCGCGATATAGCCGCCGATGGGGGCGAGGCCGCCGCCGGGGTTCTTGATGAGGGAACCCACCGTCATATCCGCGCCCACGTCGGAGGGTTCGGTTTCTTCGGTGAATTCACCGTAGCAGTTATCCACCATCACGGTGAGGCCGGGCTTTACGCTTTTTACAAAGGCGATCAGCTCGCCGATCTGCTTCACGGAAAAGGTGGGCCGCATCTGGTAGCCCTTGCTGCGCTGTATCGTTACCAGCTTTGTTTTTTCGTTGATGGCTTTTTTGATGTTTTCGTAGTCAAAGGCGCCGTCCGGCAGCAGATCCACCTGCCGGTAGGTAACGCCGAATTCCTTCAGCGAGCACACGCCGGGGCGGATGCCGATCACCTCTTCCAGCGTATCGTAGGGCTTGCCCACGGGGCTTAAAAGCTCGTCCCCGGGCAGCAGGTTCGCCGAAAGGGCGGTGGCAAGGGCGTGGGTGCCGCAGGTGAGGGCGGGGCGCACCAGCGCCGCCTCGGTGTGGAACACGTCCACGTAGACCTGCTCCAGCGTATCTCTGCCCTTGTCGTCGTGCCCGTAGCCGGTGGTGCCGGTCAGGCATTCGGCGCTCACGCGGTTTTTCTGCATGGCGTACAGCACCTTGGCCTGATTGTATTCGGCGGTATCGTCGATGGCGCGAAAGCGCTCCGTTAAGGCGGCGGCGGTTTTTTCGCCCAGCGCCGCCACGGCGCGGCTCACGCCTAATTTTTCGTAAATATCGTAATTCATGTATCCGTCCTCTTTACGTCAAACCAGAATTCCACGCCGCCCGGTATGTTGTTCACGCCGTAGGCTTCGCCGTGCAGCTTCTGAATGGCCGCCACAATGGAAAGGCCCAGCCCGAAGCGCCCCTGCGAGCGGGAGAGAGATTTATCCGCCCGGTAGAAGGAATCCCAGATCTTGTCGATGTCTTTATCCGCAATATGCTTGCCGGTGTTGAACACGCATACCCGCCACGCGCTTTCGGTTTCGGTGCAGTAAACGCGCAGCTTCTTTTCGCCATCCGCGTGAGAAACGGCGTTGGAAAGGTAATTGTTCAGCACCGATCCCAGAATGATCTTGTCGCCGTTGCCCATGCGCTCCGCCGGAACCTCGTTTTCGTACGTGATCCCTTTGTCTTTCAGCAGGCCCTCGTTGCGGTCGAACCACTCCTGCACAAATTCACGCAGGTTGAAATCCTCCCGCTCCGGTGCATAGGCGCCGGAGGAGTATTTTGTGATCTCCAGCAGCTTCATGATCATCTCGTTCATGCGCACGGATTCCTGCATAATGGTATCGCAGTAGCTGTCCGCCGCCGCGGCGTTGCCGGAGGCGTAAAACATTTTCGCGCCCTCCGCGTAGCCCTGAATGATGGCGATGGGGGTTTTCAGCTCGTGCGAAATGCCGGAGATAAAGGTCTGGCGCAGGTTATCTATGGTGCGTTCGTTTTCGATGTCCTCTTCCAGCTTTTTGTTTTTCTGCTTCAGGTCCGTAAGCGCCGTATCCAGCGCGGAAGAGAGCTCGTTGATGCTGTCCGAAAGGCTGTTCAGCTCCGATATCGTACCCCGGGGGCATTTCTTTGAGAAATCCAGCCGCGCCATGTTCTCGGTGGTTTTTACCATATCGTCTACCGGCTGGGTGATGCGTTTGATATAGCTGAAGATCACCCCCAGCGCCACCACGATGCTGATCATAACCGCAAGAAAGCTTACGATGATGCTGATCTTTGTGGTGGAGCTCACCTGGCTCACCTGCATGTTCACGTCCACGCAGTCGCCGGATTCCAGATAAACGTAGCAATCCAGAAACGTGACCGTATAGTTTTTGCCCTCGTATTCCTTGATCAGGTATCCCTTGCTGTCTGTAAACTTGCTGCCGTATTTGGTTTCGTAATTCAGGGCGTAAAGCTCGTCGATCTCGGCGGCCTGTGAGAGATCCTGCGGCAGCTTGTTGATCAGCGCCTTTGAGGAATACACAAAGCGGCCGTCGGCGGTGGTGATCTCTATGGCGACGTCGTAGTGGGTCTCCTGGTCCTTCAGGGTCTGCAGCAGGTCGCCGTCTTCATAGGCGGCGCTGATCTCTTCGGTGATGATCCACAAACGCGTAGCCGGGGCGAGGTAATAAACCCACTCCGGCAGATTGTTGTATGCGATTACGGGTATCAAAACCGTGAGAAGCATTATAAAAATAATGCCTCTCATCAATCTTGAACGTATTTTCTTTTCTTTGCGCGGGCGCAGCGGTTTACTGTGCGGCATCGCGGTTCACCTCAAGCTTGTAGCCGGTTCCGTAAATGGTTTTGATGTGGTTCACGCCCCAGTCGCCCAGCTTGGTGCGCAGCCTTGCCACGTGGGAATCCACGGTGCGCACGTCGCCCTCGAAATCGAATCCCCAGATGTCGTCCAGCATCTGCTCGCGGGTGAAAACCCTGCCGGGGGCGCTCAGCAGCTTCTGCAAAATGGAATATTCCTTCAGCGTAAGCGAGATGCTTCTGCCCTCCAGCCACACCTCGTGGGCGAAGGAATCCAGCTTCAATTCGTCGATGCTCAGCACCTTTGAGTTGTTTACGCTGCCCTCGCGCCGGCGCAGCACCGCGGCCACCCGCTTCATCAGCACGCTGGGGCTGCAGGGCTTGGTCACGTAGTCGTCCGCGCCCGCGTCGAAGGAGGTGAGCTGGTCGTATTCCTGGCTGCGGGCCGTGAGCATGATAATGGGCACGTCGGAGGTCTCGCGGATGCGGCGGCATACCTCCCAGCCGTCCATGTTCGGCATCATGATGTCCAGAATCAGCAGCGCGGTATCGGGGTTTTCCTGATACAGGTGCAGGGCCGTGTCGCCGTCGTCGGCGGCCAGCGCCTCGTACCCCTCCGCCGTAAGGTAATCGCTTACCAGTCGGCGGATCAGTTCCTCATCGTCGGCAACGATGATCTTTTTCATAATTATCATCCTGTTCTGCGGTGTTCCGCAAATATTTTACCCGGCGGCGTTCCGCCGGAATTATACAAATGCCTTACATTATATTTTAGCATTTCATGCGGCAGATGTCAAATGTTATTTGTCCTTCGGTATATAGGCGTGGGTGCGGTGGTATTCCAGCACCTTGGTCAGGCCGGCCTCGTTGGGGTGAAGGCCGTCGCTGCGGATCAGGTCCTCCTGAATGTTGCCGTCTTCGCCCACAAGGGCAGAGAACGCGTCCACGTAGTGCAGGCCGTATTTTTCGGCGATCTTCAGTATCCAGCTGTTGCCGGCGGTGATGGAGGCGTTCGTGATGCTGCCCCAGTGCTTATAGGTGGGGTAGATGGGGTAAATGGACTGCAGCAGAATAACGGAATCGGGGCTGGCCTCCTGCAGCACGTCGATCAGGTGCTCGTATTCCTGTGTGAAGTATTCCTCATCCATAAAGCTGATGCCGTTCACGCCCACGGCGATCACGATGTAGGGCGGTTTGCGCAGCGCGGCGGTTTCGGGGATGGTGCGCAGCGCGCCGTCGTAGGGGTCCACGATCTGGTAATCCCGCAGGTAGGCCAGCGTCATGGTGCCCTCGGGGCCGGTCCAGATCTGCTTGGTTTCGGTGCCGTCCTTCAGCATGCCCCAGCCCTTCAGCCAGTAGGTGGGGGAATCGCAGATAAAGGTGAGGTTGTCTATGTATTCCTGCCCGGCGTCTTCGCTTATCGGCAGCAGGGCGGGGGAATCGTAGTTCACGGGCGTCAGCTCCGGATGGTTTTTGTAAATCTCTTCCGCCGTGCGGTCCACCTCCGGCGCGGGCTCGGTGGGCGCTTCGGTGGTTTCGGTCTGCGGTACCGCCGGGGCGGTGGCAGTGGCGGATTCGGTCGTGCCGCCGGATTTGTTCGCCCCGCAGGCGGAAAGCGCCAGCAGCGCCAGCGCCATGGATAATGCGATCAGTTTTTTCATGGATATATCTCCTTTTGTAATATTATTTAAATTTTCAGCTGTTGCGGAATAAAGGGGCAAATTGCAGTTTATCGCGCAGCGATAAACTGCAATTGAGGTAAGAGGTAAAAGGTAAGAGTGAAGAGTGGAGGAAGGGCTGCGCCCTTACCCATTATATAAGAACCTGCC
>CAMOVW010000088.1 GCA_946627725.1 uncultured Clostridia bacterium
AGAACCGTCCCGCCGTACCGCCTGCCGCGTCGCAATAGTAACACAGCGCGACAAATAATAATTTATTGCCCCCCCCTTCACAAAAATTCCCGCCGTTCCGAAAAAGGGAACAGCGGGTTTCGTTATTCTTTTGTACAGATATATACGCCCATTCGCAGTCTGTGCAGATCTGCAAATCATACGGAAAAACCGCCGCACCTTATTCCCAATAGTACGGCGGTTACTGTGTGTCTGTGTGCCCGATCAGATAATCAACAGACACGTTAAAATAATCCGCAATCAATATCAGTTCCGCTATCCCGGGCTCCCGTTCCCCGGTTTCGTATCTGCTGATCGTATTTTGCGTCATATTCAGATCCATTGCCATTTTTAATTGGGATATTCTTTTGTTCTTTCTCAATTCGCGTATCCTGATTTTCATAGTTAATACCTCTTGACACTATTATCCCAATTTGGTATAATAAAAATATCCCAATACGGGATATTTATTTCGGAGGTATAAATGATGGAACAAGTTGAAAAAAACGAAACAAAGAAAAAGCCTGTATTTAAAAAATGGTGGTTTTGGCTGATCATAGTCGTATTGCTGATTGGGATCATTGCGGCCGCAGGCAGCAAATCAAAGGATAATGCGCCGGATACGTCCACTGCTGACAGCGTCAGTGAAAAGGAGTCGGCAGCACAAAACTCAGAATCAACCGAAAAAGCAAAGGATATCGACTATGAGATTGGGGAAGGCAATGTGCGCGTATGGAAGAGCAGTATCGGTTCGGATTGGATCTCTGTTGCGATCCCGGTAAAAAATACCGGCAGTAAAAATCTGTATCTTTCGGCAGGAACTATGGATATAGAAGATGCTTCCGGCGCAATGGTAACGTCTTTGTCAATGGTCAGTGTGTATCCGCAGGTGATCCAGCCCGGCGAAACGGCGTATTATTATCAGGAATCCACATTGGAAGAAAGCATTTCGGCTGAAGGCCTGAAGATTGTTCCGCACGTAGACGTGAAGGCTTCAAAGGTGGATTGTGTACGTTTTACGGTATCGGAAGAAGCTGTTAAAACAGATTCATTAAACGATGTAAAGGTTACGGGCCGTGTCGAAAATACGTCGGATGAAGCGCAGAATATGGTATATGTTGTTGCAAATCTTTATGATAAAGACGGCGGACTTCTTGTGCAGCAGTTTACGATTTTGACAGATGAACTTCAGCCGGGTGAGAAAATCGGCTTTTCGACGTCAAATTTAGGTTATTCTTTCAGCGCTGAAGACGTTGCTGATTTTGAAGTGTTTGCGTTCCCCCAGCAATATCAATTCTGAATATTCTGATAAAAAGGTAAAAAAGCAAAGCCCTGAAATATAGCAAAATAAACCCGCTACGCTTCGTCTGAGCCGAAGATCGCAGCGGGTTTCGTTATTCTTTTGTACAGATATACGCCCATTCGCAATCCGTGCAGATCTGCGGTACAAGCTCTTTGGCCCGGGTTTTTGAAAAGGCGTTGAAGTCGTATGTTCCGCCATCCTTCAGCCCCAGCTTTTCCGCGGCGTCGGCGTCGTAGCGCGTTATCTTTTCCTGCCAGCGGCAGAGGCCGTTTTTGCCCAAATTCGGACAGGCGGCGCAGAGGACGTCCGGCCCGGCGGTTACGGTAAAGGCGCCGTTTTCACGCAGCGTGCGCAGAACGTTCCACGCATTATTTACGTACTCTTCGCTGTAGCCTTTGCCCTCAAAAAACCGCAGGCAAAGCGCGTGGTGCGGGCGCAGTAAGATCGGGTCAGTCAATGTCCACACTCTTGCCGGTGGCGGCGGAAAGGTAGATCGCGTCCAATATCTTCATCAGCGTTACGCCGTCCTCTGCCGGGGCAAGGCAGGGGGCTTTGCCCTCTACCGCGTCAGCAAAGTTTTTGATCTCCTTATCCATATCCCGCTGAAAATCGAAGCGGTGGTCGCCGTACAGCTTGATATCCGCCAGCTCGTGGCCGATCTCGGTGTGCAGCTCAAATTCGCCCAGCGAAAAACCGGCCTTGCTGCCGAAGAATTCGATATCGCCCTTTTCGTTTTTCAGGTTCAGGTTGAAGCTGCACTCCACCTCCAGCACCGCGCCGTTGTCGAAGCGGATCATGGCCACGGCGAGATCCTCCACGTTGAATACGGGCTTATCCAAAACGGTCTCGCTGGCCCAGCCGCTGCGGGGCACGTTCTCGCGCGCACCGATCTTATTGAAAGCCGCGCCGTAAACGCTTACGGGCTTGGGGCAGCCCATAATGTAACGGGTAAGGTCGATCACGTGCACGCCGAGGTCGATCAGCGGGCCGCCGCCGGAAAGGGCCTTATCGCCGAACCAGCCGCCGGGGAAGCCGCAGCGGCGCAGATAGGTGGCTTTTGCGAAATAAACATCGCCCAAGGTTCCGTCTTCAATCAGCCGTATGGCGTGGGCGGCGTCGTCGCCCTGCCGCCGTACAAAGCCCAGCATCAGCAGCTTGCCCGCTTTATCGGCGGCAGCCTTCATCTGCAGAGCTTCTTCGGCGTTCATTGCCATGGGCTTTTCGCACAGCACGTTTACGCCCGCCTCCAGCGCGGCGATGCTGCATTCGCAGTGGGCGGCGTTCCATGTGCACACGTCCGCCATATCCAGCTGATTTTCCCGCAGCATGTCATAGCAGTTGTCATATACGTTCTTTATGCCGTAGCGGGCGGCAAATTCCTTTGCCTTTTCAAAATTGATATCGCAGCAGGCCACAACCTCAACCCTGTCGCCCAGCTCAATATAGCCGTGCATGTGGCTGTTTGCGATGCCGCCGTTACCTATAATACCTACTTTCAGTGCCATACGCTGCCTCTCAATACAGTTTTTTCAGATTTTCGGTCAAAAACGCCACGGCGTGTTTGATATCCGCAAAGCGGGTTGCGCCGGCCTCGCGCTCAATGGTCAGAAAGCCGTCGTAACCGATATCCTTCAGCGCGGCAAGGTACTCGGGGAAGTTGACATCGCCCTCGCCCAAAATCTTTTCCTGATAGCTGTTTTCGTCGATCATGATGCCGTCTTTGGCGTGGGTGTGAACGATATAATCCTTCAGCAGATACACCGCCTCCGCCGGGTTCTGGGCGGAGCACATCACAAAGTTGGCCGGGTCAAGGTTCACCTTGGCGCTCTTGGTGTTTGCCTTGTCGAGAATGCCCTTCAGTATGGGGGCTTTTTCGGGGCCGGTTTCGGTGGCAAAGGCCACGCCGATCTCATCGCCGTATTTGCCCAGCCGCTCAATGGTGGCGAGCATGTTCCGGTAATCCTCGCAGTTCTCGTCCATGGGCACCTTGCCGATGTGGGTGGTGATCACGTGGGTATCGAAATCCAGCGCAAGGTCCATCATGCGCATGGTGCGCAGAACGCCCTCTTCGTTGTTCTTATCGTTGAAGTGCAGGCCGAAATCCGCGCACAGGGCGCTGAACACAAGGCCGTTATCTTTCACGTATTTCAAAATCTCTTTGCGGTCTTCCTTCGAGAGGTTTTCGGGGGCAAGCTCGCCGTGGGTAACGTAGGGCTGCAGGCCCTTCGCGCCCAGATCGCGGGCAAGGATCACCGCCTCTTTAAAAGGCACCTGAAAGGAATCCGGTATAACGCCGATCTTCATCATGGTTGTTTCCTCCTTAATATGTGGAGCTCATATCGCTCTCAACATGCTCGTTGACCACTTTTTTGTGGGTGGAATTTTTGATTTTTTCCTGCAGCTTTTCGTAATACAGGTCTTCGTCGATGGGCAGGGTCACGGTCTCGTTCAGCCAGCTGGAAAGGAAGGCCGCGTTTGAAATGGTAAGGCCGTTGATGCCCTCTTTCCCTTCCGCCACCAGCGGTTCGCCCCGCAGGATGTGGGCGGCGAAGGCGTTCATCACGCCGGAGTGCTGCTCGTTTTTACCGTCGGTTTCCACCACTTTCCATTCGCCCTCCAGCTTGCTGAAGCCGCCCTCGGCGTTGTAGATGAAATCTTTGGTGGAGCCGTTCAGCTCGTAGATCCAAAGGCGGCCGTCGTTCTGGGGATTGCCGAAATCGCACAATAGCTTCGCCTTATCCAGCGTGATCTCAAGGCGGTTTGTGCCGGGGCAGTCGCCGGTGGTGGTGATAAAGGTGCCGGTGGCGCCGTTGGCGTATTCGGCGTAAATGGTAACGTCGTCTTCCACTTCGATATCGTGCCATTTGCCCTCGTGGCAGAAGGCGCGCACCTTTACGGGCATGCCGCAAAGCCACTGCCACAGATCCAGCTGGTGGGGGCACTGGTTCAGCATAACGCCGCCGCCTTCGCCCTCCCACGTGGCGCGCCAGGAGCCGGAGTTATAATACTGCTGGGTGCGGAACCAGTCGGTGATGATCCAGCTTACGCGCTTGATCTGGCCGTATTTGCCGGAATCGATCAGCTCTTTCATCTTGCGGTACAGGCAGTTGGTACGCTGGTTGAACATGATGGCGTAGGTCTTGTCGCTGGTTTCGGTGTATTCGATCAGCTCGCGCACGGCCTTGGTGTAAACGCCGGCGGGTTTTTCGCTCATCACGTGCAGGCCCGCCTCCATGGCTTCTTTGGCCATTGGGGGATGGAAATAGTGGGGGGTGGCGATCAGCACCGCGTCGCAATCGCCGGAGTTGAACATCTCGGTGGCGGTGTTGTAGCACTTCACGCCGGGTACGTTTTCTCTTGCAAAGTCAAATTTGGTTTCGTCGATATCCGCCACCGCGGTGATCTCGATCTCGGGCATTCTGCCCTGCACGTAGTTGGAAATGTGTCCGCGGCCCATATTGCCCACGCCCACGATGCCGAGTCTTACTTTGTTGCTCATTGGTAATGTTCTCCTTTATTTATTGTTATTTTTCAGTTCCTGTAGGTATTCCCGCGAGATATCTCTGCCGCGGTCGTAAGAGGCGAGGGTTTCGTAAACGCTGTCCGGTATTTCCGGCGTGCCGGCCGCAAGGCTCGGCTGCAGCATATCGCCCGCCGCCGCGGGATCGGTGCAGGCCGTATCGTTTCTCCATTTTTCGCGCTCCGCCTTGTTTCTGAGATCCGGTATCTCCATCGGCGCGCCGCCCGCCATGGCGGAGCGGTAGGCGAACAGACCGGGCAAAAACATATCCATGGCCTCGTACACGTCGATCACGTCGCAGTTTTTATTGCCGTTCAGCTTTTCGATCACGTTGTGCATCACGTAGTAATCGGAGCCGCCGTGGCCCGAATTCTCCGCGATGGCGGAAAGGCCGTCGTCTACCCGGTGCTCTTTCGCTTCAAAGGTGTTGTCGCCCTCGTCCTCGTCCAGGTTTACGTAAAGCTTGCCCATGCCGCCGGCTTCGGCGTCCTCGCGGGCGCTCTCCATGCGGCCCTTGCTGCCGTAGATGGAATACCATATGGAATTTCTCGCCGGGCCCACGCCGTGCAGGCTTTTGAGTACCGCGCCGTTTTCCAGCGTTACCATCTCTACGCCGTAGGGGCCGGCTTTTGCGCCCATGCGGTACATGCGGGCGTCAAAGGGGCCTTCAAAGCCGCTCACCCTTACCGGGCGCAGGCCTGAAATGTGGATCAGCGGCCCAAGGGAATGGGTGCAGTAATAAAACGCGCTCATGGTGTTACGCCAGTGAACGGGGCTGGCGTTCGTCAGCCGGTGCCAGGCGGGCTCGCAGTTGTGCATGTATTCGCCCTCGCCGTATTCAAAGCTGCCGAGATCCCCCTCTTTTACCAGTTGACGCATCTTTTTTGTGGCGGGCATATAGCAGTAGTTTTCGGCGTAGGCGTAGAGCATACCGGTTTCTTCCACCGCTTCGATCAGCTCTACGGCCTCTTTCATGTTCTGTACCGGCAGCACTTCGCTCAGCACGTTTTTGCCCGCCTTCATGGCTCTTATGGCGTAGGGCGCATGCTCGTTGGCGTAGTTGGCCAGCACCAGCAGATCGAAATCGTGCTTCAGAAAATCGTCGAATTCGGTATAGCAGGCCACTTCTTCGCCGTAGTCCTTTTTGATCTTTTCCAGCATTTCGGCGTTTTTGTCGCAAACGGCAACCAGCGCCGCGCTGCCGGCGGCGCGGCAGTAGTTCATCATGGTTTTGCCGCGGCCCGCGCCGAACACGCCCACCTTTACCTTTTTCTGTTCGATGCCGCTTCTGTATATCGTTTTGTATGGCGTGGCGTCTTCGTACAGCATCTGAACGCTGTCGATGCCGTAATCCTCCAGCACCGCCCGCCAGCGCAGCTCCATGCCCACGTCGTATTCCACGGGCAGGAACCCCGCGGTAAGGTAGCCCTTCACCGCGCCCTTGCGCCATTCGTCGGTGGTGAGCAGCGCGTATTTCACGCCTTTGTCGCGCAGGTGCTTCTGCGCGGCGGCCATCATGTATTTTGAAAGGCCCTTGCCTCTGTAATCGGTGCGTATGCCCACCATGTGCACGTCGCCGACGTTGTCTTTTCTTACAAAAGCGGTAATGGTGCCGATGTGCTCGCCGTTGTGGTCGAGGTAGAACACGTCCTTTTCAAGGTCGATCTCTTCCCACGAGGTGATGCTGTCGTCGAAGGCGGCGGCGGTGGCGTCGTCCCCCACAAGGCCGTTTTTGCAGCACTCCACCCAGGCGAGCTTATCCGCCTCGGTTTTGTAGTTTGAAAGGGAATAGCCCTCCGGCAGCGGGGGATCGCTGATGGGCGTATCCGGGAACCAGTACATTTTAAGCTGCGCCATGGGTCACGCCTCCTGTTTGGTAAGCCCCTGCAGGTAATCCCACGAGCGCTCGGTGGAAAGGAACGGGTCGTTTTCGTCCCAATCGCCGTCCTGCTCATACATTACGTAGGGGATCTCAAGCTCGCAGCAGGCCTTCCAGCAGTCCTCCAGCGGGGTAAGGCCCCTGCCGAGGGAAACAAAGCGGCGTTCTCCCGCTTCATTTATAATGTAATCTTTGAAATGCGCCACCTTTACGCGGCCCTTCATCTTGCGCAGCACCTCCGCGGGGTCCGCCCCGGCGTAACGGATCCACATCACGTCCGGTATAAAGCGGAAGGTTTCGGGGTCCGTTTCCTCCAGCAGCATATCCATCATGGTTTTGCCGTTATCCAGCGGCCTGAACTCAAAATCGTGGTTGTGATAGTTAAAGGTCATGCCGTGTTTTTTCAGTTCTTTGCCGAGTTCATTGGTAAGGTCGATGAATTTCTGAACCTTTTCGGCGCTGTCGCGGTATTCCTGGGGGGCGCTGCCGATGCCGGGCGCGTCGCAGTTAATAATCTTATGTTCTTCGATGATACCGTTCAGATCGCCGGTGAAGCGATCCAGCGGCTTGTGGGTGACGCACACCTTCATATTGTGCTTTTGCAGGATCTCACGTTGGGTTTCGGCGGGGATATCGCCGATGGCGGAGATCTGCACGTCCGTTACGCCCCAGCCGGCGAGGCGGGCAAGGGTCGCGTCAAAATCCGGCGCGGTTTTGATGTGATCGCGCAGGGTGTACAGCTGAATGCCCACGGTGGGTTTCAACATAGGTATAGTTCCCTCCAATACTATATAAGTACAGTTTTATTTTAATGGGAAAATCGGGTTTGTCAATACAAATCCCGAAAACACTTTGTTTTTTTTGTAAATTAATTTCGTCATTCCAACGGATTTTGTTGACAACGTGGGTTTGTTATTGTATAATTTAATCAGGTAAATAGGCCTGAATTATCTATGGAGGTTCAATATCAAATGAAAAAAGTTCTCAGCATCATCCTTGCCGCGTTGATGCTTCTTACCGTGGGCATCCCCGTGTTCGCGGACGACAGCACCTACACGGCCACCTTTAAATCCGCATCCGCCTCTCTGCCGTATACCGATCAGTTTGGCCCGGCGTATTATTTTGTGAAAACCGAAAACGGCGTTCCGCTTTTTGAGGAAGACCCCAACGGCCTGTATTATCTCGCCAACGACGGCAGATATCACACCCGCGAAGAGCTGATTGAGGATACCATCCCGGTGGACGCCACCACCTACAGCCCCGTTCGCTTCGCCACCGATACGCCCATCACACTGGAATCCAACACCAACCTCTCCTTTATCGTGCAGACCAACGAGGTGTATAACGTAGCCACCGCGTCCGTATTCATCAACGGCGTGCTTGCCACCCAGAACGAGGCGGGCGAGTATGTGGTGTATGTTGACAGAGATTTCAACATCGAGGTAAAAGAGGGCAATTCTCTGCTGCGCAACCACTTCAACGTGGTTCTCACCTCCGGCGAGGGCTACAGCGTGCGTACCCTGCAGGGCGAAAACTACAGAGTTGCCTATTACGGCGACAGCTTCCGCTTCCGCGTGCGCATCGCTTCCGGCTATTCCGACGCCGATATGAAGGTGACACTGGTCCGCGGCGAAAACGATCTTGCCCAGTTCCTCGGTGACGACGCCGATCTGCTGGCCCGTATCAGCGGCGACTCAGAGACGCTTTCTTCCGACGGCGTTGATTCCGAAGGCTGCCGCACCTACACCATCAAAAATATCACGTCCAACTGCAAGATCATTGTGAGCGGCGTGCGCGAAAAGAAAAAGGCCGATATCCTCACCTATCTCAAGCGCATCCTGAAGATGATCCTCGACGTGTTCCATATCGATACCAGCTTCCTCGGCCTTGACGACGTTGTAAGCCTGGCCTATTACACCGTCAACATCAACGAGAACGTTCCCGCCGGCACGGATCTGGATTACATCATGATCACCGGCACCACCGATCCCTTCAAGATGAACCAGTTCAACGTAATGAGCGGCGAGAGCGTTACCATCGATTTCGTAACCTACGATGAGAGCGTAAAAGACCGCCTGAAGGTCACGTGGGATCCCGGCAACACCGGCGGCGTCTATTCCAACGTATGGACCGCAAAGCTGAACCGCGCCACCGGCAAGGTGTATTACACCACCACGTTTATGATCGATAACATCAGATCCACCACCAACGTGAATATCACCCTGAACTGAATGCAGTTCTCCGCCCCGCGCAGAACGCGCGGGGCGTTTATTATAAATCCACGTTTTCAGAGGCTTAAAAGATGAAACAGATGAAACGGTTCCTTTCAGTTATACTCGCTGTTGTGATGCTGGCGGCGGTGTTTCCCCCGGCCATGCCGCAGGCGGAGGCCTATTCCGACGCCGAGATCGCTTCCATCAGAAACAACCTTGTAAAATATTTCCACGATATGGCAACCGTAAAATGGGAGTGCGGCAAGGATTTTACCGTAAAGGTGGGTTCCGGTTTGCAAACTTATTATAAGGGAAAAACTGATGGTTGTTTCCGTAAATCAAAAGAACAAGACCGTAACGGTAACGCATCAGTCCAGCGCCTATTTCAAATATGATCCGAAAACCGATACCACCGGTTCTTCAAAATACACCATGAATACCAGAAACTGCTCCTGGGGCGTAAATCAGGTAAAAAGCTATTCGCTTCTCAAATCCGGCGGTTATCAGGGGTACAGCTACGGTCCGCTGAAGACGAACGTAAAGGAAAAGGTGGCTTCCCCCTCCGTTTCGGCGGCAAACACGGATTACGGCCAGAAGATCACGCTGTCGTGCAAAACGAGCGGCGCCGCCATTTACTGCACGCCGGACGGAAAAGATCCCTCCGGCAGCACGAAGATCAAATACGATAACAAGCGTTACCGTTACGGCGGAATATGAGCCGGTTCTTATGCCTACACCTTTTTCGCCGAGATCGAGGGGATCGGTACGGTGGTTTCCGAAACCGAAACCTTTTAGATCGCCGATCCCGCCGCGTTTCCGCCGGGCGCCGCCGTATACGCCCGTGTAACGCAGGCGGATGAAACCGCCGTTACGGTGGGCCTGTTCGTTTCCGGCTGCGATGCGCTCTCCGCTGCGGAGGGATATATCAACTACGATCCCGGGGTTCTGACGCCGTCCGTAGCGGAGGAAGCTCCCGGCGCCGTGCCGGGAAGCATCCGGTTCGATCTCGCCTTCGAGCCTGCGCTTGCGGTATCCGGTGAAACGCAGATCAGGGAATATACGTTTCTTCGATCTGTGGTAAATAAAAAACAGGTTGATCCTCCGTAATGTTCAGCCTGCGCCGCCTGTGAATGTGAAATACGTTCGCGGGCGGTTGATGTTTTCGGAGAAAGGTATTGTTTTTTTTGCATGCTTGTGGTAAAATGATAAATTGAGTTATCATGTATAAAGCAAATATCATTCATTTTTGTGAGGTTTTTATGGATCAGACTTTCGGAAACGATTTTAAATATGCCCGGCTGTTTACGCCGGATACCGGAGAATATATCACAGACGCCTCCCGCGAGGGGCTGATAATGGGGCCTGAAACCGCCCGCCGCTGCCGCGAAAATACAGAAGAAGTGGCCGTTACCGTGTGCTGCATCACCTATAATCAGGAGGATTTTATTTCCACTGCGTTGGAATCCTTTGTGCGCCAGAAAACAAATTTTAAGTTCAAGGTGTTTGTGGGGGAAGACTGCGGTACCGACGGCACCGCCGATATCGTGCGCGCCTACGCCGAAAAATATCCGGATATCATCGTCCCCTTCTGCCGTGAGCAGAATATGGGCGCCCAAACCAACCTTGTGGATCTCTGCCTCAGGGCCAACAGCCCCTATATCGCCTTCTGCGAGGGCGACGATTACTGGATCGACGACGAAAAGCTGCAGAAGCAGTTCGATTATATGCAGGCCCACGAAGACGTTCGCATGTGCTACACCCGCACCCGCATCCAGGCGCCGCCGGACTGGCACCTGAACGACTGGTACAAGCACGATGAAAACGGTGATATGATCATCCCCGAGTGCACGCCCGGGTTCCGCAAAAAGCCCTTTTATACCGTTTCCGATTTTCTTGTGAGCTTCCCCAACCATACCTCCTCCGCCTTTTACCGCTGGGATTACGATCTTGAGATCCCCGCCTGGTATTTTAAGGGGCTTATCGGAGATACGCCCATGACTCTCATGCAGATGGGCCTCGGCAAGGCGGTGTACCTGCCGGATATCACTTCCGTTTATCGCCGCAGCGACGTTGGCGTGTTCATGAACGGCAGCGATAACGAGCATTTTATCAACACCCGTTTGGATTACGTGCGTCTGCTTTCCGGCCTGCGCGATTATTACCGCGTCCATTTCGACGGGTACGATGACAAGCTCTTCCGCTGGCGCACCACAAAAGAAATCACAAACTACCTGAACACCGCCAAAAACCTGCAGGATGAAAGCATGATCCACCGCCTGGCGGATGCCTATCCGGCGGAGATGTTCGAGGCTCTGCATACCTATATCGGCAGCTATAATATTTACAGCTCCCTGCAGCGCAAGCTGCCGGAAACAAGCCTGTATCATCTGCACCGCTCCCGTTTTGCCGCGGCTTTCGCGCTGCCGGGGCTCAAGCTCTATGCCGTCGCATCCGGTCCTCTTGCCTTCGCGAAAAAGTGTAAAAACAAGCTGAACGAGACCGGCGGAGCTCTGCACAACTATTGGAAGTACGCTAAAACCGAAAAAGAAAACGACCTGTGGGTGTTCTCCGGCTTCCGCGCCAAC
Source organism: uncultured Clostridia bacterium (assembly GCA_946627725.1). Classification (GTDB taxonomy): domain Bacteria; phylum Bacillota; class Clostridia; order Oscillospirales; family Acutalibacteraceae; genus RUG806. Next base: position 11,519 of record CAMOVW010000088.1, read on the forward strand.
TCCTATATGGATAACACCAAGTATTTTTACGATTATATTCTCAGCGCCCATCCCGAGATCCGCGCCGTATGGCTCACCACCAGCCGTCCGGTATATCGCGAGCTGATCGGGCAGGGCAAGCC
>CAMOVW010000089.1 GCA_946627725.1 uncultured Clostridia bacterium
TGGAGAGCGTTTCGGACAAGCTTCAGGTGCGCTCGGCGGTGGGGCGCGGCACCACGGTAACGATCACAAAGTACTTACGGGGTAAACCTGCGAAATGAAACTGACGTCCCCCCAGCAGACGCTGGTTGAAAACAACCTTGGGCTTGCCCATGCCTGCGCCAACCGCTTCCGGGGCAGGGGCGTGGATTACGAAGACCTGTTTCAGGCGGGCTGCGTGGGGCTGATCAAGGCGGCCGGCGGTTTTGACGCTTCGCTGGGGTATCAGTTTTCCACCTATGCGGTACCGGCTATTTTGGGCGAGATCAAACGCATCTTCCGGGACGGCGGCAGCGTAAAGATCGGCCGAACGGCAAAAGAAAGAGCGGTAAAGCTCTTAAAGCTGTACGAAGAACTCACCGCCGCGCTGGACCGGGAACCCAGCGTCGGCGAATTGGCGGAAAAAGCCGGCATGGAGATCAGCGAAACCGCCGTGCTGCTCAGCGCGGGCCTGCCCGCCGTATCTCTGACGCAGGAGGAGGACACAGACATAGATATCCCCATACCGCCGCCGGACGAGCGGATCGTTGCCCGGCTGGATCTGGCCCGCGCATTGGAACGGCTGAGCGAAACCGAACGGGAACTGCTGCGTCTGCGCTACGAAAAAGGCCTCACCCAAACCCTAACCGCCGGTATTCTCGGCATGACCCAGGTGCAGGTTTCAAGAAAGGAAAAACAGATACTGCTGAAACTGAGAGGGATGATGGAATAGAGTAAATTATAATTTTGCGCGCAAAATTATAACAATGAATTGCGCCTTACGGCGCGTGAATTGACCTTCGGTCATGAATTGCACGATGTGCGTGAATTGCCCTGCGGGGCATGAGGAGCAATTCAATTCATGGAGCGCAGCGAGAAATCATGGCGCAGCCAATTCATGACGGCTTTGCCGTCTATTCATTCTCGCCAAACTGCACTTTTTTCTCTTCCCTTGACGCGTCCATCTTTTCGTGTTACAATCCTCTATGCAATTTTTTGATTTGGGGAAAGAGCATGAAAAAATCACAGTTCAGGGGCATACTTTGCCTGAGCATCGCCGCTTTTATATGGGGTTCTTCCTTTGTGGCGCAGAGCATCGGCATGGAAAAAATAGAGGCTTTTACTTACAATGGGATACGCACCCTGATGGGTGCAGCCGTGCTGCTGCCGTTTGTGCTTATAAAAGATCTGAAAGAACGCAGGGCCATATCCGATGCAGGCGCAAAAGAAGCCATAAAACGGGAGAATAAACAAACATGGATCGCGGGCGCGATCATGGGCGCGGCGCTGTGCGTTGCTTCAAACTTTCAGCAGTTCGCTTTTAATTACACGACTCCCGGCAAGATCGCTTTTATCACAGCGCTGTATATGCTGTTCGTGCCGATATTCGGTTTGTTTCTCGGCAAAAAGCCGCCGGTATTGATATGGGTATGTATTTTACTGGGCGGCGCGGGACTTTACTTTCTGAGTTTTCCGGCGGGCGGATTCTCCGCAATCAACATGGGAGATGCGCTGAGCTTGATCTGCGCCGTATTTTTTGCGATACAGATATTGCTTGTGGAACGCTACGCGGGAGACCACGACCCGGTAAAGCTGAGCTTTGTGCAGTTTCTTGTTTCCGGCGCAATCAGCTGCGTACTGATGTTTATTTTTGAAACGCCCAGAACCACCGATATCAACGCGGCCATTCTGCCCCTGCTGTATTCCGGCGTATTGAGCTGCGGCGTGGCATACACGTTTCAGGTGGTGGGGCAGAAGTATACGGAATCCACCCTTGCATCCCTTATTATGTGCACAGAAAGCGTTTTCGGCGTGCTGAGCGCCGCCGTGATACTGAAACAGATCCCTGCCGGCAGAGAGATCGTGGGCTGCGTTATGATGTTTACCGCGATCATAGCGGCGCAGCTGGCGGGACAAAGAAAATCAAAACAAACAGAACCAGCGGCATAATAATGCAACCGGCTTCCTTTTTACGGGAAGCCGGTTTTGTGTTTCCGTATTGCGATCATTCAAGATCGGCGGAGAATCCCATCACTTCAAGCGGGTCCTGCAAAACGCCGTTCACGCGGATCTCCAGATGGATATGGCTGCCGTCGGCCGCTTCTACGGGGATCTCCCCCACCACGCCGAGTACAGTCTCGTTGGATACGACGGCGCCTTCACGGATCAGCCCCTCGTCCGCAAGGCCGGAGATCGTAGATACAACGCCGCCGCCATGGTCCACGGTAACGGTATTGCCGAACAGCGAATCGTTTGCCACGCGCGTGACCTTACCCTGAGCGATGGCGCACACCGACGCGCCTGCGTCCGCCGTAAAATCCACCCCGTTATGGGTGCGATAATCGTTCATCGTAGCGGAGAACACCGGTATGCCCATGCTGAAATCCTTACCGGTTTTTGTATTCACGGGCAGAGAGTACGTTATTTCCCCGGGCGCTTCGGAAGTACGTTCAACCGGATCGGCGGCGTTTTCAAACACCGCTTCGGTTTCCGGCGCCGCAGTGGTGGGTTCCGTCTGCAGCTCCGTGATCGGCTGTGTGGGGAACGTTGTGATATCGCCCGGCAAAACCCGTTGGTTGATATGCACATAGGTAGACGGCTGCGTGGTCTTCACCGTGCCCGTGTTCTGCGGGATCGTGGAAACCCTGGAAACGGAATAACTCACAAACCCTGCCGCCAGCACGCACACTGCCAGCGCGATATAAACGCCGCGGCTTTTCATCATACGTGCAAAGCTTTTTCTGTTTTCGTCATTGATCATCATCTTTTTATACCTCCGCACACATTTTGCCCGTGAACGGAGAAAATATTCGGCTGCGCGCCGAAAAAAAGCTGCTCAGCAAAAAATCAGCTCACACTCCCACGCCGGTATGCATCTGCGGCGGCGTAAATACATGTGATAATCGCCCCGCAGGGAATATACCGCTTGCGGCAGTGAAAACAGATCGCCGCTTCTGTGATAGCACGATACGATCAGCTTCGGCCGGAAAGCGGAAATCGTTTGCGCCGCACCGAGGATGGCATTTTGCTCCTCCCCCTCCACGTCCAGCTTGATCAGATGCGCCGGGGCGCCGGTGAGAAGCGTATCCACGCGGATCACCGGTGTAAGAACGCCGCTGTCGCTTACGGCGCTGCCCCTGCCCCGCCGTGCGGCGGAGATCATAGCGCTGCCGTCCGCCGCGCCTGCCAGCGCACGAACGGGGATCACCCGGGGCTGCGCGTCGGCCAGCGCGCACAGCCTGCGGTAATTGCGCGGTTCCGGTTCCACCGCAAAGAGTTTACCGCAATCGGGATACAACGATAAAAAATCCGCCGCTGTATCGCCGGTATACGCCCCCAGATCCACAATCGTTGCGCCGGATGGCAGCGAAAGATCCGCTTCCGGCGGCAATTCGGGCCGTTCCGAAGCAAAAAGCGCCTCCGGCCGGCCGGTCAGCTTGAAGCGTACCAATCGGTCGAAAACAATGCGGCTGGTTTCATCCGCAAACATCGCGCGGGTTTGCGAAAGCTCTTCTTTATGCGTTTCATAAAACGCCTCGTCAAAGATCTGCGTCCCGGCAACGGGCACGTCCGCGATCAGAAACTCCCGCTCGGCTGCGATACACCGTACGTTTTCAAGCACTTCGGCGCGGGCGGAACCGAAGCACATCAGAATCAAAAAATCTTCGAGTCGGGCAGAGATATCCTCATAGCGCTCCACGGGGAATCCGCGGAAGGTCCGGCTGCGCACAAAACCGCCGCCCGCAAAAACACCCGCTACGGGCGTGCCGTCCGCGATGAGGCGGTCCAGCACCTTATCGGTGCCGTTGCCGGTACCGTACAGCACAATTTTTTTGTTTGTTTGATGCAGATATTGCCACAGATCCATTCAGATATCACCGTATCCATTATATCATCACGCAAAAAAAATGCAATCGCAAAAAAAAACAATTGTACGCAACCTTATTGACAGACAAAACAGGATATGATAAACTGAAACCGGAATATAATAGATACGGAGGACGACCATGCAGAAGATTATTGCCTTTTTTATGACGCTCCTGATGTTCCTGTTTCCGAAACTGAACATACCGGAAAACGATTTTGACAAAGACGCGATGACAACCGATTACACCTATGTTTTCGTACACGGCCTTTCCGGCTGGGGCGAATACGATTTTTACTATAAGGCGTTCCCCTACTGGGGCGTTTTCGGCGGCGACCTGATGAGTTATCTGCGCGCCAGAGGCATCGACGCCCACGGCGCAAGCGTATCCGGCACGGCCAGCGCATGGGACCGCGCCTGCGAACTGTATGCGCAGCTTACGGGCACCGTAACAGACTACGGCAAAGAGCATTCCGAGCGCTGCCATCATGCCCGCTACGGCAAGGATTACACCGGCAACGCGCTGATCGGCAGCTGGAGCGCAGAGGATAAGATCAACATTCTCGGTCATTCCTTTGGCGGCGCAACGGTGCTCACATTGGTCAAACTGATGGATGAAGGAAGCGAAGCGGAACGCGCGGTAACCCCGGCGGAGGAGCTTTCCGATTTGTTTACCGGGGGCAAAGGCGATTGGTTCTACAGCGTTACCACCCTTTCCGCGCCCATCAACGGCACATCCGCATACGAAGTAAAAGACGAAGAAAACAAACTCTCAGACGTGGGTATGACTACAACGTTTTTCAATACCGCTACCACGCCCCCGATGGACGGCAGGATCGCGGAGGACTGCGCCGCATACGATATGCTGATCGATAACGCTCTGAAAACCGCAGCGGGATTCAAAGCGCTGGATAACGTATACTATTTCTCGATTCCCTGCTGCCTTACCGATATCGATGAAAACGGCAATTCCGTGCCGGACGTTGAGAAGATGGAAAACATGTTTACCGTATCCTCCCGCGAGATGGGCAAATATACCGGCTATACCGCAGGCGGCTATTATCTGGATGAGAGCTGGCAGCCGAACGACGGGCTTGTGAACACCATCTCCGCCCGCGCTCCTTTCGGCGCGCCCCAACAGGATTTTGACGAAAACAACATTCAGCCCGGCATATGGAATGTGATGCCCACCTACCGCGGCGATCATATGAGCCTTGAAGGCGGATTGCTGAAAACCAACAACGTGCGTCAGCTTTACGCGGATCTGATCAGAACCATCAACGGCATCGGGGCATGATCCCGTAATACCAGCAAAAGCGCCGCTGCGTGCGGCGCTTTTTTAAGTTGGAATTTCTTTTTTATTGCGCGGCTGCTGCGTGCTGAACTGCTGTTACTTTGTGTTCTCAATTATTTACAAAAAGGGTATAGATTTTATGCTTTTATTGTGTTAGAATAATCAAGAAGGGGGCAGAGATATGGATATTATGGATATCGCCTCAAAAGCGGTGCGGAAAGTGAGCGCGGCTTACGGCAAAAAAGTGCAAAAAGAAGTGGTAAAGCAGACCATAGAGCGCAACGCTCCGGTTGAGATCAGAGGCAAGGGCTGGCGACTCGGCTTTTCAAAGGACGACATCATGCCGGATCTGGTTTCCGGTAAAACGTATTATATTGCGGGGCACGGTTCCGGCCATAAGATGGAGGGCATTCTTACCCCGGTATACATCCATGCCGTTTGGATCGATTGCTGCGGCGACGAGGGGATCCTTTGGCTTTCCGCCGATATCGTGGGCATGACAAATACAGAAGTTGAAATCATCCGGAACCGGATCAGTTCCTCACGGGTGATCAAAGGCTGCAAAGCGGTAAATTTCAGCTGTACCCACTCCCACTCCGGCATTGATACCGTAGGCTATTGGGGCAAACCGTTTCTGAACATACCGGCCGACGGAAAAGATCCGGATTATATGGAGCTGATCTACAAAAAGGCCGTAAAAGTGAGCGAAGAAGCCTACCAAAACCGTAAACCGGGCCGCCTTTACTCCGGGCGCGCCGCGATCCCGGACGGACTGCATTCAAAACGGCCCTTTGTTGATAAGCATGAGGTGCTCTCGCGTCTGCGTTTCTCCCCAGCGGACGGGAGCAAAGAGACATGGCTGATCAACGTGGGGGCGCATCCCAATTCGTTGGGCGGCGACAACCGGCTGCTTTCGGGAGAATATCCCTATTATCTTAGCGAAGAGATCAAAGAACAAACCGGAGCCGACGTACATTTCGGTATCGGGGCCATCGGCGGTATGGACGCAGCCCAGCTGGATGAAAAAGACCCGCAGCGCTGTATTCGGCTGCAGGGAAAGATGTACGCAGAGGCCGCCATCGGCATTACGGAAGAAACCGCGCTGAAACCCGTGATCCGATTTATAAAAAGAGCTTTTTATCTGCCGGTAGACAACAACGTATTGACGTTTCTTGCCATTCGCGGCACCATGAGCTTTCACCCGTTCCCTGATAAGTCCTCCGCAACGGGTCTCTGCACGAAAACGGAAATGACCTATCTCACACTGGGGTCGCAGAAAATTCTGATGCTGCCGGGGGAGAACTTTATCTCCACCGTTTTCGGCGGCTACTACGACGCGGCAACCTCCCCCACCGGCGAAGGGCCGGAGGTGAACGCCCTTCCCCTTGCCGAGATCACGGCGGATAACAATATGATCGTATACGGCAACACGAACGATATGACGGGCTATTGCATGGAGAAAAACGTGTTTGTTCTGAACCCCACGCAGCCCTATCTGAACACCGCCACCGACCGTTTCGGCGAACGCCATTACCACGAAACCAACTCCATGGGGCCACGCACCCACGAGGTGATTGCCAAAACGCTGGAAGAAGTGGTAGAAGATTTTGAACAATGATCAAAAAAATGGACCCGCAGATTTCTGCAGGTCTTTTTTTATACACATGTTTTTATACTACGCGCAATCAGCCCGCGCTGACGATTATCACGTCCACGTTATCGCCGCTGAAGGCATAGATCATGGCGGCGTTTTCCTCACCGGCGGGCAGCGTTCCGGCAAACCGATAGGCGTCATAGCCGGAGATCAGCATTTCACCGGTAAACAGATCGATGAGATCCGCCTTACCGCCCTCTTCGGCAACAACGGCAAACAGTTCCCCAAGCTTTTCACCGGCAGGCACATAGTTCTTTGTGTTGAAAATGTACATCTGCGGATTTTCCGCATCCTCGCCGGCGATATAGAACCCGTTGATCCGCGGCGCGGCAAGCGGTTCTTCCATTTCAACAAGCGCCTTGCCCGCAGGATCGTAGTAGGTATAAAAACGGGATTTTACCCCCGCTTCGTTCTTACCTTCGGCATAGAGATACGCGCCGCGGCCGAAAAGATCGTCTAACCCGCCGCCGAGGGCGGTACGTTCCCCCGTTACCTGACGCCCTGCGTAATAAAGGCGATTTGACATAAACAGATAATCGCCATGCGCCGTATAGGTCGCCTCCGGCGTATTGCTCTCATACGTGCCGGGAATCCTTGCGCCGGTTTCATCAAGGAAGAAGAAACTGTAGGTTTTATTCTCATTCGGTTTGTTTGCGGCACAGCAATAGTATTTCAGCTGCGCATCGTAATACAGAGAATATTCCTGCGGATCGTAGGAAAAGCGCTTTTCCCCATTGGGCGAATATACGGTTGCAATGGTATTCTCAAGCAGATAATAATCGCCGCTTTCAAGCATTTCTGCCCCTTCCGGCACAATAAAACCGAGCGCCGTTGTAATATGCCGCGCGCCTTTTTCATCCGTCCAGCCCACAAGCTCGCCGTTTGCGAACCATTTCGCCTGCGCCGTACCTGCCGCCTGCGGCAAGGGCATCATCGTGAGCAGATCGTAGAGCTGCCATTCGCCCTTAAAATACACGTTGCGCTCTTTTGCGCCGGCGGCATCTTTCGGCGGCATAAACTGTGTGTTTGAATACGTAAGCAACGCGCCCGCGGCCTTAGCGGCGGGTTCGGAAGCCTTCATGGCAACGGCAAATCTGCCCGCAACAAAGAAATCGGCATAGCCCGCGCCGAGCAATTCCGCTCCGGCGCCCGACACAAGAGCATACCGGTTCAACGAATCGACGCGCTCTTCAAATACCGAATCATCACGCGTTACCATAAAAACAGATCCCTTGGGCAGGGCCTGCGCATATACGGCGCCGGAATCATGCTGAAAATCAAGCGACAGTATTCCGTATTTTCCGTTTTCATCCGTATACAGAAAGCCGCCCTCGCAGCGCACAAGCTCTTCGGGCCCTTCGGCAGCGGGTTCTTCGGCAAACGGATCGAACGCGGTACGAAAAGAATACACTTTACGAACGCCTTTTCCCAAAGCGGTTTCGGATTGCGGCGCGGCGTTCTGCCCCGCAGCGGAAGCGGCGGTACTATCCGTATTCGCGGCGCTGCCGGTCGGCACGGCGGGATCCGAAGGCTGCGGTTTTGCAGTCTCCTGCCCGCAGCCGCACAGCAAAACAAAACATGCCAAAAGCGGCAGCAGCAACAGGAATGCTGTATTCTTCATAAATCACCTCTTGAAAAAACCGTTACTTCGCCTGCTGCGCAAGCGCCTTTGCCGCCATTTCATTTCCCTGATCGGCAGATTTCCTTAGCCATTGCATTGCGCTTTCGGCGTCCGCAGCGACCCCGTCGCCGTTGAACAGACACACGCCGTAATTATACTGGGCATACATATCGCCCGCTTCGGCTGCCTTATGGAACAGCGCGGCTGCGGCTGCGCGATCCGCCTGGGTACCGAAACCGTTATACTTGCACACGCCGAGGTTGAAGATGGCTTTGGCAAACCCCTGCGCGGCGGCTTTTGCATACCATTCCACAGCCTGCTCGGCATTCTGCGCAATACCGTCGCCGTGTTCACAGCACACGCCCATATTATATGCGCCTTCGGGAACGCCCTTCTCGGCAAGCGCAAGGTATACCTTTACGTCGTCGCTGTATTCCGGCGTATTTTCTGCTTCTGCGTTATTCGGCTTCATAACAGTTTTATCTTCCGCAAATACAGAAGCAGGCGTTTCTGTTTGAACGGGTCGGTCATTCCACTGCTGTACAACAGGCGCGTCCGACATTTTGATTTCAGGCGGATACACCGGCGGCGCCGGTGCGGCCCATTGCTGCGCTGCGGGCGATTCCTGTGTATTGATTGCCGGAGGGTATTCCGGCTGTACGGCGGAAACGGCCTCTTCCTGAACCTGAGGGGCGGGAGTTACATCTGTACTTGACTCCTTTTCTTCTCCGTTTTCCTTTTCCGGTTCGGCAGCATCGTTTTTCTGATTCTTATACAGATTTTTAATGATATCATTTCCGTCGATCTCTATATAAATACCATCCGGCACGTGGGCAGGGTCCAACTCGCGAGCTTTCAACGCATAGTTTTCGGTTTTTTCCAAACATGCGGCATAAAAATAATCGCAAAAATCACGCGAAGGGTCTTCCGCAGCTTTCCGGCTCAGCGCCTGGATCTCCTGATCCATAGGCATAATGCGGTGCGTACTTTCGTTTGCCTTGCGCAGCACCTCCTGAATAAACGGGGGCAACAACACGTTGCGGCTGATCAGAAAGTTTTCATCGTGCGTATCGCCGAACAAAAATATCAGTTCGTCCACAGGGGCGTTCTCGTCGTTCAGACCGCTTACGCAATGAGGAAGCGTAAGCGTAACGTCTCCCCATGCATTCTCGATTTTCAGGCTCATCTGGATGCATTCTCCGGGGTGCAGCGCCAACGTAAGGGGGCTTTCACGCACCGTTTCTTTCTCTTCTTCGCTCATATCAGACCAGCGTGTAACCAAGATCAGCTTATTGCCGAACATATAGGCGTTTGTGCCGTCAGGGACCCTTTCCGGATCATCTCCCACAAAATCAAACAGGATCCTCTGATGCCCTCGGGAGGCCATAAGACACAATCCCCTTTTGGCTGCCTGCACCATCTGGATCGTTACATTTCCGTATTTTTTCTGAAACACTGCAATCCTCTCCTTCTCTTTTTATGTCCGGCGTAAAAACAATACGCTTCCTGAATATTGATTATACATGAAAAAATCGTTTTTGTTAACGTTTTTCAGAAAAAAATCAATATTTCTGTAATAATTTTTATTATCAACAAAAACCCGTCCAACCGGTATAAAAACCGTGCTTGAACGGGTTTTCAATTCTACGTTACGATCAGCGGGTTCCGTCTGATACGGGTTCTGCCGCGTTGCTGTCGTCATACGCAACCGCTCTGTCAAACAGCGCTTCCACCTCGGGGGAGGGCTTCTTTGTGAGCAGCGTTACGACCACGGCGGCAATAAGACCGGCGGCAAAACCGGGGGCGAGCTCATAAACGCCCGTGGAAGAGAGCAGATAGAACCAGCAGAGATCCACCGCAGCGCCCACAACGATACCGGCCACGGCGCCGGCCAGATTGAAGCGCTTCCAGAACAGGCTGAGCAGAATTGCGGGGCCGAACGCTGCGCCGAAGATGCCCCACGCGTTGGAAACCAGATCCATAATGGAGCCGGAATTGGGGCTGGCGGCAACAAGCAGCGCCACCACCGCGATCAGCAGCACCACAACTCTGCCGATCCAGAGCATCTCTTTATCGCTGGCTTTATTCTTACGGAACACCGGCTTATATACGTCGCTGGCAAAAGCGGAGGAGGCGGCAAGCAGCTGGCTGTCCGCCGTGCTCATGGAGGCGGCAAGCACCGCGGAGAGCAGAATGCCGGAGATCACGCCCGGGAAGAGCTTGCGCACCATTTCGATAAATACGGTGGAATTATCGGAGACCGTTTCATTCATACCGAGATACTGCCTGCCCACAACGCCGATCAGCGCGGCAAAGAACAGGATCAGAACCGTCCACGTGACACCGATCTTGGCGCTCTTTTTCAGCTCCTTCTGGCTCTTCAGAGACATAAAGCGGATGATGATGTGCGGCATGCCGAAATAGCCAAGGCCCCACGCGAGGCCGGAAACGATATCCTGCCAGGAAGAGAAGGCGTTGAAATAGCCCTCGGGGAACGCGCTGACGGAGGAATGATCCAGCATGAACACTGCAAAAATCGGAGCGATGAACATCGACCCGAGGATCAGAAGGCCCTGGAAGAAGTCCGTCCAGCAAACGGCGGAATAACCGCCGAGGAAGGTATAGCCCACAATGATGAGCGCAGCCAGATACATGGCGATTTTGGCGTCCAGCCCGATCACGGTGTTGAACAGCGTACCGCAGGCCTTGATGGAAGATGCCGCGTAAATGGTATACGCAAACAGGAACACCACGGCGCAGATGATCTGCAGCGCTTTTGATTTTGCAAGAAAACGGTTGGTAAGATACTGCGGGATGGTGATGCTGTCGTTGGCCACGATGCTGAATTTGCGCAGACGGGGCGCTTCAAAAATCCAGCTTAAGGTGTAGCCGATGGCAAGGCCAACCGAGATCCACACCTGCCCCATGCCGAGCGCGTAAATGGCGGTGGGCAGACCCATCAGCACCCATGCGCTCATATCGGACGCGCCTGCGGAGAGCGCCGTGACCCATGCGCCCATTTTTCTTCCGCCTAAGAAATACGTTTTTTCGCCGCCGTTGCGGTCCTTGATGAAGAAGAACACGCCGATACCGACCATGAACAGCAGGTATACGATGAATACAACAACTTCGCTCGTTTTCATAATA
>CAMOVW010000090.1 GCA_946627725.1 uncultured Clostridia bacterium
TTGCGGAAACTGTGATTCTTGCGAACGGCGAACGGCAAACGGCGAACGGCGGTCGTGCCTGCGGCGCGATAAACTGCAATTTCCCCCGGAACTCCGTCTTGCTTTCAGGCGAATGATATGATAAAATTGATATATATTACTGTTCGGAGGCGGTTTTATGGGCAAGCTGAAGAATTTTACCGAAAAGGTCTGGTACGGGTCCGGCGCGGTGGGGCTGGATCTGAGCTACGGCATGTTTTATGAAAAACTCTATTATTATCAGACCAACATTTTGAAGCTGGATACGAAATTTCTGCTGATCCTCTCTTCGCTGGCGCGCGTATGGGACGGCGTGAACGACCCGATGATGGGCTCGCTGGTGGATAACACGAATACCAAATTCGGCCGCTACCGCCCGTGGGTGGTAATGGGCGCGTCCCTCAACGCGGTCATACTGTTTCTGCTGTTTTTCAACCCCGGCATGAAGGTCGGCGCGGGGGCGATCGGCATTTATATTTACGCGGCCGTGATGTACGTGCTGTGGGGCATGACGAACACCGCGGCAGATATCCCCTATTGGAGCATGGTGCCCAGCTTTACCACGGACCCGAAGGAGCGCAGCCTGCTTTCTACCATAGCAAGGGCGTTTTCGGGGCTGGGGCAGGGCATTGTAAGCATTATCGCGCCGGTGATCCTGAACAAATTCGGCACTTACAACGCCGCCACGGACGCTTACGACTGGACGGCCAAAGGCTATATCGTATGCGCCGCGGTGTTTGCGGGGATGCTTGTGTTTTTCGCGGTGCTTTCCATGAGCCGGGTGAAAGAGACCGTACACGTAAAAGAAACGGAAAAATTCTCTTTCCGCACCATTTTTGAGGTGCTGAAGCATAACGACCAGCTCAGGGTATTCATTTTGTTCGCGCTGCTCTCCAACACCGGTTTTTATACGGTTTCCGGCGTGAAGGATCACTTTTTCAACGTGGTTGTGGCGGCGGAATCCACCGCAGGCTGGTTTACGCTTTCCAAATTCAACCTGTTTATGACGGCGGGCTCGGTGCTGGGCCTTGTGGTGGTGCCCGTCATGCTGAAATTCACCAGCCGCCGCAGGATCTACCAGACCTCTCTTCTTGTGGCCATCGCGGGGTATGCGGGCATGTCCCTCTCCGGCCTTGCGCACCAATGGCTGCTGATGAGTATTTCCTATTTCATCAATCAGATCGGCACGGCATCCATGTTTGTTTCGCAAACGGTATTCCTCTCCGACGTGGTGGATTACGGCGAGGTAAAAATGGGCAAACGCAAAGAGAGCGTCACCTTTTCTATGAAAGGCTTTTTGCAGAAGATGGCCTACACCGTGCAGACCATTATACTGAACCTGACGCTTTCGGTCGTACATTATAATAAAGAGACGGATCTCATCTCCTCCGGCGCGCAGACGCTGTATTCCAAGCGGGTGATCAACGGCATCAAGGGCATTATGTATATCGTGCCCGCCGTATGCTTTATTCTCTCGCTGATCGTATTCTCCGCCAAATTCAAACTCCACGGCGCGTATATGGAAGACATCACCGCGCAGGTGACCGCCGCCAGAGAGGCCCGCATGGCCGCCGCGGGACAAAAAACAGAAGAAATCGTATAAGGAGCCATTTTATGGATACCGAAAAAAAAAGAGGGCTTACCACCTCCACGCTCAAGATCATCGCCATCGTTCTGATGTTTATCGACCACTTTGCCGTGGTGTTTGAAGAACAGCTTGTGGGCGCCGGCGAATTCGGCGGCATGCTGCAGGAGATGATGCGCACCGTCGCCCGCATCGCCTTTCCGCTGTTTGCGTTTATGATCGCCATCGGCGCAACGTACACTAAAAACATCTATAAATATATGCTGCGGCTGCTGGCCTTCGCCTTTATTTCGGAGGTGCCTTTCGACCTTGCGTTCAACGGTCAGGTGTTTGAAACCGGCTACCAAAACGTTTTCTTTACGCTGTTTTTAGGGCTGTTTTGTATTTTTGTTTATAAAAAGCTGCGGGAACACAATCTGGAGATCGTTGCTTTTCTTTTGCTGCTGATCGTGGCATACACAGCCGAAACGCTTCTCAAAACCGATTACGGCGCCATGGGCGTGATCTGCATTTTCCTGTTCTATATCTTTTTGCAGACGAAAACGCCGGTGCGGCAGCTCGGCATTGTGCTCGCCTGCCTGCTGATCAGCTTTATTCTTGAATTCAGTACGTATCTGGAGCCCGTTATGTACGTATCCGGCCGCAGCGGAAATCTGTATCACGCCGATATCACCGCGCGGTTCAACCTCAGCGAATTCTTCGCCCTTGCCGCCGCCCCCTTCGCCCTGCTGCACAACGGCGAAAAAGGCAAAAAGATCAACCGCTGGTTTTTCTACGCCTTCTACCCCGCCCACCTGCTGCTGCTTTGGGGCGCGCACGCGATTCTGTTTCATTGATTAAATAAAAAAAACACTTGACAACGCCATATTAATCTGCTATGATATTGGCACAAATAAAGCAGACGGATCGGCGTTTCACCCTGCGAATTTCGTTTTTCAGGGTTTTATATATCGAAACAGGCGTTTTTACGCCCGTATCATGTATATTTTACGCGGACCGGCTCGTCCGCGTTTATTTTTTGGGCCGGCAAACAGCCGGGTCCCCACTTTATTATCGGAGGTGCTTTCGTATAGCTATCAAGGAACTGCAAATCAATGAGGAAATCAGAGATAAAGAGGTGCGCGTGGTTACCGACGCCGGCGAACAGCTCGGCATTATGAGCGCGGCACAGGCCCAAACCATTGCAAACCAACGTAATCTGGATCTTGTAAAGATCGCTCCTCAGGCTACGCCTCCCGTTTGCAAGATCATGGACTACGGGAAGTATCGATTTGACGCCCAGAAGCGCGAAAAGGAAGCAAAAAAGAATCAGAAAGTGATCGAGATCAAAGAGGTGCAGCTCTCTCTGAATATCGACACCCACGACCTTGAAACCAAGATCAACCACGCGATCCGCTTTTTAAAGGCGGGCAACCGCGTAAAGGTTTCGATCCGGCTTCGCGGCCGTGAAATGGCGCACCCCGACAGAGGCTTTGAGGTGATGGAGCAGTTTGCCGAAACCGTGAGCGAATACGGTACGATCGAAAAGGCTCCCAAGCTTGAAAACCGCAATATCCTTATGTTTATCGCTGCAAAAAACGCAAAATGATTCCCGCTTTCGCAGAAAGCAAATTTATTACAGGAGGAAATAATCATGCCTAAAATCAAGACCAATTCCGGCGCGAAAAAACGTTTTAAGCTTTCCAAAAACGGTAAGCCGATGCGCGGCCACGCTTACAAATCCCACATTCTGAACAAGAAGACCACCAAGAGAAAGAGAAACCTGCGCAAGACCGTTGTGGCCGATAAGACCAACGTAAAGCAGATCAAACGTCTCATTCCTTACAAATAATTCAGAACGATCAACGGAGGTAATAAGAAATGGCTCGTATTAAAGGCGCATTAATGACTCGCAAGAGAAGAAATAAAACCTTAAAGCTGGCGAAGGGCTACTACGGCTCCAAGAGCAAGCTGTTCAAAACCGCAAAGCAGGCCGTAATGAAGAGCGGCAACTATGCTTACATCGGCAGAAAACAGAAGAAGAGAGATTTCCGCCGTCTTTGGATCACCCGTATTTCCGCGGGCTGCAAGATGAACGGCATGAACTACTCCACCTTTATGAACGGCCTCAAGAAGGCCGGCGTTACGCTGAACAGAAAGATGCTCAGCGAGATCGCCATCGCCGATCCCGCCGCTTTCACCGCCCTTACCGAAAAGGCAAAGGACGCCCTGAAATAAGCAGACAGAATCCTATAAAACCGGTCCGGAATGGGCCGGTTTTTTGGTTCTTCACAGAAATCTGTGTAATTTGAAGGCATCCTCGTTGTTTAATTTGCGATATGCGCTTCCGGCGCGAACACCGTTTCTATCACCCGTTTGCTGCCGGGCGGGGAATAGATAAACCGGTCCATATGGTCGCCTTTGAAGAAGTATTCCATCGGCATGTCGGCGGGTTTGTCGGTTCCGGCGTCAACGATGATCAGCTTCAGCTTCATGCGGTCAGGGATGATGTTTTTGATATATACGGCGCAGGCCTCCCCGGCGGTGTAGCGGCCGTCGTATTCCGCAAGGCCGGCAAGGTTCGGCGTCAGCTCCACAAACACGCCGTAGCTCTCTACCGAGCGGATCACGCCCGGCACGGTCTCGCCCACCTGAAAGCGGGCGGCGTTCTCCTCCCACGTGCCCAGAAGCTCTTTATGGGTGAGCACGATGCGCCCTTTTTCATCCCGCAGCCGTACCGCCGCCCTGATCTGCTGCCCGGCAAAAAAACGGGTCCCCGGGTGGGGGATGCGCGAAACGGAGATGCTATCGATGGGCAGCAGGGCGGTCACCCCGGCGCCGATATCGCAGAAGGCGGCAAAGCTCTCCATATGAGATACCACCGCGGTGATCACGTCCCCGGGGCTGAGAAAAGCCAGATATTCCGCCGCGCATTTCTCCTGCGCCAGCCTGCGTGACAGCACCGCCTCGTACCGGCCCGCCTCCGTGCGGCGGATGCCGGTCACGGTGAACTGCACCGGTTTGCCCACCCGGCTGATCAGGGCGATATCGCGCACCTCGCCCCCGGCAATGCCCACGGCGCCCTCATCCCGGGGGATCACCCCGTCCATGCAGCCGAGGCTGATATGTAAATTATGCTCCCTGTCGCATTTCACGGCACGGGCCTCCAGCACCGTTCCCTTCAGCATGGCCTCTCTGAGGGCGGAAATGCTGGCCATCGCCGCCCGGTTTTCGGCGCGCCCCGTCAAAAAGCCTTCGGGATAAAAAATACTCATATGCTCACGTTCCTTTGCGCAAAAATTCAAAATTAATAAACCTCGTAATAAATAACTATTTCTTTTTAACGTAAAGTATGATAAAATAAATATAATTTACCTTTTTATTCCTTACAACACCTCGGAGGTTTTATTATGGACGTTCGCCCGGGCGATATTTTGGAAATGAAAAAGCAGCATCCCTGCGGTGAAAAGCGCTTTCTGGTGCTGCGCTCCGGCATGGATTTCAAGCTGAGGTGCCTGGGCTGCGGGCATGAGGTGATGGCGCCACGCGCCAAAGTAGAAAAGAACATCAAACACATTGGGAGAAACGAACCATGATCGATAAACTCCGGCAGGTGGAGGCCCGTTACGAAGAGATCGGGCGGCTGTTGTGCCTGCCCGAAACCGCCGCGGACGTGGAAGCCTGCACAAAGCTCTTAAAGGAGCAGAAGCTGCTGGCCCCCGTGGTGGAAAAATTCAGAGAATACAAACGGAATACGCAAAACGTACAGGACGCGAGAGATCTGCTGGCGGAGGCCGGGGCGGACGCGGACCTGCGCGAGATGCTGGCGCAGGAAGCCGCCGAAAGCGACGCGGCGGCACAGAAAAATCTGGAAGAGCTGAAGGTCCTTCTGCTGCCCCGGGATGAAAACGACGATAAAAACGTGATCGTGGAGATCCGCGCCGGGGCCGGGGGCGAAGAGAGCGCCCTGTTTGCCGGGGTGCTGTTCCGTATGTATTCCATGTACGCCGAAACCCGCGGCTGGAAGCCTGAAGTGATGTATGTAAACGAAACCGGCCTTGGCGGGTACAAAGAGATCAGCTTTATGATCAACGGCGAGGGGGCCTATTCCCGCTTCAAATTCGAGAGCGGCGTGCACCGGGTGCAGCGGGTGCCGGTCACCGAATCCAACGGCAAGATCCAGACCTCCACCGTAACCGTGGCGGTGCTGCCGGAAGCCGAAGAGGTGGACGTGCAGATAAACCCCGCCGATCTGCAGATTGATACCTTCCGCTCCTCCGGCGCGGGGGGCCAGCACATCAACAAAACCGAATCCGCCATCCGCATCACCCACCTGCCCACCGGCCTTGTGGTGGAATGCCAGGATGAGCGCAGCCAGTATAAAAACAAAGACAAAGCCATGAAGGTGCTGCGCTCCCGCTTGAAGCAGATGGAAACCGAAAAGCAGAAAAACGAGATCTCCGGCCAGCGCCGGGCGCAGGTGGGCACCGGCGACCGCAGCGAGAAGATCCGCACCTATAACTACCCCCAGGGCCGGGTCACCGACCACCGCATCGGCCTCACCCTGTATAAGCTCGAAGCCATTCTCAACGGCGCGCTGGACGAGCTGATCGACGCGCTGATCACCGCCGATACCGCCGAAAAGCTGAAAAACATCAATGAATCATGAATACCGAAATTTATAAAATCACCGATCCGGCGGCAGATCGCGCCGCAGTGGAGGCCGCCGCCGCGCTGCTGCGCAGGGGCGAAGTGGTGGCCATCCCCACCGAAACCGTTTACGGGCTTGCGGCAAACGCCTTCGACCCCGCCGCCGTCCGAAAGATATTCCAGGCCAAGGGCCGCCCGCAGGATAACCCCCTTATCGTGCATCTGGCGGGCGCTCAGGAGCTTGAAACCGTGGCAAAAGATATCCCCGAAGCCGCCCGGCGGCTGTACGCCCGGTTTTCGCCCGGGCCCCTCACCGTGATACTGCCCCGCAAAGATACCGTCCCCGCCGAGGTGAGCGCGGGGCTTTCCACCGTGGCGGTGCGCATACCCTCCCACCCGGTGGCCAACGCCGTGATCAAAGCGGCGGGCGTGCCGCTGGCCGCCCCCAGCGCGAATCTGAGCGGCTTTCCCAGCCCCACCGGGGTTCAGGACGTGCTTGACGATATGACCGGCCGCGTGGCAGCCATTGTGGACGGAGGCGAAAGCGAATGCGGCATCGAGAGCACCGTGGTGAGCCTTGCCGTTTCGCCGCCGCGATTATTGCGCCCCGGCGTGATCACCGCCGAACAGTTACGGGAGATTTTGCCGGATCTTGTGGTGGACGACGCGGTTCTGAACCCCCTGAAAGCGGGGCAGACCGCCGCCTCCCCCGGCATGAAATACAAGCACTACGCCCCCAACGCGCAGATTTATATCGTGCGCGGCGGGCAAAAGGAATTTTTCCGCTTTCTTGCCGCCCACCCGGGCGAAGCCGATACCGCGCTGGTGTTTGAAGAGGACCTTCCCCTGTGCCCCGTGCGCGCCGTTGCCATGGGCAGAGAAGCGGAGCCCCTGAGCCAGACCGCCCGCCTGTTTTCGGCGCTGCGGGAGCTGGATAAACTGGGGGCAAAAACCGTTTTCGCCCGCGCGCCCGTTCCCACCGGCGTGGGGCTGGGGGTATGCAACCGGCTCTACCGCGCGGCGGGCTTCCGCTTTCTGAACGGCGGCCCGAAAATTCTCGGCGTGTGCGGCCAGACAGGCGCCGGTAAAAGCACCGTTTGCGATATGCTGCGGGAATTCGGCCTTACCATTGTGGATACGGATCAGATCGCAAGGGAAGTGGTACAGCCCGGCTCCCCCGTACTGCCCCGCCTGCAGACCGTGTTCGGCGCGGATATCCTGCTTGCGGACGGTTCCCTTGACCGGGCAAAGCTGGCGTCCCGGGCTTTCGCCTCCCCCGAAACCGCCGCAAAGCTCTCTGCCGTTACCCATCCCGCCATCATCGCCATCGCAAAAAGCCGGGCGGAAGAGGCGAAGCGGCAGGGCAAATGGGCCGTGATCGACGCGCCCCTGCTGTTCACCGCCGGGATGGATACGGACTGCGACTTCACCCTGAAGGTGACCGCGCCCGAAGAAACGCGGCTGAAACGCATCATGGCGCGGGATCACATCACCGAAGAGGAGGCCCGCAAACGCATCGCCGTACAGGGCAAAGAGGACCGGCTCTCTTCCCATGCGGATCATTTCGTGGTCAACGAAGATCTTGCCGCCGTAAAAACACAAATCAAAGCCATCCTGACGCAATCAGGATATATTTCAGAATAAAAGGAGAAAAATAATATGAGTGACGCAACCAAAGAACTGAAGGAAAAACTGTTTTACAAAGCCCCCTATGCCGGCGAAAAGATGACCTCGGATGAGGTTGACGCGGCAGACAGCTTCTGCGAGGGCTACATGAGCTTTCTGGACGCCGCCAAAACCGAGCGCGAGGCGGTAGAGCAGGCTGTGGCGCTGGCGGAGATGAACGGCTTTGCGCCCTACGTGCCGGGCAGGATCTATCCCGCGGGCTCCAAAATTTACTACAATAACCGGGGCAAGGCCATCATCCTTGCGGTGATCGGCGAATCCGGCCTTACCGACGGCGCGCGCATCATTGCCGCCCATATCGATTCTCCCCGGCTGGATCTGCGCCCCAACCCCCTGTATGAACAGGACGGCGAGGCGCTGTTCAAAACCCACTATTACGGCGGCATCAAAAAATACCAGTGGACCGCCATCCCGCTGGCCCTGCACGGCGTGATCGTGAAAAAGGACGGCAGCACCGTAAAGGTGCGCATCGGCGAAGAGGATAACGAACCCAAATTTGTGATCTCCGATCTGCTGCCCCACCTGGCCGCGGAGCAGATGCGCAAAACCATGGCGGAGGGCATCGCGGGCGAAGATCTGAACGTGATCGTGGGTTCCCGCCCCTTCGACGGCAGCGACGAGGCCCAGAACGTAAAGCTGAACGTGCTGAACATCCTGTTTGAAAAATACGGCGTTACCGAAGCGGATTTTCTCAGCGCGGAGCTGGAGATCGTGCCCGCCTTCAAGGCCTGCGATATCGGTTTCGACCGCTCCCTGATCGGCTCTTACGGCCACGACGACCGCGTTTGCGCCTATCCCGCCCTGATGGCGCTGCTGGATACCGAGCTGCCCCGCCACACCACCCTGTGCGTGCTTACGGATAAAGAAGAGATCGGCAGCGAGGGCAACACCGGCCTGAACTCCGCCTATATGGCCTTCTTTATCAAGGCGCTGGCCGCCGCCGAGGGGCTGGAGGGCGAAGCCGTGCTCAGCGCCAGCAAATGCCTCTCCGCGGACGTGAACGCCGCCTTCGACCCCAACTTCCCGAGCGTGTTTGAAAAGAACAACTCCTCTTACCTGAACAAGGGCGTGGTCATTACAAAATACACCGGCGCCCGCGGCAAGGGCGGCTCTTCGGACGCCCCCGCCGAGTTTATGGCGGAGGTGCGCGCCATGCTGGATAACGCCAACGTCTGCTGGCAGATCGGCGAGCTGGGCAAGCTGGACGCGGGCGGCGGCGGAACCGTAGCCAAATACGTGGCCTCCCACAACATCGAAGTGGTAGACGTGGGCGTGCCCGTCCTCTCTATGCACGCGCCCTTTGAGGTGGTGGCCAAACTGGACGTTTACGCCGCTTACAGAGCGTTTTTTGAGTTCTATCAGAAATAAAGAGGTTTCTATGTACATCATCAACCCCTCCTCCTACGGCAGTGTGTTTGTGCTGCCGAAGAGCTTCACTTCCGATCTGATCCTCGCCTCGGGCGGGTATATCAAGGCGCTGGTGTTTGCCTACGCAAACGCCGGCGCGCCCTTTGACGCCGCCGCGGTTGCGGCGGGTACGGGGCTCAGCGAGGCGGACGCCGCCGACGCGCTGCGTTATTGGGCGGATAAGGGCTATCTTGCGGACGAAAAAGCCCCCCTGCCGGTTTCCGCGCAGCCTGCCGCCGCGCCGGAAAAAGAGGCCGCCCCCGCAAAGCCGGAAAAGGAGACCATCCCGCTGAAGCCCTCTAAGCCCTCTTACGAAACCATCTGCCTGCGGCTCAGCGAAGACGCCGCCGTGCGGGAGCTGTTCAGCGAGGCGCAGATGAAGCTGGGGCGCACCATCGGCACGGCGGATCAGGCCAGTTTACTGCTGCTGTACGATTACTACGGCCTTCCGGCGGAGGTGATCCTCACCATCTGCGAATACGCCCGCATCCATAATAAGGAGCGGAACATGGGCTATATCTATACCGTGGGCGCGGATTGGAGCAAGCGGGGCATCGACAGCCTCGAGGCCGCGGACGACGAGCTCCGCCGGTTGGAAAACGTAAACGAAAACTGGACGGAGTTTGCCCGCATCACCGGCGTCCGCTCCGCCAACCCCACGCAGGCGCAGCAGAAATACCTTGCCGCGTGGCTGGGAGATTGGCATTTCACCATGGAGATGATCTCCCTCGCCTACGATGAAATGATGAAAAACACCGGCAAGGTGAGCTTTCCGTATATGAACAAGGTGCTCTCCACATGGAAGAGCGCCGGGGTGGATACCCCCGAAAAGGCCGCCGAGCGGGAACGCAAATTCCGCGAGGATACCCTTGCCGCCGCCGCAGCCAAGGCCGCCGCGAAAAACAACCCGAAACCGGCCTCAAAAAACAAAACCGTTTACGAAACCCCCGCCTCTTACGATATCGAGCGGGCGGAGCGCAAAATGAACACCACCATGCCGAAACTCAAAAAGAAGGAGAAACGCTGATGATCTATTCCACCGAACTGTTTGACAAAGCGCGGGAGATCATTGATGAACGCCGCCGCCGCGCGGAAGAACGAACCTCCCTTCGCCTGAACGCCTTTGAGAAGGCGGAGCCCCGCTACCGCGCCCTGAAGCAGGAGATGATCGATTCGGTACGGGACGCCCTTTCCTCTGTGAATATGGACCGCGAAAGCGCCGAAAAGAACCTGATCCGCCAGCGGGAGCGCAACCTGAACGCCCAAAGGGAGATCAAAGCCCTGCTGCGCGCCCACGGCCTGCCCGAGGATCACCTTGAAACAAAATATACCTGCCCCAAATGCGGCGATACCGGCAGCGTGGGCATAGAGCTGTGCTCCTGCTTTACGGAATTATTGCAGAAGCTGGCGTTTGAAGAGGCGAACCAAAAATCCCCCCTGCGGTTTTCCACCTTTGCGGATTTCCGGCTGGATTATTACCCCGATACGCCCGATCCCGCCTTGGAGTGCTCCCCCAGAGCGTGGATGGAAAACATACTGAACGTATGCAAAGAATACGCCGCCGATTTCGATACCAACTCCCAGAATCTGTTCATGTTCGGCGAAACGGGTCTGGGCAAAACCCATCTCTCCCTCGCCATCGCCGGGGAAGTGATCAAAAAGGGCTATAAGGTGATCTATAACTCCGCCCAGAACATCTTCAGCGAACTGCAGAAGGAATACTTCGGCAAAACCGATTCCCGGGGCAGATTCGAATCTATGGTGCTGGAGTGCGATCTGCTGATATTGGACGACCTCGGCGCGGAATTCTCCACCCAGTTCACCGACGCCGCCCTGTACAACATCATCAACACCCGCATCAACATGCGCCTGCCCACCATCATCAACAGCAATCTCTCCACCAAAGGCATCGAAGAGCGCTATTCCCGCCGCATCTCCTCCCGCCTGATCGGCGAGTACCTCGGCCTCCGCTTCGTAGGCGGAGATATCCGGCAGCTGAAAAGCGACGAATAAAAGTCATATTTTTATAATTACGCCGCAGGCGCGACAACGTTCGCCGTTCGCAGTCATCTCTGTTTTCGCAATCAGGCGGAGGACCGCAACGGTAGGGCGGGTTTTTCTGTCCGCGTTAATTACAAAAGGACGGAATTTATTATCGTTGACATATTCAGCTTGCATCCTTTTGTAATTTTCAATTGCGCCGCAGGCG
>CAMOVW010000091.1 GCA_946627725.1 uncultured Clostridia bacterium
ATGAATTCTGAAGGCGATTCCGGATTTGAAAATGGCGGCGCACCGACGCTTCCGTTCCTTCAGGGATTGTTCGGTGATCAAAACTTGACAAAAGCCGATTCAAACGATGATGTTGATTTACCTGCAGAGCTCGTTGAAGACGGAAAAACAAAAAATCATTCATATGATCGCAAGAAAAAGAAGGATCAAAAGAGATCGAATCGCAAGTTTTTAACCTCATATTGTACTGATTTAACAAAAAAGGCCGCAGAAGGTAAGATCGATCGTATCATCGGCAGACAGGACGAGATCGCCCGTGTTACGCAGATTCTTTGCCGCAGAACAAAGAATAATCCATGTCTGATCGGCGAACCCGGCGTGGGAAAGACTGCAATTGCGGAAGGATTGGCTCTTCGTATTGCTGCAGGTGAAGTGCCGGCGAAGCTTCAGAAAAAAGAGATCCATTTACTTGATCTGACAGCTTTGGTTGCCGGAACGCAATTCCGCGGTCAATTTGAAAGTCGCATCAAAGGGTTGATCGATGAAGTAAAAGCGGAAGGCAATATAATTCTATTTATCGATGAAGTTCATAATCTTGTTGGCACCGGAGACGCCGAAGGTTCCATGAACGCAGCAAATATTCTGAAACCGGCGCTCTCCCGCGGTGAAATTCAGGTGATCGGCGCTACCACCTTTACCGAATACCGTAAGCATATAGAAAAAGACGCAGCTTTGGAAAGACGTTTTCAGCCTGTTAAGGTGGAAGAGCCCTCTATTGATGACGCATATAAGATGCTGCTTGGTATAAAAAGCTATTACGAAAACTTTCACCGGGTGCGCATCTCCGATACGCTTCTCTACAGAGCGGTACAGATGTCTGAACGGTATATCAATGAACGGTTTTTGCCGGATAAGGCGATCGACCTGTTGGATGAAGCATGTACTTGTGCCAATCTCAGAAATAAGGCCATCAGTGATTACGAAGCGGCTCTCACCAGATACGATGAGATGAAAGCAGAAGAATCAGACCTTATAAATGAAACCGAAAATCCGGATTATGAAGCGATTGCAAAAATCAAAGCGGATCTGATTCAGCTGGAAGGGCAGCTTGATGCGCTGAAAGAAAAAGCCGAAGATAATTATGTGACAGAAGATGATCTGGCAAAGGTGATCAGCCTTTCTACCGGTATCCCTGTGAAGAAGATCGTAGACAGTGATATGAGCAAACTGATCGATATGGAAGCTCATCTGAAAGCGCGTATTATCGGTCAGGACGAAGCTGTTGAAGCTGTATGTGCGGCAATACGCAGATCCAGAGTAAGGCTGAGTCCAGTGAAAAGGCCGGCTTCCTTCATCTTTGTCGGTCCCACGGGCGTGGGTAAAACGGAGCTTGTTAAGCAGCTTGCAAATGAGCTTTTTGATACACCGGAAACGTTGATCCGTCTGGACATGTCCGAATTTATGGAAAAACACAGCGTATCCCGCCTGATCGGTTCGCCTCCAGGATACGTCGGTTATGATGAAGCCGGCCAGCTTACGGAAAAAGTTCGCCGTAAACCATATTCCGTGATCCTTTTTGATGAAATAGAAAAGGCGCATCCGGATGTTATGAACATTCTTCTTCAGATTTTAGACGAAGGTAAAACAAACGACGCACAGGGCAGAACCGTAAGCTTTGAAAACGCAGTTATCATAATGACTTCAAACGCCGGCAGCGAACGATCCGAAAATCTGCTTGGTTTTGGTAAAGATAAAAATGATGCAAGCAAAGATAAGGCTATGAAGGCCCTGAAAGAATTCCTGCGTCCGGAGTTTATCGGCAGGGTAGACGAGATTATTGTGTTCAATACGCTTTCGGAGGATGATTATACAAAAATCGCAGATATTCTGATCAGGGAATTTATCCCGTCTCTGAGAGATAAGGGGATTCGTTTGACTGTTTCTGACGACGTGGCGTCCTGGATCGCAAAACATGCTGCGGGCGGCGCCAGAGGCGCACGTGACATCCGGCATGAGATCAGAAAAACGGTTGAAGATCCAATCACGAATATTCTGGTTACGAAATATAATGAGTCCATTTCGGAAATCATTGTTTGTGTTCAGAACGATGCAATCACAGTTGAGTATAAAAATTAACTCGATTTTCGCAAAAATCCTTATTGACAAACCAACGGAATGATGATAAAATAGATTCCGTTGTTTGCGGGTGTAGTTCAGCGGTAGAATCCCAGCCTTCCAAGCTGGTTGTGTGGGTTCGACTCCCATCACCCGCTCCATGTGCGTTTGTAGCTCAGGTGGATAGAGCAACTGCCTTCTAAGCAGTGGGTCAGGGGTTCGAGTCCCTTCAAGCGCGCCAACGGATCCGGTATTATGTTTGATCGCATAATACCGGTTTTTTCTATTCTTTTCTTTACATTTTTATTTTAATCATTTATAATTGGCATGAGGTGAAGATCTAATGAATAATGATGAAAGAATTATAAATGCAGCTGTTGTCGGTTACGGCGGCATGGGCGGTTGGCATACAAAACGCATTATGGAAATGGAGAAATTCCATTTGAACGGTATATGGGATATCGATCCTTTGCGCCTGCAGGCTGCGCAGGAACAGGGCATTTATACCTATGGTTCGTTTGAGAATGTGTTAGAAGACAAAAGTGTTTCTCTTCTCGTTATAGCCACGTGGAACGACGTACATAAACCGCTGTGTATAAAAGCAATGCGCGCCGGGAAGAATGTGATATCTGAAAAACCTGTTACGCTCAGCGTTGCCGATCTGGATGAAATGATTTCGGTTGCAGAAGAATGCGGCGTTCTGTTTACGGTTCATCAAAACCGCAGATGGGATGATGATTATCTTACGATGAAGAACATTGTTGATCGTAATATTCTTGGTAAGGTGTTTCGTATTGAATCCCGTGTTCAGGGCTCCCGAGGTATTCCCGGGGATTGGAGAAAAGAAAAAGGTCATGGCGGAGGAATGGTTTACGATTGGGGCGTGCATCTTCTGGATCAGGCCTTGACGCTTAACGATCAAAATCGGCTGCTAAGCGTGTATGCGCATATCACAAATATTACAAACGAAGAGTGTGACGACGGTTTCTATGCGGAACTTCGGTTCGCGAACGGTCTTTACTATATGGTTGAAGTAACCACAAACAATTTCATTTCGTTGCCCCGTTGGTATATTCTCGGTGAAAACGGCACTTCAGTGATCGAGGATTGGAATCTAAACGGCAAATCAACGCTTGTGCACAATTGGGACAAGATTGATTCTGTTCCTGTTAAAGCAGGAACGGGAATCACCAAAACCATGGCGCCGCGTACGGATGAAACCATTCATGACGAACCGCTTCCCGCTGTGCACGGTGAATGGATTCAGTATTATGACAATATTTATGACGTTATTTGTTACGGCGCCAAACAGATCGTTACACACAGGCAGATGCGCCGCTGCCTGAAATTGATACAGGCGATATTTGATTCCGCCGCCAACGATACTGTTATCAGATTTGAAGATGATATTGAATAAAACGACCCCGATCTCCGGTAATCACCGCATGATCGGGGTTCTTTCTGAAAATTATCAATCGTCGTCTTTCTGTTTCTCTTTATCGCTGAGCAGATCAAACGTTACAAGACAATGATGCATTTTGCCGAGATTGTTTCTTGACGATTTGTCAAGCGAGCCGCTGTAAACATAGCCTTCCGAGCGCATATATGCGTTCCAGCGGCGATGTTCAAGTTTTCGCAGCATAAGTTTGTCTCTTTCGGTTCTTTGATCGGGTGATAGTTTTATCCCGGGGATATCAAGAAGCTTTTTTACTCTTAAATGTAAAGCGGAAGCCATGGATGAATTGTGGTTATAGTCAAATCTCCAGAAATCATCTTCCTGTCCCCAACGCAAATGTCGCTGGAGCGCTTCGTTTTCAAGATCTGAATTGATAATCACATTTTTAGTGTAAAGCGATTCCGTATCGCCGATATACTGTACATCATAGGGTTGATTTGAATAGTTTGCTGCATGTTCAAGCGCTTCTTTTTTTGCAGTGCTTTTAATGATTGATTGTATCGTTGGGTGGATCCCCATACGTTCAAATACCATTCTGAGATTCGTTGCGGTTCTTATATTATCCATATCGTTTTCGAGAGCGACAAATACATAAGATATCTGTTTGATGTCCCGTAACGCCTGATAAAAGAATAATGTGTCAAATTTGGTTCCGGAATGAATATTGATAACATACTGCGCTTCGCCGTTGTCCGAGAAGTTTCCGTTATGCGCCGAATCCATCAATTCGGGACAAAGCGCGCGGAAATGATCAGCCGCATTTTCGTCTTCGTCAAATGCATTGATCTGAACGTGGTATCCATCCATTTGGCAAAACCAGGTTAATGCTTTCAGCATTTCGGTGCCGTAAGCTCCGAGGCCGATAATAACAACGGAAATAACCTTTTCCTTGCCCACGGCAACCGCGTTGCGAAACAGATTAACGCCGTTGTTGTACAATTCATAGTAGATAAAAGATCTGATATCGTTGATCCTGCGTAAAAGGATCTTTCCCGAATCCGCTTTCGCCAGAAGTACTTCCGATTCGATCTGCGATGCAAATACGTAAAAGCTTGTGTTATCGCGTTCTTTATAAATCTGAAACAGTTTTAACGCCTTATAAGTATTATCGGATTCATCAGCGCTGATAATAAACACGTGGAGGGTTTTTCTTAACCTTAATTTCGCAAAATTAAAGTTCAGAATGTCATTTTTGAAACAGATAAAACCGAACCTTTGTGCTTCTGCTATCAATACGTCTGCAGGGTCGTCATTGTCTGAAGCTTCATACACGTCAAAAAAAACGATTAAACTGTTATCCTCTTGAGATGCGATGTCTTTTGCAAGAATCATAGAGTTCTCATTCAACGCTGAAAAAAGGAATACTTTATCTTTTTGGGAAAAGCGAAGTTTAAATCGGGATGTAATACTCTGAAAGAAAGATAGAATAAAACCTACCGTTGCTATTGAAGAGCCTATAAAAAGCAAAGAGGCATAAATAAAATATATATGTCCAAAGCTATTATTTTCGATATTATCTTTGATAAAACCGAGATCTCCATCTACGAAGAACAAACGAATCATATTGTGAATTGCAAGAAATACAGCTTCAATGATATGGAATCCATTAAGAGTATATTCAAAAATATAAACCGGAACAAACATAAAGAAAGAAGCAATAATCAATCCAATAAATAATACGTTGACCGGGGTAATGAGTTTTCCTCCGCTTCCCTGGAGTTTTTTCCCCGATGAAGCAACAATCGACATAATAATCGATATGAGCATAAAAACCACAGAGAGAATAAAACATATAATCCAACTCATTTGAACAGCCCTCCACTTATATAATGATTATAATAGAATGTATATTGAATGTCAATTCAAGAATACGTTACTGTTTTATATTACCTTTGCCCAAGAATATTATCATATTAATGAGAAATTAAAATCAAGGGGGAGAGATAGAACAGAGTTGGTTTATGTTTTGTGTTTAATAACAAAAGAAGCCATATTGACAGGAAAAACCGATTGCAATATAATATATATATCATTATTAATTAAGGAGAATCATTTTAATGAAGTATTTTCTTGACAGCGCAAAGATCGATGAGATCAGAGAAGCCTATGATACTTTCGGTATCGACGGCGTGACCACAAACCCCAACCATATTATGAATTCCGGCAAACCTTTCAAAACCGTATTGGGAGAGTTGGCCGCATTTGTTGAAGAGAAAGATATTGTGGGATGGGAAAAGTTCCCGATCTCGGTTGAGATCAATCCGCATCTCGATGATGCAGATGAAATGGTAAGCATGGCAAAAGAAATCTCTGCGCTTTGCCCGAATTTTGTTATTAAGATTCCTTGCACAATGGCCGGGATCACTGCTGCGAGAAGATTGGAGCAAATGGGGATCCGTACAAATCTTACCCTTGTCTTTTCCGCTTCACAGGCTTTGATTGCCGCAAAAAACCATTCCTTGTTCGTGTCTCCGTTTATCGGGTGGAAAGAGAACAGCGGTGAAGACTGCACCCAATATATTCAGGATATCGTTGATATCTATGCCAATTATGATTTTCTCGGCGAAACGCAGATCATCTGTGCCGCGGTGAGAAACGGAAAGCAATTTGTGGATTGCGCTGCCGCCGGGGCGGATATCGTAACCGCCGGTTTACAGGTGTTTAAAGACAGCTTTTATCATCCTTTCACAGATTACGGCCTTGCAAAATTTCAGGCTGCATGGGATAAAACGATCATTTGAGTTTTTGAGGTGATATAGCATGAAAATCGGATTTATCGGTCTTGGCATCATGGGCGAATCCATGTGTGCAAATATAGTAAAAAAGCATAACGATACGGTCTATTGTTCCGATCTGAACAAAGAACAGGTTAAAAAGTTGGCAGCACTCGGTGCTGTTGCATGCGAAAATAACAGAGAAGTTGCGGAAAAGTCTGATATGATCATTTCCATGGTGCCGACTTCCGCAAACGTTCGTGACCTGTATAACGAGCTGTTACCCTATATTACAGAAGGTATGATTTGCATCGATATGAGTACGATCGATCCCTCCGTATCCGTAGAGGTATCAAAGGCTGTAAAAGCCAAGGGCGCCCAATTCGCAGATGCGCCGGTTGTAAAATCAAAAGCCGCTGCGATTGAGGGTACGCTGGGTGTGCTCGTCGGCTGTGATAAATCACTTTACCCCGTAATTGAACCGATCCTCAGCTATATGGGAACTACTGTTATCTATATGGGCGAAAACGGTAAAGGGCTTGTTATGAAGATCTGCCAGAATACGCTTGTGGGCGAGATCCAGAACGGCGTTAACGAAACGCTTCTTATGGCGCTGCACTACGGCATTTCCGTAGATAATTTTGCCGCAGCCGTAATGGCGGGCGGCGCCAATTGCGCCTATGTGGCCGCGCAGAAAGATAAGCTGAAAAATGAGGACTACAGCGTTGCGTTTTCATTTGAGAATATGAATAAAGATATTCATATCTGCGAAAGAATGGCTGCCGACGCCGGTATGGATATGCCCGGTATGCAGAACGTAAAACGTATATTTGAAAAGGGTATGGACGCCGGTCTTGCAAAGGAAGATTTCCGTGCTACTTATAAAGTTGTACGCGGCGATTACAATAAATAAGGGAGAATAGATATGGATTTTTCGTATGCCTATATTCCCATCGGCGTGCCGACGTTCCATCTTGAAAGCGCACAGAAACTGTTTGAAGACAGTAAGTCTCTTTTGAAGGAGATTGATCCGTCTGTTCTTGTACCGGATGCGCTTTTGCTGTCTGTTGATAAACTTAACGCTTTTCTGGAGTCCGTTCATCCGGATTATGTCGTCGTTCAGAATGCGACCTTTGCAAACGGCGCATATATTGCGGAAGTGCTTCGTCGTTTTTCCTGTCCGGTGCTGCTCTGGACTTTGCGGGAGCCTGTGATTGACGGAACCAGACTTCGTCTGAATTCTTTGACAGGCGCGTTTTCCGCAGGAAATATGCTGAAACAATTCGATCGGCCGTTTACTTATGTTTTTGGTTCTCCCGATGAGGAAAACGTTAAAACAAGAATCAGAGCCGCAATTAAAGCGGCAAAGCTGAAAAAGGCAATACGAGAGCTCCGGCTTCTGCAGATCGGTCATACCCCGCAGGGCTTTGGATTCGGCAGAGCGCTGGACGCGGAGATGATGACGGTTTTCGGTGCAGAGCTTGTTTCCATTGAGTCTCGCGAGCTGATCGGTATGGCAAAAACCTATTCCGATGATGAAATCAAAAAATATCTTGAAGATGCGGGCGAAAGGATCTGCGGGCTTGATTCCATTGATAAAAAGAACGTTTCTGATTTTGCGCGTCTTTATAAGGCTTATGACGATTATACGAAGCAAAACCGCATCGGCGCGCTTTCAAGCCGTTGCTGGCCGGATTTCTTCGTTGATTTCGGCACCCCTGTTTGCTCTGTGCTCGGCATCATGAATGATCTGGGGATTCCTGCGTCCTGCGAAGCGGATACATACGGCGCGCTTACCATGTATGCTGCGTCATTCCTCACAGGGCGCCCGGCGTTTTTCGGCGACCCCGTGTCAATGAATGAAGCTGAGAATACGGTAACCTTTTGGCATTGCGGAATGGCTCCCTGTTCTTTGGCGCGAACCGATACCGGCGCGGCGGCAGGTGTTCACTGCAACAGAAAAATCGGTCCCACGCTCGAATTCGGCTGTGCAGCGGAAAAAGAAGTTACGATCCTACGCATCGGCAAAAAATCGGACGGTAAGTTTCGTATTTTTGCCGCAACCGGTGAAGCCCTCGACAAGCCTCAGCAGTTCTACGGAACCTCTATTGTTGTAAAAACCGATTCTGATGCGGCGGCACTGGTCAACAAGGCTGTTTGTGACGGTTGGGAACCTCATTTTGCCGTTGCTATGGGTAATATATTGCAGGAGCTTCGTGTATTCGGTGATATGCTTGGTTTGGAATTTATTGAGTATTAAAAATCGGAAAGGTTTATTCTATGGAGAATAATAGCTTGATGGCAAAAACATACGGCATCAAAATGTCTGAAAAGATCGGTTATGCGTTAGGCGATGCTGCGGGATTGATGACTTTTGGCCTTGTAGGGTCGTTTTTGCAGGTTTTTTATACCAACGTATTACTGATTGATGCATCAAAAATCACACTATTGTTTATTGTTGCAAGAATCTGGGATGCGATCAACGACCCGATCTGGGGCGGAATTATTGACAGGCACAAGCCTGGCAAAAACGGAAAGTATCGTCCGTATCTGCGTTGGGCATCTCTTCCGTTGGCATTATTTGCCGTGCTGATGTTCTTAAAGATTCCCGGACTCACAGAGAATCAATACCTGATTTGGGCGTATTTCTCCTATATCGGATACGGAATGATGTATACTGCCGTTAATATTCCGTACGGTTCTCTTGCATCCGTTATTACAACCGACGCGGGTGAACGCTCAACGCTTTCCATGTTCCGTTCTATCGGAGCCGGCTTTGGCGGCGCTCCGGCACAAATGCTTTTACCGTTGTTTGTTTCTGCAAACAAATTGGATGGAGCCGGCAATATTGTTTATGACGCAATGGGAAAGCCGGAGAAAATAATCGACGGACCCAAATTATTTATGGGAACGGTTATTCTTGCGGTTCTTAGTATTTTTGTATATCAGCTTTGTTTCAAGTTCACCAAAGAACGCGTAGTGGCTTCACCGGAAGAAAAAAAATCCGGCAATACGTTCCTTGTTGTAAAAACACTGCTGCGCAATCGTCCGTTTATTGTGCTTTGCCTTGCTTCCATGCTGCTGATCACTGTACAGCAGTTTACGCAGTCATCTTACTATTACGTATTTATGGATTATTTCAACGCCCCGGGAAAGTACACTTTGTTTACGGTGTTTACTTATTTACCTATGGCTATGCTGCTTCCTGTACTGCAAAAAATGGTAAGAAAGTACGGCAAAAAAGAGCTATGCGCGGTAGGAATGCTGTTTTCGGCAGTCGCATACCTTTTGCTTTGGGGGTTGAAAACAACAAGCGTGTGGATATTCCTTGCGTTCTGCTTCCTTTCAGGGCTTGGCTTAACTTTCTTTGTGCTGGAAATATGGGCTATGGTTACGGATGTGATCGATTATCAGGCATATTTGTCCGGCAGCAGAGAAGAGGGAACTTCTTACGCATTTTTCTCTTTTACAAGAAAACTCGGGCAAGCGCTTGCCGGCGCGTTAAGTACCCAGATGCTGAAATGGATCTCTTACAACCCGAAAGATGTAACGCAGCTTGCGCTGAAGGGAATGTATTCTGTTTCCACCGCACTTCCCGCTGCGATGTGTTTCATTATGGCGGCATTGCTTCTGTTCTTGTATCCATTGAGCAAGAAAAAACTCGCAGAATTGCCGTTCGGTAAAGATCATGCAGCAGAGGTGTAGCTTCTGAGAATAATTAAAACAATAACACTCCCGCTTCGGTAAAATGAAGGGGAGTGTTTGCTTTTCAGAATACTATTTATTGTTTTTAAGAGAATGAAGGGCCTCCATAAAGGATTCAATGTCGTTAAAATCTCTGTAAACCGAAGCAAAACGTACATATGCAATTTCATCTATGTCTTTCAGTTTTGCAAGCGCAAGTTCGCCGATCTGTACGGAAGTTACTTCTCTCTCAAAGGAATTCTGCAACTGGCTTTCGATTTCATCAATCGCGGATTCAAGCGTTTGTAAAGATACCGGACGTTTCTCACATGCGCGGAGCATTCCGCTGAGCAATTTGTTTCGGTCAAAAACCTGACGGGATTTATCCTTTTTGATAATAATCAAAGGTTGGCTTTCGATCGATTCATATGTAGTAAAACGTTTTGCACACTGCATACATTCTCTGCGGCGGCGGATACGTTGCCCATCGTCTGCCGGACGGGAGTCAATCACTTTACTTTCGGGATAAAAACAATACGGACACTTCATCTGAATACCTGCTTCCGTTGATTATTCTGGTATTTATTTTAGCATATTGTATATTTTTATGCAAGAAAAAAATATAATATCTCTTATTAATTTCCAAATTTGACAGATGTTACATGTTGAATGAATGATTTGTTTATTGTATTATGATACAGGGGTGATCAAGTGCATCTGATACATTTATTCTTCTCATGTATGCGTGGTATGGAAAAACATTCAAAAATAATCCTGTGCTTCGGGGTGTTGGTATTTGACATTATGTATCTTATCGGAATGGTTCTTTTTATGCTGCCGAAATATCATCTTCTTGATTATACTACGGCGCTATACTGGTATTCTGAGTTCTGTATTGCAGGAAACCGATCGTTGCTCGCTTGCGCCGCGCCGGTATTTTTATATGAGATTATCTGGATTTGCGTGGGAATAAAAGCAAAATCGAAATAAATAGTAAAAATCGAAAAAAATTTAAAAAAAGACTTGATTTTTAATAATCATTGTGCTAATATACTTAGGCGATGCGGGAACGAAAGAAAGAAGGAGGTTTGTGTTATGGCATGGTATGAAATTGTAATCGGTGCGTTGCTTGTTGTTCTTTCTGTTATTATCGTAATCATCGTATTACTTCAGCAGAGCAGAGAAGCAGGTCTTTCCGGTGTTATTTCCGGCGGTGCTGAAACCTTTTTCGGTAAGAACAAAGGTCGTTCTATGGATGCAAAACTTGCTAAGATTACGAAAGTTCTTGCAGTAATCATGTTTGTATCTACGGTTTTGGTTACTTACTTCTTTTATTTCATGTCTGCGACCCGATGAGCCAGTAGCTCAGTCGGCAGAGCACCTGCCTTTTAAGCAGGGTGTCCGGGGTTCGA
>CAMOVW010000092.1 GCA_946627725.1 uncultured Clostridia bacterium
TGATTCTTGCGAACGGCGAACGGCAAACGGCGAACGGCGGTCGCGCCTCCGGCGCCGTTTTGTACGACGATGATTCATCGTCCGCTTGATTTGTGAATGCCTCTTTATGGGGCGTGAGAAAATCAACAGGGGCCGCCGGTTCATATTGCTCGACAGCAGCGGTATTCATTTCCCCCACACGCGATGGGGCAGGCAGCCTGACTCCGGCGGACGATTGATAATCGTCCCTACAGGGGTATACCCGGAAACAAACGTTGCCGCAGAGCCGATACGCTGTTTTTTAATGACGTTTGTTACAATGTTACTGTTGTTACACAAAAAAACAGAACCTCTGAAAACGCCTTATAATATATATCGGAAAAAGTAGTAACAATAGTAACATTTTCCGGAATTCGTTGCGGTATAAGGGAAAACGGCGCTTTGTGAGTAGTAACATTTTTGTTACACAGTAGTAACATTGCGGGAAAATTGTAACATTTTACGCCAAAAAAGAAAAAAGCCCGAACGGATCGGACTCTTTTACAGTGCTGGGTAAATTATTTAACCGCCTTCTTCAGGGAAGCGCCGGCCTTGAATGCGGGAGCCTTAGAAGCGGGTACGGAGATGGTTTCGCCCGTTCTGGGGTTGCGGCCCTCTCTCGCGGCCTTTTCACGTACTTCAAACGTACCGAAACCGGTAAGCTGAACCTTATCGCCGTTGGCAAGAGCCTCGGAAACAGCCTCCATCAGAGCGTTCAGCGCTTTGTCGGTATCCTTCTGCGTAAGTCCGCTTTTTTTAGCGGCAGTAGCAACGAGTTCTGTTTTGGTCATGATATGAACCTCCTTTTTTTTATTATTCAAAAGCCTGGGCGGCTTAAGTGCGGTTTTTGAGTTCCTTTTTCGCCTGTTCCCAAAACGCGTCAAGCTGCGCTTCGGTGTAATCGGCGATCTCTTTGCCCTCATTCCGGCAATACTGTTCCACCAGCTGAAAACGCGCGGTGAACTTATCCGTGGCGCCGGTCAGGGCTTCTTCCGCGTCCGTATCGGCAAAGCGGCACACGTTTACGGCGGCGAACAGCAGATCTCCCAGCTCGTCGGCGATCTTTTCGGGGTCTTTTGTTGCGAGGGCTGCTTTCACCTCTTCGGTCTCTTCGCCGATCTTATCCAGCGCGCCGGAGATCTCGCTCCAGTCGAAACCGGCCTTGGCGGCCTTGTGCTGGGTTTTCTGCGCGCGCATCAGGGCGGGGAATTCCCGGGGGATGCTCAGTATGCTCTCGGTGGTGGTTTTCTGGTGCTTGGTCGCTTTTTTGATCGCGTCCCAGTTTGTGAGTACCTCGTCGGTGGAGGAAACGGTGACCTCACCGAATACGTGGGGGTGGCGGACGATCAGCTTCTTGCAGATCTCATCGCATACGTCGTCAAAATCGAACACGCCTTTTTCGCGCTCCATTTCGGTGTGCAGCATGATCTGCAGCAGAACGTCGCCCAGCTCCTCCCGCAGCATGGCGGGGTCCTGTTTATCGATGGCCTCAATGGCCTCGTAGGTTTCTTCAATAAAATTCTTGCGGATGCTCTCGTGGGTCTGTTCGGCGTCCCATGGGCAGCCGCCGGGGCCGCGCAGTACGGTAACGATACGCACAAGATCGCAGCAATTATATTTCTCTTTAAACTCGAAATTATCAATCATAATATGTTCTCTCGCTCTGTGCGAATATGCGCTTTATGAGCGCTATATTACATTTTACCCCAAAAGCCCGTATTTTGCAAGCCTTTTTGCAATTTTTCTTCCGCCGGGCAACATGGAAATATCCTCTTTGGTGATCGCGCGCAGCGCAAGCAGGCCGAATACGTAGAAAAGTACCGCCGCAAGCACGCTCATAACGCAGGCGATGTTCTGTGTGGAAAGAAATCCTGAAATAAAAGTCAGTCCGTGGGCGGGCAGCGCTTTTTCAAAGATAGAGTTTGTGAGCCACCCGGCGGCGCCCGAAATCAGCGCTGCGCCCAGCGGGCGGAACAACAGGGAACCCCAGCGGTATTTCAGCTTGGTTTCTTTTTTCAGCACAACCAGCGCATAGGCCACCATAACGATATTGCAGAGAATAGAGCCAACCACGGCGCCCTGAATATTTACGGAGGGGATGCTCACCAGCGCGAAATTCGCGATCACCTTCAGCGTTGCGCCGATCAGCATGCCCTTGATGGGTACGTCCATGCGGTCGATGGCCTGTAAAACGGAGGTAAGCGGTTGGGTGAGCGCCAGAAATACCACGCTGAAACCGTACAACACCAGTATGGGGGCGATGTAGGGGATGGCGGGCGCGTTCAGCTTGGAGCTGCCGAACAGCAAAAACAACAGATCGTCCGCAAGGGCCATCATCCCCACGCCGGCGGGCAGCGCGATCAGCATGCTGATGCGTATCACCGTTTCCGTGGAGCGGCGCACGGAGGCCATGTCCTTTTTCGTCCAGCTTTCGGATAAGATGGGCAGGGCGCTCAGCCCCAGCGTGATGGTAAAGGTGGGCACCACGTTCTTGATCTCCAGCACCAGATTATACGCGCCGAAGAGGTAATCCTTGAAATCGGAGGTCCGCTCCGGGCTGAACCCCTGCGAGGCGACCACGTCGGGGTACATCTTTGCCACGGTATCGAAATTGCGCTCCAGCACCACAAACAGACGGTTTCCCACCGTCCAGTTATCGATCAGGGTTGTGAGGTTGAACACGATGGAACTCACCGCAATGGGGATGGCGATGGCGATCAGCCGCTTGGCAAGGGCTTTGCGGCTTTGTGCGGCGGGGGAGTTTTCAAGCATGGCGGCGGTGATTCCGTCCTTTTTCGCCGCGCGGTAAAGCAGCAGATATAATAAGCCTGCCAGCGACCCCGCCGAAACGCCGAGAATCGCCGCGGTGGAGGCGTATGCCGCCCGCTCGTTGGTAACGATGCCGTTTAAGATCGGTATCGAGCCTGCAAATTCCAGCGTACTGCCCAGCACAAGATTCAGGAACAGCCAGCCGAAGATCAGCTTGCCCGCCGCCTCAAAAATCTGAGATACGGCGCTGGGGTTCATGTTGCGGTGGCCCTGATAATAGCCCCGGTAGCCGCTCATCACGCAGCAGAAGAATACCGAGGGAGCAATGGCGATAATGCTGGGAAGGGCGTTGGGGGAGCCCTGGCTCACGGCGAACGGATAAGCGAGGATCACAAGCAGCGCCGTGCCCAGCACGCCCATAAGGGCAAACAGCATATTTGATACGCTGAACAGCTTCTTTACGTCTTTGAAATGCCCCTGCGCCAGCTCGCTTGCCACCATTTTTGAAACGGCGGTGGGCAAGCCTGCCAGCGCAATGGAATAGATCGGGGTGTAGATATCGTAGGCAATGGAGTAGAGCCCTGCGCCGCCGTAGCCGATCTTGTTTGCAACATAGAGCTTGAAAAACAGACTCAGTATTTTTACAAGTACGATTGCGCCGGATAAAACGAGCGCGCCGTTGAGCAGCGATTGCTTTTTTGCTTCAGCCATTCGTATGTTCCTTTCCGTTTTGCAGATAGAATTCCCCGATGCGTTTCTTTCTCTCGGTGAGTTCCGAAAAGCGGGAGATATATTCGTATGGGTATTTGAAGTTATAGATCCGTTCGATCAGCGGGCCGCAGGGTTGTTTCAGCTTGATCACCGCGCCTGCGCCGCAGGCCAGCACCGTGTGGGTCTCTTCCATCATATAGATATTATAGAGGCAGGCTTTGCCGGGTTTCGCCCAGCCCACGTTTTCCAGATTGCCCAGCGATTTGCTCTGGCGGTACATATAATAAGGGGCGTAGCCCGCTTTGTCAAGCGCAAAATTCGCGTATTCCACCATTTGGGGGGTATGGTCCGCGTTTCCGGCTGCGCCGCCGCCGGTTACAAGGGTTGCGGCGCGCTTCAGCGCCAGGGTGTGCACCGTAATGTTTTCCGGCGCAAGGGATATGGCCTTTTCCACCGTGGCGGCGAAGCCCTTTGGCGTGTCGCCCGTAAGCCCGGCGATCAAATCCATATTGATATTGTCAAAGCCCAGCGAACGGGCCAGCAGATATTTTTCTTCCGTATCCGCCGCGGTGTGGCGGCGGCCGATGCTGTTCAGAACCTCGTCCGAAAAGGTTTGCGGGTTGATGCTGATGCGCCCCACGTTTCCGGCTTTCAGTACCCGCAGTTTTTCCGCGTCCACGGTATCGGGCCGGCCGGCTTCCACGGTAAACTCCCGCACGTGGGGAATATCGAAATATGCGTTTACCGTATCCAGCAGCGTCGCCAGATCTTTTGCGGAGAGGGAAGTGGGGGTGCCGCCGCCGAAATAGACCGTTTCCAGCCGCAGGCCGAGGTCCTTTATGATACCGGCGGTTTGCTGCAGCTCTTCACACAGCAGCCGGACGTAATCCGGAATCAGCTTTTTTGCCTGCGCGATGGAGTGAGATACAAAGGAGCAGTAAGAGCAGCGGGTGGGGCAGAAGGGGATGGAAACGTACAGCGAGCAGGATTCCGGCGCCGAAAGGGCGATTGCGTCGTTTTCCGCCAGCGCAACCCGGCGGGCCAGCTCCGTTTTTGCCGGGCGCACCTGCAGCTCCGTCTGAAAGCTGCGCACCGCGTTCTCTTCGCCCCGTTCGGCGATCAGCTTGCGCATCAGCTTCGAGGGGCGCACCCCGGTAAGAATGCCCCAGGGCGGGATAATGCCGGTGAGCTCCTCCAGCGCCTGCAGCATGGCCGCCGCCAGCGCGTTTTCCTCGATCAGCTCCGCCTTTGCAGGGTCTTCGCGTACGGAAGCGGAGGCCGTTTTCCCGCCCACCCGGGCGGTGCAGGTATATACCGCGCCATCGGCCGTAACCGTTTTTTCGGCGGTCACCCGGTCCGGGTCCGCCGGATCGGGGATAGGACCATCCTCCGCCGCAAACACGATCTTTGCGGTGGGAAAAAAGATGCGGCACACCTTCTCACTTTCATATTTATATGTATGTCCGCGCAGAAAAAGTATCATCTTGCCCTCAGATATCGGTTGTATTTTTTCTCAAACGTAAGGCCCGTGGGTTCGCCGTGGCCGGGAAAGATCCGGTATTCCCCCGGGATCTGCCCTATGGCCCTCAGGCTTTGAAACAGCTGCTTTGTGCTGCCGCCCGGCAGATCGGTGCGGCCCATGCTCAGGTAAAACAGCGTATCGCCGCTGAACATAACGTCTTTATAAAAATAGCATACGCTGCCTTTGGTATGGCCCGGGGTATGCATCACCCGTATCTCCGTATCGCCGAAGGGCAGCGCGTCGCCGTCTTCCAGAAGTCTGTCCGCAGTGCAGGGGATCTGCGTAAAATCCGCCACCTCCGTGGTCAGGCTCTTTGCCGGGTCCGCAAGGCAGTCCGCGTCCGCGGCATGGATGCAGATCTCGCCCCCGTATGCGTCCCGCAGCTCCTTTACGCCGCACACGTGGTCAAAATGGCCGTGGGTCAGCAGAACGTATCTGAGCTTTGTTACGCCTTCCTTTTCGAGCATGGCTTTGTACGCCTCGTTGAAAACGGGGCAATCCACCGCCAGCGCCTCGCCGGTGGCGTCGTCGATCAGTAAATAGCAGTTCGTAGCGTAACTGCCGAGTGTAATACAGTGAAGCATGGCTGGAACCTCCGGGAAAGAAAGTAAGGAGTGAGATCCTGTTCAGTGTTTCCCCTGCGCCATCAGCCCCGAGTTCTGCCAGACGTCCGTATCCAGCAAAATCGTAACGGGGCCGTCGTTGGTAAGGGTAACCTGCATATCCGCGCCGAATTCGCCGTGGGCCACGGCGGCAACGCCCTCTGTTTTCAGGCGCTGCATATAGTATTCATAAAGCCGGTTGGCCTCCGCCGGCGGGGCGGAGGGGGTAAAGGAGGGCCGGTTGCCCTTTTTTACGTCGGCGCACAGGGTAAACTGCGATACCACCAGCGCGCCGCCGTCCACGTCCGTAAGGGCGCGGTTCATTTTGCCTTCGGCGTCTTCAAAGATCCTGAGCTTTGCGGTCTTCGCGGCAAGCAGCTCCGCCTCTTTTTCGGTATCGCCCTGCATCACGCCCAGCAGCACCAGAAAACCGACGCCCACTTCGCCTA
The DNA here is from genome assembly GCA_946627725.1 of uncultured Clostridia bacterium. Classification (GTDB taxonomy): domain Bacteria; phylum Bacillota; class Clostridia; order Oscillospirales; family Acutalibacteraceae; genus RUG806. The sequence goes on from CAMOVW010000092.1 coordinate 6,072, forward strand.
CGGTAACGCCGTCAACTTCTACCTTTGCGCCCTTAACGCGCTGGATCACCGCGCGCATCAGCGCTGCTCTCCCACGTCTTCGTAATTCGTATTCTGATACGCGTCTGCCGGGGGCTCCTCCGGGATCACCAGCATGCAGATGATATACGCCCATATGCCGCCGGTGCCGAATACGGCCAGCAGCACGGCGATCAGCCGCACAACGGTAACGTCCATATTCAGATATTTTGCGATGCCGGCGCATACGCCGCCGATCTTGCGGTCCGTGGTGGATCTGTAAAGCTTTTTCATGGTAAGATCTCCTTTATTATGATATAAATTCCTTATCATTCTCGTGCCGCAGGCACATATCGCGCGGCACGCATATCGCGCCGCAGGCATATCGCGGATCCGTAGGATCCATATCGCTGCGCTGCCTTTGGCAGCGCTATATGTCCGCGCCGCTGCGCTCTACGTTCAGCACGCCCTGGGTTTTTTTGAGCTTGCTCATTATGTTTTTCAGGTGCTCCACGCTGTTGGCCGCCACCGAGAGGTTTACCAGCATGCGCCCGTCTTTGGTGGCGCGGGAATTGATGCTCTGCACCGCCACGTGCATCCCGTTCAGGGTGCCGAAGATCTCGTTCATGGCGTTGCCGCCGGAAAGGCAGGTGAGCAGCAGAGAGGCGTAGAAATCCCGTTTTTCTTCAATGTGCCAGTATACCCGTATCCAGCGCTCCGGTTCGGCGCTGTGCTTCAGGTCCGCGGGTACGTTGGTGCAATCACGCTTATGTACGGAGATGCCGTGGCCGCGGGTGATAAAGCCGATGATATCGTCCCCCGGTATGGGGTTGCAGCAGCGTGAGAGCTTTATAAGGCAGTTATCGATGCCTTCCACCACCACGCCCTCGCTGCTTACGGTTTTCACCTGCTTCAGGGGCTTTGCCGCCGCCTTCTCCTGCGCGGTTACGATCTTGTTATACTCATCCTTGATCATGGGCATGAGCTTGGAGAGCACAATGCCGCCGTAGCCCAGCGCGGCGTAGAAATCGTCCGGCGAGCTCATTTTCTGCTTTTCGCACAGCACCTTCATCAGCTGGGCGGCCTGCTCTTCGCCGGGGGTGATATTGTTGCGGCGCAGCTCCCGTTCGTATTCCTGCTTGCCCTCTTCAATGTTCTCTTCGCGCCGTTCTTTCTTGAACCAGGTGCGTATTTTGGTGCGGGCTTCCGCTGTGGTTACGATCTTCAGCCAGTCGCGGCTGGGGCCTTTGCCCGGGGCGGAGGAGGTGATCACCTCCACGATCTCGCCGTTTTTTACTTTGTAATCGATGGGTACGATGCGCTTATCCACCTTGGCCCCCACCATCTTGTTGCCCACGGCGGAATGGATGGCGTAGGCAAAGTCGATCACGGTGGCGCCCGCGGGCAGGCAGATCACGTCGCCGCGGGGGGTGAACACAAACACCTCGTCGCTCACGAAGTCGTTTTTGATGGTGTTGAAAATATCCGAGACCTCGCCGGATTCGTTCTGCGCTTCCAGCAGATCCCTTACCCAGCCGATGCCCCGCTCGATGCGCTTGTTGGATTCCGCATCCTTTATGCCCAGCTTGTATTTCCAGTGGGCCGCGATGCCGTATTCCGCGGTTTTGTGCATCTCGTAGGTGCGTATCTGCACTTCAAAGGGGATGCCCTCCCGCCCCAAAAGGGTGGTGTGCAGCGATTGGTACATATTGGGCTTGGGGGTGGAGATATAATCTTTGAACCGGCCCTGAATGGGCTTATACATATCGTGCATCAGGCCTAAGCAGTTATAGCAGTCGCTTACGGTATCCACAATAATGCGCACCGCGTAAATATCGTAGATCTCTTCAAAGCTTTTGCCCTGCATATACATTTTGCGGTAGATGCCGTGTACGGATTTGATGCGCCCCTCGATGGTGGCGTTGTTCACGATCAGCTTTACCCGGGCGGTGATCTTCGATTTCAGTTCGTTCAGAAATTCTCTGCGGTTGACGGATTGGTCCTCCAGCGCCTGCTCGATCTCGCCGTAGGCCACCGGGTCAAGGTAGCTGATGGCAAGGTCTTCCAGCTCCTCTTTCACGGGGCGGATACCGAGCCGGTGCGCGATGGGCGCGTAAATGGCCAGCGTCTCTTTGGCGATATCCAGCCGGCGGTCCTCCGGCATGGCGGCAAGGGTGCGCATGTTGTGAAGGCGGTCCGCCAGCTTTATGATGATCACGCGGATATCCTCGCTCATGGCCAGCAGCAGCTTGCGCAGGTTTTCCGCCTGCTGCTCTTCGCGGCTCTGCAGCGGCACCTTGCCCAGCTTTGTTACGCCCTCCACCAGAAATGCCACGGCGGCGCCGAACAGCTTTTTTACCTCGTCGCCGGTTACGGGCGTATCCTCTACCACGTCGTGCAGAAGCGCGGCGATCACGGATTGGTAATCCATGCCGAAGCCCAGCAGGATCTTCGCCACCGAAACGGGGTGGATGATGTAATCCTCGCCGGATTTGCGTTTTTGCCCCTTGTGGGCTTCAAAGGCGAAGTAATAGGCCTTTTCCACAAGCGCGGCTTCATCCGCGTCAAAATTATCTTTCACCGCCTGTTCTATGGCGGCATAATACTCGTAGCCCTCAGGCATAAAACGCACCTCTTTTGTTAAAGATGGATTCAAAAATGGAACAGTTTACCGTTCCGCGTAGCCCAGTTTTTGCAGAATGCCGCTGTCAGAGAGCGAGGCTCTCGCGCCGGGCACAATGCGAAGGGCGCCGTTTTCTTCGGCCACCAGCCCCAGCTCGACCAGCGCCTCCATAGCTGCGGCCGCCTTCGGGGCGTTCGCGGGGGGCAGCCCCATGCGGTAGGCGAGCAGCTCTGCCGACGCCGTACAGCCCGGGTTGTTTTTAATATATGAATATACCTGCTGTATCATGTTTCTGTCCGGCACAAGCGCCCCGGCTGCGGCGGGGGAGACCGGTCTGCCCTGCTTCAGCTTTTTAAGCCCCATCAGCCCCAAAAACAGCAGCGCGTCGTCGGTGCCGGCGGGCCGGATATCCTTTACCTGTATGCTGAGGTTGGTCTGGCCCATGTATTCGTTTCGTTCCAGCTTTACCGCAAGGTCTATTTTATCGCCGACCGCATAGGGGAAATCCGTTGTTGACTGCCCGAACTTTACCGCCGCGAGATTCACGCTGCCTTTTGAAAGGGAAAGCCGTATGTGCTTGTTCCCGCCCAGTGGCTTTATGCCCGTAACGGTCATATCGAACAGCCCGAACACCGGCGCGGGATTGGATGCGCCGAAGGGCTCCATATATTGCAGGCTCTGCAGCACCGCCGCGCTCAGGTTTTTCGGATTCAGGAGGCAGTCCAGCCGCAATACCGGCTGAAAATCCTCGCACCCTGCGGCGTAGGCGTTCATCGCCGCCCTGAAGGCGGGTATGGCTTCTTCCGTCAGCGAAAAGCCCGCGGCCAGCGTATGGCCGCCGAATTTTGTAAGGGTATCGGCGCAGCGCTGCAGCGCTTCGTAAAGCGAAAACCCGGGAATGCTGCGGCAGGAGCCCTTTGCGTTTCCGTCGTCGTCTACCGAGATCACGAATGCGGGCTTGCCGTAGGTTTCCACCAAACGGGAGGCCACAATGCCGATCACGCCGGGGTGCCAGTGCTTTCCCCATACCACCAGAACCGGCTCGTTTGCGTAGGCGGGGTCCGCCTGAAACCGGGCGGCGGCCTCTTCCAGAATGCGGTTCTCTGTGGTCTGCCGTTCCGCGTTGGCCCGGTGCAGCGCCTCCACAAGGGTATCGGCGCGGTCAAAATCCTCGGTGATCAGCAGTTCCAGCGCGGTATCGGCGCTGTCCATGCGCCCGGCGGCGTTGATCTTCGGCGCCAGCGAAAAGGCCACGGTGGTGGAATTGATGCTTTTGTTTCCCAGCGAGAGGCTTTCCATCAGTTTTACAAGGCCGGGCCGGGAGGTGTTTTCGATGGCCGCAAGGCCCAGCGTTACCAGCGTGCGGTTTTCTCCGGTAAGGGGCACGATATCCGCCACGGTGCCCAGCGTTACGATATCCAGATAATCCTCCAGCAGCATATCGTAGCGGCCGTCTTCCAGCGCGGCGGCAAGCTTCAGCGCCACGCCCACGCCCGCCAGCTCCTTAAAGGGGGAGGTATCGTCCGGCCGGTGCGGATCGATCACGGCAACGCAGTCCGGCAGCGTATCGCCGGCGCGGTGGTGGTCCGTAACCACCAGATCGACGCCGTGTTCCCTGAAAAACGCGGCCTCCTCCACGGCGGCAATGCCGTTATCCACGGTGATCACCAGCCCGAAGCCGCCCTCCAGCACTTTTTCCGCGGTTTTGCCGGAAAGGCCGTAGCCGTCTTCGATGCGGGAGGGGATATAGTAATCCGCCTCGGCGCCGGTGTTGAGCAGATAGGTGTATAAAAGCGCGGTTGCGGTTACCCCGTCCGCGTCGTAATCGCCGTAAACAAGAATACGCTCTCCGTCGGCGATGGCCTGCCGGATGCGCGCCGCGCCCTTATCCATATCCTTTAGCAGAAACGGTGACGACAGCGGCGCTCTGCGGGCGTGAAAGAAGTCGGAAAGCGCCTCGGGGGTATCGTACCCCCGTGAGAGGGCCAGCAGCACGGCAAAGGGATCTTCGCCCGTCAGCTCCGCAAGCTCTACGGCTTTCGCCTTATCGTAGGGCACCTGTTCCCATTTTTTTCTGGCCATGCCTCCGCCCTCCTTTCCGTTGAATATACGTCATTTTCGATCAGTTCTCAAAGGCCTGCTTCAGGTCGGCGATCAGGTCTTCTTTGTCTTCCAACCCACAGGAAATGCGGATCAGCCCGGCGGGGATGCCCGCCTCGGCCAGCTGCTCGTCCGTCATCTGCCGGTGGGTGGAGGTGGCGGGGTTCAGGCAGCAGCTTCTCGCGTCCGCCACATGGGTTTCAATGGCGCACAGGCGCAGCTTTTTCATAAAGGCTTCGGCGGCCTGTCTGCCGCCCTTCAGGTTGAAGGATACCACGCCGCAGCCGCCCTTCGGCAGGTATTTCTGCGCCAGCGCGTGGTAGGGGTCGCCGGGCAGGCCGGGGTAGCTGACGTATTCCACTTCGCTTCTGCCCTGCAAAAACTCCGCCACTGCCTGGCCGTTTTCCACATGCTTTGCCATGCGCACGTGCAGGCTTTCAAGGCCGAGGTTCAGCAGGAAGGCGTTCTGGGGGCTCTGTATGGAGCCGAAATCGCGCATCAGCTGCGCGGTGCACTTGGTGATGAAAGCGCCGCCCATGCCGAATTTTTCGGCGTA